>NZ_JBIRXG010000004.1:0-480564 GCF_044388685.1 Streptomyces sp. NPDC020192 | reverse complement strand
ATCTGGCGTTGATTTTTGGCACACTGTTGAGTTCTCAAGGAACGGTCGCTTCCTTTGTACTCACCCTCTCGGGCTTTCCTCCGGGCTTCCCTTCGACGTTTCAAACTCTATCAGGGTTTTTCCGTCTCTCTGACCACCCCGCTGCGGACATGCAGAAGGAAATCCAGAGATAGGATCTGACGAGTTTGGGTGCTGCTGAGCGAGGACGCTTTCACGTCGCTCTGCCCCAAGCAGGAGTACGACTGTACACGGAGCCTCGAAGGCGGTGCAAATCCGCAGGGGTGGTGGTCTAGACCACTAGCTGGTAGCTTCCATACGGAACCCCAACTTCCTATGACATACCCTGCTGCTCAGTGCCGTCCGGGACAGGTAGTGACGGCCCGTAAGCAGCTCCACTCCTGGGAGGCTTCCCATGACCACCGTGTCGTCCCCTCTTGCCGGACGCGCCATCGGACTGGCCGCCGTGCCGGATCCGGTCTTCTCTGGGGCCATGGTCGGCCCGGGTACCGCCATCGACCCCGTACGCGAGCCCTCCGAGGCCGTGGCTCCTGTGGACGGCGTCATTGTTTCCCTGCACCCGCACGCCTTCGTCGTGGTCGACGCGGAGGGGCACGGCGTGCTCACCCACCTCGGCATCGACACCGTGCAGCTCAACGGTGAGGGCTTCGAACTGCTCGTCAGCAAGGGCGACACCGTGACGCGGGGACAGGCCGTCGTGCGCTGGAACCCCTCGGCGGTCGAGGCGGCCGGCAAGTCCCCCATCTGCCCCGTCGTCGCGCTCGAAGCCACGGCCGACTCCCTCGGCGACGTCCGTGAGAGCGGTGACGTGAAGGCCGGCGACGAACTCTTCGCCTGGCAGTGACGGCTCCGCCGTCGTAGCGGCGGCGTATCAGGACAACCATCGCGGCGGCGGGACCCGCCGCATTATTCGGAGACGGGTGAGATGGAGACAACGCTGCGAGGCGTGGGCGTGAGCCATGGCGTGGCCATCGGCGAGGTTCGGCACATGGGCACGGCGGTGCTGGAGCCGCCGGCCAAGCAGATCCCCGCAGAGGACGCGGAGCGGGAGCAGGGGCGTGCCCGTCAGGCCGTCGACGCCGTCGCCGCCGACCTGATGGCGCGCGGCAATCTGGCGGGCGGCGAGGCCCAGGCCGTGCTCGAGGCGCAGGCCATGATGGCGCAGGACCCCGAGCTGATGGCCGATGTGGACCGGCGGATCGCCGTCGGCAGCACCGCCGAGCGTGCCGTGTACGACGCGTTCGCGGCGTACCGCGAGCTGCTGGCCGGCGCCGGTGAGTACCTTGCCGGCCGGGTGGCCGACCTGGATGACGTGCGGAATCGTATCGTCGCCCGGCTGCTGGGCGTTCCGATGCCGGGTGTGCCGGACAGTGACGAGCCTTATGTGCTCGTGGCGCGGGATCTGGCTCCTGCCGACACCGCGCTGCTGGATCCGTCTCTGGTGCTCGGTTTCGTGACCGAGGAGGGCGGACCGACCAGTCACAGCGCGATCCTGGCGCGGGCGCTGGGTGTGCCGGCGGTCGTGGCGCTGCCGGGTGCCGGTGAGCTGGCCGAGGGCACGGTGATCGCGGTCGACGGGAGCACGGGCGACATCTTCGTGAACCCGAGCGAGGCGAAGAAGGCCGAACTGACGGCCGCGGCCGCCGAGCGCAAGGCCGCGCTGGCCGCGTCGACCGGGCCGGGTGTGACGGCGGACGGCCACAAGGTGCCGCTGCTGGCCAACGTGGGTGGGCCGGCGGACGTGCCGGCCGCGGTGGAGGCCGGGGCCGAGGGTGTCGGTCTGTTCCGTACCGAGTTCCTGTTCCTGGACGACAGCAAGAACGCTCCTTCCGAGGAGAAGCAGGTGGAGGCCTACCGGCAGGTGCTGGAGGCGTTCCCCGAGGGTCGTGTGGTCGTGCGGGTGCTGGACGCGGGCGCGGACAAGCCGCTGGACTTCCTGACTCCGGCCGACGAGCCCAACCCCGCGCTGGGCGTGCGGGGTCTGCGCACGCTGCTGGACCACCCGGAGATCTTGCGCACGCAGCTGACCGCACTGGCCAAGGCCGCCGAGGGGCTGCCCGTCTACCTCGAGGTCATGGCACCCATGGTGGCGGACCGCGCGGACGCGAAGGCGTTCGCGGACGCCTGCCGTGAGGCGGGGCTGCGGGCCAAGTTCGGCGCGATGGTGGAGATCCCGTCGGCCGCGCTGCGGGCGCGTTCGATCCTGCAGGAGGTCGAGTTCCTGTCGCTGGGAACCAACGACCTCGCGCAGTACACCTTCGCGGCCGACCGTCAGGTGGGCGCGGTGTCCCGGCTGCAGGATCCGTGGCAGCCGGCGCTGCTCGACCTGGTGGCGTTGTCCGCCGAGGCGGCCAAGGCCGAGGGCAAGAGCTGTGGTGTGTGCGGCGAGGCCGCGTCGGATCCGCTGCTGGCCTGTGTGCTGACCGGTCTGGGGGTCACCTCCCTGTCCATGGGGTCGGCGTCGATTCCTTATGTCCGGGCGACGCTGGCGAAGTACACGCTGGCGCAGTGCGAGCGGGCCGCGGCGGCCGCACGTGCCGCGGACAGTGCCGAGGAGGCGCGCGGCGCTGCTCAGGCGGTGCTGTCCGGCGAGTAGCCGTAGCGACAGCCGTGTCCGGTGTGTCGGGTTCAGGGGCGTCCTGCCTTGGGTGGGGCGCCCCTGACGCGTTCTACGTGTGGTGGCTGCGTGGTGCGGGTGCGGTCAGTGCCGGTGGGCCGGGGCCGTGCCGTCGTCTCCGAGGTCGGGGGGTTCGCAGTAGTCGACGCCGGACTCCGGGGAGATGAGGTCGCCGGATTCGACGTCGGTGCAGTAGGCGTCGAAGACTTCTGCCGCGGTGAGCGCTTCGAGGTCGCCGGTGCGCAGTCGCCAGCCGTAGACGCGGTCGGGTGTCTCGGGGCGGCTGGTGCGGATGACGAGTCCGCCGGGGCTGCGGGTGGCGAGGCCGAGCGCGAGGACGCTGGTGAATTCCAGGGCCTCGGCCTCGTCGAGGCGGGTGCCGCCATGGCCGTCCTGGTCGCCGTGCAGGACGGAGACCAGGGTGTCCGGTGGGCCGGAGACGCTGACCACGAGGTGCCGGTCGCCGGGCGGTGCGGTGTCGAGGATGCGGACCAGGAGGTCGGAGGCGCGGGTGAAGGCGGCCCTGCCGATGTCCTCGCCGCAGGTGGGGCAGGGGCCGAGGCGGGACAGGAGGGTGGTGGCGTACTCCCAGGTGGCCTGGCGTACGGCCTCGTCGACGAGGGCCGGTACGAGGGTGGCGAGGGGCCGGCCGTCGTAGGCGATGGTGGGGCCGGTGGCCGCGAGTTCGGCGGTGAACCTGGTGCGGCTGGCCGCCGCCTCCGGGTCGAGGCCGGTGCCCGCGCAGTAGGCGGCGTAGTCCTCGGGGTCGAACAGGGCGAGGGTGGTGTGGCTGCCCTGGGCGGCGCGGGTCTTGAGGAGTGCCTCGACCTGCTGGAGATAGGCGGTGTGGTCGTCGAAGGTGAAGCTGCGGTAGCGCCGCATGGCGTGGAAGTCGTGCTCGTCGGTGAGCAGGCCGATGGTGCCGGCGATCTCGCGGCGCAGGACGCGTCGCATGGTCTGGCGGTCGGTGTGCGCCATGTTTCCCCCAAAGTGCGCGGTCGATCAATGCTCACTCACCGTAACCGGCGGCACTGACAATGGGGGTGCCGCCGGTGGCCGGGGATCGCGTGGTGCGGTCGTCTGCGCAGGTCAGGGTGGGTTCAGGCGCGTTTGCGGGCGAGTTCCTCGTAGAAGCCGAGCAGGGAGAGGTTGTCGACGGATCCGGGGTTGACCGCCTTGTCCAGGGGGGTGCCCTGCAGGAGGCGCTTGACGGGGACCTCGATGCGCTTGCCGGTGAGGGTGTGCGGGATGCCGGGCACCTCGATGATCTCGTCGGGCACGTGGCGCGGTGAGAGCTGTTCGCGGATGGCCTGCTTGACGCGGTTCAGGAGTGCCTCGTCCAGGACGGCGCCGGGTGCGAGCTGTACGAACAGCGGCATCCAGTAGCCGCCGTCGGGCTGCTCGACGCCGATGACGAGGGATTCCTTGATCTCGGGCAGGCGCTCGACGACCTCGTAGATGTCGGCCGAGCCCATGCGGACGCCCTGCCGGTTGAGGGTGGAGTCGGAGCGGCCGTGGATGATCACGGTGCCGCGTGAGGTGACGGTGATCCAGTCGCCGTGGCGCCAGACGCCGGGGTAGGTGTCGAAATAGCTGTCGTGGTAGCGGCTGCCGTCGGGGTCGTTCCAGAAGTGGATCGGCATGGAGGGCATGGGGTTGGTGACGACGAGCTCGCCCACCTCGTCGGTGACGGGCTTGCCGCTCGGATCCCAGGCCTGCAGGTCGGTGCCGAGGCCGGGGGCCTGGAGTTCGCCGGTGTACACGGGCAGGGTCGGTACGGCTCCGGCGAAGCAGGAGCAGACGTCCGTACCGCCGCTGACGGAGGCGATCCAGAGGTCGGCCCCGCTCTCTGCGAACTCGTTGTGCAGCCAGCGGAAGCCGTCGGGCGGCAGGGGCGAGCCGGTGGTGGCGACGCACTTCACGGTGGCCAGGTCGTAGTCGCGTGCGGGGTGGACGCCGGCCTTGCGGCAGGCCATGACGTAGGCGGCCGAGGTGCCGAAGAGGGTGGTGCGGGTGCGTTCGGCGATGCGCCACTGGGCGCCGGTGTCGGGGTGGCCGGGGCTGCCGTCGTACAGGACGATCGTGGTGCCCGTGAGGAGGCCGGAGACGAGGAAGTTCCACATCATCCAGCCGGTCGAGGTGTACCAGAAGAAACGGTCCTCGGGGCCGAGGTCGCAGTGCAGGCCGAGCTGTTTGAGGTGTTCGACGAGGATGCCGCCCTGGGACTGGACGATGGCCTTGGGCAGGCCGGTCGTGCCGGAGGAGTAGAGCACCCACAGGGGGTGGTCGAACGGGACCTGTTCGAAGACGGGCTCGGTGTCGGCCGAGGTCAGGGCCGCCCAGTCCAGGGCGCCTTCGGGTGCCTCGGTGCCGAGGAGCGGGACGTGGACGACGGCGCGCAGGGTGGGCAGTTCGCGGCGCAGTTCGGCGACGGTCTCGCGCCGGTCGTGTTCCTTGCCGCCGTAGCGGTAGCCGTCGACGGTGAACAGGATGACGGGTTCGACCTGCTGGAACCGGTCGAGGACGCTGCGGGCGCCGAAGTCGGGGGCGCAGGAGGTCCAGACCGCGCCGACGGCGGCCGTGGCGAGCAGGGCGACGACGGCCTCGGGGATGTTGGGCAGGTAGCCGCTGACGCGGTCGCCGGGGCGGACGCCGAGGGCGCGGAGCTCGGCGGCGAGGGAGCCGACCTGGCGGCGCAGTTCGGTCCAGGTCACCGGGCGCGGTTCGTGGGTCTCGTCCACGTGCAGCAGGGCGGGTTCGTCGGCGCGGTCGGCGGCGGCGCGCAGGGCGTGTTCGGCGTAGTTGAGGGTGGCTCCGGGGAACCACTGGGCGCCTGGCATGGCGCGGTCGCCGAGCACGCGCGCGTAGGCGGTCGAGAACCGTACGTCGAAGTACTCGGTGACGGCTTTCCAGAAGGTGTCGAGCTGGTCGACGGACCACTGGTGGAGGGCGGGATAGCCGCCGTCGGCCGGGGCGCCGTGGTGCTGGGCGGCCCATGCCTGGAACTGGGTGATGCGGGCCTGGGCGATCCGCTCGGGATCGGGCTGCCAGAGCGGCTGGGGGTTCGCGGTCGACATGGGGCGGCTCCCGGGCTGTGCGCGTCGTGGGCGTCGGTCCGCGCACGTGCTGGGGTGTGCGCGTGACGCGGCTGACAGGGACGATGCCATGTGATCGACTTCTACACCAGGGCGCGCCCCACACAGTCCTTGTCGTGAAGATGTGGTCCCGGCACGGGTGAACGGCAGTTGAACGACACGCACGCGTGGGGCGCTCGGTGGCAGGGTGAGCAGCATGGACGGTCGTGACCTGGTGCGTTCGGTGAGTGTGGTCGGTGCGGGGAGGGCGGCTCGGGGGTTGCGTACCGTACGGGCCGCGTGGCGCAGGAGGCGGATCGACGCCGCCGGGCTGCCGCGGCGGGGGGCCGAGCGGGCGCGGGTGCCGGGGCAGGTGGAGGGCGTGGAGCCGGGTCCCGGGGGTGGTGTCATCCGGTTCGGCCGGTCGGAGCTGCGGATCACGGTCGCGGTGAACGGGGCGGTGTTCTGGGGCTGGGACGGGGCGGGTCCCGAGCCGTCGTACGCGCTGGCGGGGAGCTGTCCGGAGCCGGATCCGCGGGCGGTGCTGGAGCCGGACAAGGACGGTGGCTGGCGGGTGGTCGCCGAGCGCGTGACGGTCGTCGTCTCGCGGCACGGTGCGGTGCAGGTTGCCACTCCGGGCGGGGTGACGCTGCGGCGGGATCTGCCGCCGCGCTGGTGGGAGCCGGTCGGCGGGGGGACGGCGCGGTGGATGCAGCGGTCGGAGGTGGCGGCGGACGCCCGGTTCTTCGGTCTGGGCGGACGGGCGTCGGGCCCGCGGCTGCGGGACGGCGCGTACCGACTGTGGAACACCGATCCGGGCCGGGCGTTCGGGCCCGGCACCGATCCGCTGTATCTGACCATGCCGGTGCAGCTGGTGGTGGCGGACGCCGGCACGCACCTGGTGTTCCACGACACCACGTGGGACGGCACGGTGGTGCTGCGGGAGGGCGAGGAGGGCGCCGGGTCCGGCCACGACCGGGCGGGGCGCTGCGAGGTGCGGATGGACGGCGGTCCGCTGCGCTGCTGGGTGATGGTGGGCACTCCCGCGCGCGTGCTGGCGACATGGGCCTCGCTGACCGGGGCGCCCGCGCTGCCGCCCGCGTGGGCGCTCGGCCACCATCACGCGCGCTGGGGTTTCGGCAGCGAGCAGGAGGTGCGCCGGATCGTCGCGGGCTACCAGGAGCGCGACCTGCCGCTGGACGCGGTGCACCTGGACATCGACCACTACGACGGCCACCAGGTGTTCACGGTCGACCAGGAACGGTTCCCCAAGCTGCCGGTGCTCGCGGAGGAGCTGCGCCGGGACGGGATCCGGCTGGTGTCGATCGTCGATCCGGCCGTGAAGGCGGCGCCGGGCAACGCGGTGTACGGCAGCGGTGCGGCGCAGGACGCGTTCGTGCGGGACGCCGCCGGGCGCGAGGTGCGGGGGGTGGTGTGGGCCGGGGAGTCGGTGTTCCCGGACTTCACGCACGCGCGCGTGCGTGAGTGGTGGGGCGGACTCTACGCGGAGCGGCTGGGTCAGGGTTTCGCGGGGTTCTGGCACGACATGAACGAGCCGACGTCGTTCAACGCCTTCGGTGAGCCGACCCTGCCGCGGTCGGCCCGGCACGACCTGGAGGGCCGCGGCGGCGACCATCGGGAGGCGCACAACGTGTACGCGCTGTGCATGGCTCGGGCGGGGTACGAGGGCCTGCGCGAGCTGTCGCCCGAGGAGCGGCCGTTCCTGTTCTCGCGCTCGGGCTGGGCGGGGATGCAGCGCTACGGGGGGACCTGGTCGGGGGACGTGGCGACGGGCTGGCCGGGGCTGCGGGCGTCGCTGTCACTGGTGCTGGGGCTCGGGCTGTGCGGGGTGCCGTACTCGGGCCCGGACGTGGGGGGTTTCGACGGCAGCCCGTCGCCGGAGCTGTATCTGCGGTGGTTCCAGCTCGGCGCGTATCTGCCGCTGTTCCGCACGCACGCGAGTCTGCGGGCGGGGCGCAGGGAGCCCTGGGAGTTCGGTGCCGAGGTGCTGGAGCACGCGCGCGTGGCGTTGCGTGAACGGGGGCGGCTGCGGCCGTACTGGGTGACGCTGGCGCATCTGGCGCGGCGGACCGGCGCGCCCTATGTGCGGCCGTTGTGGTGGGGCGCTCCGGAGGACCGGGCGCTGCGTGACTGCGAGGACACGTTTCTGCTCGGGGACGGGCTGCTGATCGCCCCGGTCCTGGATCCGGGTGCGGACCGCAGGGCGGTGCAGCTGCCGCGGGGCCGCTGGTACGACACGGTGACGGAGGAGGCGTTCGAGGGCCCGGCGCAGGTGCTCGTGGACGCGCCGCTGTCGCGGATACCGGTGTTCGCGCGCGCGGGAGCGGTCCTTCCCGTGCGGGGCGCGGACGGCGGTCTCGAGCTGGAGGTGTGGGCGCCCGCGCGGGGCCGCACCGGGGGTGGTCTGGTCGTACCGGACGCGGGCGACGGATGGGGCGAGCCGGAGACGGAACGCTACGTCGCCCGCCGGCAGGGCCGGGAGGTGGTGGTCACCCGGGAGCGGGAGGACGGTTCGGGTGAGCCACCCTGCCCGGTGCGGGTGCGCGGGCTCGGCTGAGCCGGGCGGCTCAGCGGGCCCGGCTCAGCCGGGTGCTCAGACGTACCGGCCCTCGAACCAGGCCCGCACGGCCACGGTGTGCAGCGGGAAGGCGAGTTCCTCGGGCCGGCGCAGCAGGTGCCAGCCCTCGGTCTCGTCCGTGGGGTCGGAGGGCGGCAGCCCGTCCACGGAGCGTTCCGGGAGGACCCCGAACAGCAGCAGGTGCCCGTCGGGCGAGCTCATGGCGTCCACGAGCCGCACGTCACGGGCGGCCGCCTCGATGCCGGTCTCCTCCTTGAGTTCGCGGACGACGGCCTGCTTCCAGTCCTCGCGGTCGTCGACGTAGCCGCCGGGCAGAGCCGTGCCCCCGCGCGCGGGGGCGACGGTTCGGGTGATGACGACCAGGGCCGTGCCCTGGGTGTCGTACACGGGCTGGAGTGCGATCGCGACCGGCAGCGGGTTGCGGTAGGCGACGTTCCCGCAGGACGGGCAGGTGCGCGGCCAGCCGGTCACGCCCTCTCCATAGAGCGCTCCGCAGCTCGAACAGTGCGAGTCCGGCACGGAGTTGGCAGTTGGGTGTTGAGTTTCGGACACGCGCGGACTGTATCCGATCAGGGGAGGGACATCTTCCGAAGGTTGCTCAGTGGCCGCTGCTGAGCGACTTCCAGGACACGGGGAAGTCGAAATAGGTGTCCGGGTAGGGCTCGGGCTTGTACGTGTAGTGCCACCACTCCTCGGCGAGGTTCACGAATCCGAGGCTCTCCAGGGTGTTCTTGAGCAGCAGGCGGTTGGCGCGCTGGGCGCCCTGGATGCGCGGGTCGAGTGTGTGCGCCAGGGTGTCGAAACAGTCGAATCCGGTGCCCATGTCGACGGAGTTGTCGGGGAAACGCTCGTCCTTGGGCGCGTAGCAGGGCACGAGCGGCTGCCCGGGGTGGTAGGGCCGGGTCGGCCTCGCGGGGAGCTTCACGATCGTGAGGTCCATGGTCGAGCCGCGGCTGTGGCCGGACTTCTCGGCGATGTAACCGTCCGCGAACAGACGGGACTTGTCGACGTTCGGGTAGAACTCGCCCTTCATCGCCTGGTCGTCGAGATCCTTGGCCCAGCGGACGAAGTGGTTCACGGCGCGCTGGGGCCGGTAGCAGTCGTACACCTTCAGGGTGTAGCCCTGGCGCAGCAGTCTGAGCTGGGCCTGGTGCAGGGCCTCGGCGGCGGGGCGGGTGAGGATGCAGATCGGCTGCTCATAGCCGTCGATGCGCTCGCCGACGAAATTGTGCGGGGTGAAGTAGCGCATCTCCTGGATGATCGTCGGGTCCACGGTTCTCAGGGCCACGAAGTCCTTCGGCGCCTTCGGCTCCGTCGTCGCCCCGGCGTTCGCGGGGGCGGTGGTCACGGCCAGCAGGGCGGCGAGGGCGGTGACGAGACCGCGGACTACACCGGTAAGTCGTGTCATGTCTCCGCCCTGCCCATTTCCGGGTGCCCGTGACACCCTTCTGACGCTCCGTCGGACAGGCCTGGAGGTGGAGGCACTGGCGGCCGACGGGGGTGAGGGCGTGAAGGTGCTCGGCGCGGACACGGCGCGTCCCGGGTATGTGGCCGGAGCGACCTTCGCCAGGGCACTCGGCCGGCAGGGGGAGCGGGGCGGACGCCGCGCCCAAGGGGTTCTTCCGACCCCGGGCGGGGACCACCCCGACGACCCGGACCGGCTGCGGTTCCGGCTGCTGGGCGCGACGAATCCGGAGGACTTCGCGCAGGTCAAGGTGAAGAACGCCGCCATGGGCGCCGGGCGGTGTCGGCGGTGACCCCGCGTTTCCCCGACACGGTGCTGGACCTGCCGGACATCGCGACGGACTCCGTGGTCGCGGTGGAGCCCGCGGGCGAGGTCTACGGCCTGTCCACCGGGCCGCCACCCAGGGGCTGTTCGGGCACGGATCGGCGGTGGTCGCCGTGAGATGTCCGGGCCGCCGGGGGAAGGTGATCCGGGGCTGGTGGTGCGCAAGTGATCCATGAGGTTGTCCACGCTGGGTGATCGTCCCGGAATGCTGCGTGAATGTCTCATGAACTGCGCCTGGGCGTACGCGGGCGGCGCCATCATGCTCCCGTGCACTCCTGGACGGACACTCTCCGCTTCGCCTTCCAGCCGGTGGTCAACCTGAGGACGGGCGCGGTCGCCGCACTGGAGATACTCGCCCGCCCGGAGACCGGGGACATCCTCGCCGAGGCCCGGCGCGATCCCGAACTCGACGGCAGGCTCACGGTGTTGGCGCTGCGCACGGCGACGCGCAAGGAGACGCTGCTGCCGCTGCACCTGAACGTGTTCGCGGCCACGCTCGCCGACCTCGGCGGCCTCACCCCGCTGCACGACGCCGTGCGCACGGCGGGGCGCCTGCCCTGGGAGGTGACGCTCGACATCGTCCCGCCCTACACGCACGTGCCGCAGCGGGCGTTGCTGGAGGCGGTGGCGGCCCTGCGTGAACAGGGCTTCCGGATCAGCGCGGACGGCATCGGGGACGGCGACGTACCGCTGCGGCTGCTCACCGACCTCTCCCCCGACCTGGTGAAGCTCGACGCCTCGCTGCTGGCCCGGCCGGCCGCGGTGCGCGCGATGCGGACGCTGTGCGAGGAGCTGGGCGCCCTGGTCGCGGTGGAGGGAGTCGAGACCGAACTGCAGTGTGCGACGGCGCTGTCGGCTGGCGCACAGCTGGCACAGGGCGAGCTGTTCGCGCCACCGGCCCGGATCCCCGCGGCGGACGTATACGTTCCGCCCCGCTCCCCCGATGCCGTGAGCGTGCCCCGGTCCGGGCCGTCGGTGCGGGAGTTCGTGCGCCCGGCCGCCGTGCTGCCGGTGACCGCCTCGGCGGGGCAGGTGCGGGCGCTGCTGACCGGGTCGCCGGACGTCTCGGGTGTGCTGCTGGTGGACCAGTCCGGTCGTCCCGTGCGGTCGGTGCACCGCTCGCGCTTCCTGCTGTCGATGTCCGCCCGGTACGGGCACGCCCTGTACGCCGACCGGCCCGCCGTCAAGCTGGGGGACGCGCCCCGCACGGTCGGCGTCGACGCCACCGCCTGGGAGGTGCTGGACGTGGTCGCGATCGGCGGCCGGGACCGGACCTCGGACGATGTGGCGGTGGTCGATGCGCACGACCGGTGCGTGGGGGTCGTACGGCTCGCGGACCTGGTGCGGGCGCTGGCCGAGAGCCGCGTGGAGGAGGCGGCCGCGCTCAATCCGCTGACCCGGCTGCCCGGTTCGGACGCGATCACGACCGAGGTGGACCGGTGGATCGCGGACGGCCGGACGTTCGCGCTCAGCTGGCTGTACATCGATCACTTCAAGCAGGTCAACGACGGTGCCGGGTTCGCCGCGGGCGACGAGCTGATCCGGTCGGTGGGCCGCGCGCTGCAGCAGGCGGTCGTGGGGCACGCGCGCGTGGGGCACATCGGCGGGGACGACTTCCTGGTACTGGCCGACGAGGAGGCGCTCGATCCGCTGGTCGCCACCGTGCTCGACGCGCCCTGGTCGGCGGGCGACCGGCCGGTCACGCTGTCCCTCGCGACCGTCGTGTGCGCCCCGGGCAGCGTGGGCGACCATCGCCAGGCCGCCGCCCACCTCGCCCCGCTGAAGAAGGCGGCCAAGGCGCTGCGCGGCGCGAGCTGGGTACTCGGGCGCGCCGGGACCGCCGGTCACGAGGTCCGGCGCGGCGGCAGGGGGGCGGCTGCGGCTCCGGCCGGGTACGCGGCCGTCGAGCCGGGGTGGTGAACGACGCCCTCGTATACGACCGTTGAGACGTCCTTCCGGCGGGTGCGCCGGTGTCACCGTCGCCGTCGGCAACCTTGACGCCCCCCGAGCGCCGGTGAAGACTTCCCGGTGTCGGCCGACATCGTCGTACATTCTCGGCGTTATCAGGCACTGCGCCAGGGGTCTGTCCTGCTCCACGGCCCGTCCCTCCCCGGCGATCGCGGCTGCGACGGCACGCTCGTCACTGACGCCGGGCGGGGCGCGGGACCTCACCTGCCTTCGGCCGAAGTCGCCAAGGGAACCGTTCCTGCACGGAAGGCCGGGGCCGCTCGCCCCCAACCCGCGCCAAGGGAGCCGCCATGAGCAACGGGCACATATTCGTCGGCGAGGTCATCGGCACCGCGATCCTGATCCTGTTCGGTGCCGGTGTCTGCGCCGCCGTCACCCTCAGACACTCCAAGGCGCGGTCCGCGGGCTGGATCGTCATCGCGTTCGGCTGGGGCTTCGGGGTCCTCGCGGGCGCGTACACCGCGGCTCCCCTCTCCGGCGGCCAGCTCAACCCCGCGGTCACCCTCGGCATCGCCGTCGACACCGGCAAGTGGGGCCAGGTCTGGGTGTATCTGCTGGGCCAGTTCGTGGGCGCGATGCTCGGCGCCGTACTCGCCTACCTGGTGTACCTCGCCCAGTTCCAGGCCAACGTCCGCGAGGAAGGAGCCGAGGACGGCGAGCCGCTGCCGACCCTCGGCATCTTCTCGACCATCCCGGAGATCCGGAACCCGGTCGCCAACCTGATCACCGAGATCATCGCGACCATGGCGCTCGTCCTGCCCGTCCTCGCCTTCGGGCTGACGAAGGGGCTCGGCGAGTCCGGCGGCACCGTGCTGATCGTCTCCCTGCTCGTCGTCGGCATCGGACTCTCCCTCGGCGGCCCCACCGGCTACGCCATCAACCCGGCCCGCGATCTCGGTCCGCGCATCGTGCACACCTTCCTGCCGATCCCCAACAAGGGCACGTCCGACTGGGGCTACGCCTGGATCCCGGTCGCCGGCCCGCTGCTCGGCGGCACGCTCGCCGGTCTCCTCTACCACGCGGCCTTCTGATCCCCGTACGTCTTCCCGTACGTCTTCCCGTACGTCTTCCCGTACGCCGCTCTCCGCCCCGTACGCGTCCTTCCCGACCCAGCGACCCAGGGACAGCCATGACGGACACCGCCGGCACATTCGTCGCCGCCATCGACCAGGGCACCACGTCCAGCCGCTGCATCGTCTTCGACCACGGCGGCGCGATCGTCGCCGTCGACCAGCGCGAGCACCGCCAGATCTTCCCCAAGCCTGGCTGGGTGGAGCACGACGCGACCGAGATCTGGGCCAAGGTGCAGGCCGTGGTGGCCGGAGCGCTCGCCAAGGCCGGGCTGCGCGCCGATCAGCTGAGCGCGCTCGGCATCGCCAACCAGCGCGAGACGACGGTCCTGTGGGACCGCGCCACGGGCAAACCCGTGCACAACGCGATCGTCTGGCAGGACACCCGCACCGCGGCCCTGTGCACCGAACTGGGCGGCGCGGACGGTCAGGACCGCTTCCGCGAGCAGACCGGGCTGCCGCTGGCCAGCTACTTCTCCGGGCCCAAGGCGGCCTGGCTGCTGGACCACGTACCCGGCCTCAGGCAGCGGGCCGAGCGTGGCGAGATCGCCTTCGGGACCATCGACTCCTGGCTGATCTGGAACCTCACCGGCGGCACCGACGGCGGCCGGCACGTCACCGACGTCACGAACGCCGGCCGGACCATGCTGATGAACCTCGAGACGCTCCAGTGGGATCCCGCCATCCTGGCCGCCATGAACATCCCCGAGGCGATGCTGCCGGACATCCGGTCCTCCGCCGAGGTGTACGGCACGGCCGTCGGGCAGCTCGCCGGGGTGCCCGTGGCCTCCGCGCTGGGCGACCAGCAGGCCGCCGTGTTCGGGCAGGCCTGCTACGACGTGGGCACGGCGAAGAACACCTACGGCACCGGCAGTTTCCTGCTGCTGAACACCGGCGACCGGCCGGTGCCGTCCAAGAGCGGACTGCTGACGACGATGGGCTACAAGATCGGCGGGGAGGCGCCGGTGTACTGCCTGGAGGGGTCCATAGCGATAACGGGCGCGCTGGTGCAGTGGTTCCGCGACCAACTCGGGATCATCCGCTCCGCCGACGAGATCGAGACCCTGGCGGCGAGCGTCGAGGACAACGGCGGCGCGTACATCGTGCCCGCGTTCTCCGGGCTGTTCGCCCCGTACTGGCGCTCCGACGCACGCGGGGTCGTCACCGGCCTCACCCGGTACGTCACGAAGGCACATCTCGCGCGCGCGGTGCTGGAGGCGACGAGCTGGCAGACACGGGAGGTCGTGGACGCCATGTATCAGGACTCCGGGGTGCGGATCTCCACCTTGAAGGTCGACGGCGGCATGACGAAGAACCACCTGCTGATGCAGCACCAGGCGGACGTGCTCGGCGTGCCCGTGATCCGTCCGCGGGTGTCGGAGACGACCTGTCTGGGGGCCGCGTACGCCGCCGGCCTCGCGACGGGCGTCTGGAACGACCTGGACGAACTGAAGTCGCACTGGCAGAAGGACGCCGAGTGGACGCCCGCGATGGAGGCGGGGGTGCGCGACCGGGAGTACCGCAACTGGCGCAGGGCGGTGGAGAAGAGCTTCGGCTGGCTGGAGGAGGACGGCGACGGGGCGTAGAAACTCCGCACGCGCGCGTGCTTCTCACCGGACCACGGCCCGTACCCCGGTCGGCGGGGGTACGGGCCGTGTCGTGCGCCTGTGGTCAGCCGACGGCGGGCTGGCGGAGGTCGGCCGCGTGGTCCATCGCGTGCTGGACGACGCCGATGAGCACCTCCTTGGCCGATTCCCGGTCACGCGCGTCGCACAGGACGAGAGGCACGTCGTCGTCCAGGTCGAGGGCCTGGCGGACCGTCTCGGCCGGGTAACGGGCCGACCCCTCGAAGCAGTTGACCGCGACGAGGAACGGGATGGAGCGCCGTTCGAAGTAGTCGACGGCGGCGAAGCAGTCCTCCAGGCGGCGGGTGTCGGCGAGCACGACCGCGCCGAGGGCGCCCTCGGACAGCTCGTCCCACATGAACCAGAACCGCTCCTGCCCAGGCGTGCCGAACAGGTACAGCACCAGGTCCTCGCGCAGGGTGATGCGGCCGAAGTCCATGGCCACGGTGGTGGTGTGCTTGCCCTCCACCCCGCTGACGTCGTCGACCGGGCGCCCGGCCTCGGTGAGCAGTTCCTCGGTGCGCAGCGGCCTGATCTCGCTGACCGCGCCGACGAGGGTCGTCTTGCCCACGCCGAAGCCGCCGGCCACCAGGATCTTGAGCGTGACGGGCTCGACCGGGGGCTTTCCGCGCTCAGCACGCCCGAAGATCATCGGTCTCTTCTCCTGCTTGAGTCCTGCTCGAGTTCTGCCTGGGTCCCGCTCGAAGGGGCCGGGGTCGGTCACAGTGCCCGCAAGCCGTTGATCACGTCCCGCAGAATGCCCTCGTCCGGCAACTCGGCCGGGGGTATCGGCCGGCTGACGTGGACGAGTTCCGCGTGCACGAGATCGCCGATGAGAACCCGTACCACGCCGATCGGCAGGTCGATCCCCGCGGCGAGTTCGGCGACCGACTGGGGCTCGTCCCGGCACAGCCCGACGATCGCCACGTGTTCGGGCGACAGCGTCGGATCCGCGTCGGGGTCGCCCGCGTCCGGCTCCGTGACGACCACCGCGATCAGGTCGAGGCGGTGCTGGGCCGGACTGGTGGTGCGGCCGCGCGTCATGGCGTACGGACGGACGACCGGTCCGGCCTCGTCGTCGAACCAGTGGCTTCTTGACTGACCGTCTCCGCTCATGTCATCCCACTACCCGCCCGCGGGCAGATCGGAGCGCGGGGAGGTACCCAGATGCACGCCGACCCGCTTGACCAGAAGCGTCATCTCGTAGGCGACCTGACCGACGTCGGAGTCGGCCTCGGAGAGGACGGCGAGACAGCTGCCGTCCCCGGCGGCGGTGACGAACAGGAAGGCGTCGTCCAGCTCGACCACGGTCTGCCGGACGCTGCCCGCGTCGAAGTGGCGGCCCACGCCCTTGGCGAGGCTGTGGAAGCCGGACGCCACGGCGGCCAGATGCTCGCCGTCCTCCCTGGTGAGGTCCTGCGACACGCCCATGGGCAGCCCGTCGCCGGACAGGATGACGGCCTTGCGGATGCTGGCGACCCGGTCGACCAGGTCGTCCAGGAGCCAGTTCAGCTCCCCCTTGTTCGCCGTGTGGCCGGTGGCCTTCGGTGCGGTCATCGACCGTCCCCCTTTGTCGTTCGTGGTGCTGTGCCGTTCCGGGTCCCGTCGCCCGCGGCGTTCTCGTCCCGGCCGCGCTGCCAGCCGCGCTGGAGCGAGGCCATCCGGCTGCGGACCTCCTCGGCGTCCCGGTCGGCGGGCTGTGCCGTCCGTCGGGCGCGTCGTACGGTGTCCTGCTTGAGCTGGGGAGCCAGGCTGGCCTGACGCACCCGTCGGGGCAACGGCCCGGTGCCGCCCGCCTCCACGGCCGCATGGGGGGCCGCGTCGCCGGCTGTGAGGTCCGCGGTGCCGCGCGGAGGGTCGGCAGCGGGCGGGAGGGTGTTGCCGGGCCGGGTCGCGTCGGCGGACAGGGCGGTGTCGCCGTATCGGACCCCGTCGGCGGCAGACGGACGCGTGTCGCCGGGCTGGGCCATGGCGTCCCTGGGCAGGGAGTCGCCGTTGCCGGAACCGGGCGCTTCGGGCGACGGAGTCGTGGTGGTCGCCTTTGTGCGGGTGCGGCGGGGCAGTGCCGGGACCTCGGGTGGCTCTACGGCGCCGTCCGTACGGGTCGGTCCGGGTTCCTCGACGCCGTCGGTCGATTCGCCGGTACGCCGGGCCGGTGTGCCGCGTCGGCGGGCGGGCAGTGGGGCGAGGGATCCCGGGTCGGGGTGGCGGGGGCCTGTGGTGGGCTGCTGGTCGGGGACGTCGCGGCGGGGGCGCTGGTCGGTGACGGGCTTGCCGTGCGAGCTGACCAGTTTGGGTGTCTGGCGGCGCGGCAGCGGTACGGGGCCGCGGTCGGCGGCGGAGGCCGTACCGTCGTCGTCGCGAGAGCGGGAGCGGCGGTGCCGGAACAGTCCGCCGCGCTCGCTGTCCTCGTCCCCCAGGGCGCCGGGGAAGTCGTCGAGGGCGTCGAGGTCGACGGGCGCCTCCAGCTCGACCGGGCCGTCCAGCAGGGAGGTCTGCAGGCCGGGCAGCTCCGCCGGCGCCCCGGCGCGGCCCGCCGTCCGGCCGGCCTCCTTCGCCGGGCGGGCACGGTCCAGGCGGAAGCCGAGGCCGTTGGTGTCCGGCACGTCGTCGGTCAGCAGCGCGTCGGGGATGAACACGACGGCGGTGGTGCCGCCGTACGGCGACGGCTGGAGCGAGATGCGGACGTTCTGCCGCTGGGCGAGGCGGCTGACCACGAAGAGGCCGAGCCGGTCGGTGTCGGACAGTTCGAACTCGGGGGTCTCGGCGAGGCGCAGGTTGGCGTCCAGGAGTGCCTCGGCGGTCATCCCGAGGCCCCGGTCGTGGATCTCCAGGGTGAAGCCGTTGGCGACGCGCTCGCCGATGACCTGGACGGCGGTGTGCGGGGGCGAGAAGACCGTGGCGTTCTCGAGGAGTTCGGCCACGAGGTGGGTGAGGTCGGCGACGGCGGGGCCGGTGACGGCGACCCGCGGGAGGCGCCGTACCTCGATGCGTTCGTAGTCCTCGACCTCGGCGACGGCGGCCCGGACGATGTCCATCAGCTGGACCGGGCGGCGCCACTGCCGGGACGGCGCGGCGCCGGAGAGGATCACCAGGCCCTCGGCGTGCCGGCGCATGCGGGTGGTGAGGTGGTCCAGGCGGAAGAGGTCGGCGAGTTCGTCGGTGTCCTCGGTCCGGCGTTCCATGGTGTCGAGCAGGGTGAGCTGTTTGTGGAGCAGCACCTGGCTGCGGCGGGCGAGGTTGACGAACACCTCGGAGACACCGGCGCGCAGTTCGGCCTGTTTGACGGCGGCCTCGACGGCCGCGCGCTGGAGGGTGTTGAGGGCCTGGCCGACCTCGCCGACCTCGTTCTTGTCGTACTCCAGGCGCGGCACCTCGGTCTCGACGTCGATCTGCTCACCGACGGACAGCCGGCGCATCACGCTGGGCAGCCGGACGCCGGAGGCCTCGTGTGCCTCCAGGCGGAGCTGGCGCAGGTCGCGGATGAGGCCGCGGCCGACCCGGACGGACAGGACGAGGGATACCAGCAGGGCGATCAGGCCGAGCAGGCCCGCGACGGCGGCCTGCACGATGACGGTCATCGCCACGGGGCGGGTGCGGTCCTGGAAGCGGTCTCCGGCCTGGTCGTCCATGGTGCCGAGTTCGTCCAGGACGCTCGCCGCGGCGGAGTCCCAGCCCGGGGCGGTGACGTCGCGGGGCGTGCCGGAGTCCGCGCCGATGACGGACTGTTCGGCCGTGCGCAGCGGCGCGGTGGCGGCGCTCTTCCAGAAGCGTTCGTAGCGGTCGCGCTCTGCGGCGGGCAGCAGCGGCAGGCTGATGTCGTACAGGAGGGTGCGCTGGGCGACGAGGCCGGAGATGTCCCGGGTCTCGTCGCGGGTGAGCCGGCCGACGACGAGGGAGGAGCCGAGCAGGGCGTCCTCACGGGAGAGAAGCTCACGCGCGCGCGTGACGTTGACCATCGCGCGGGCCTGCTTGTCCAGTTCGACGTCGTCCACGCCGTCGAGGGCGTCGAGCAGGGTGTAACAGGGGTCGACGAGGCGGTTGTAGAGGTCGAGGGCCTGGGCGCGGTCGACCGTTCGCTGTTCGACGCCGTGGCGCAGGGAGTCGAGGCCCGCGAAGGAGTCCAGGACGGTGGTGAGGCGTTCGCTGTCGCTTGCGTCCATGCCGTCGACGACGTCGTGGTTCCCGGCGTTCTGGCGGATCCTGACGATCGCCCGGTCGGTGACGGTGCGGGTGCGCTGCAGTGCGGAGAGCGCGTCGGCGGCGCGCGGGTCGGCGAGGTAGACGAGGGTCTGGCGGCGTTCCTGCTGCAGTGCGCGGACGGTGTCCTCGGTGGGGTAGCCGATCTCCTTGGTGACGTCGGTGGCGTGGAACAGCCGGGTGACCTCGCGCCCGGTCAGTACCGTGGCGAAGCCCCAGATGGCGGCCAGGGACACCAGCGGCACGAGAAGCAGCGCCACGATCTTCCGGCGGATCGACTTCCCGCGAAAGCGCATGGCCTCCCCCAGCTCGACCCCCGCCGGCCGGGGGTGCACATGTGCGTCAACAAACGGCGCGAGCCTACTACCGCCTCACAGTTAACTCGAAGACATGTCCGGAGGGCGAACTTCCGCTCCGGCGGCGAGAGATGGCGAGTTGTCCGGGCATTGCGGGAGATTGCCGCCGCAATCAAGTGGCCGCCTCGGGCCCGAGCGGGGCGACACGGCCAAGCGGTTGGCTGGATTTTTTCGCCGGTGGGGAATCTTCGGACGCTCTCGTTCGTCCTTGTCCATGGGAGATGGGGGCGGAATGGGCCACAGGTGCCGCATCCCGCACCCCGGCGGCGTAAAACTGCGCAAGCCGGGCAGCCACTGGGGAGTCGGAGTCCTGGGACTCCGGGGCGAGCGGTCAGCCGGCGGTGGGGAGTGACACGGTGATGGGGACGGCGGAGCGGCGTGAAGCGCGCGTGGAGCGCACGGCGGCGCGGCGGGGGCACGGGGAGCCGGATCGCGACATTCCGGCGCGGGGGCGTGTCAGGGAGCCCGTCGGCCATGAACGGCATCCGGACTACCGGGCGTTGTGGATCGAGGAACCCGCCCGCCGGCACCCGATGCCCGATCCGGTGCGTACGGCGGCGGTGCGGGCGCTCTTGATCATCGCGGTGACGCTGATCCAGGCGATGGTGGCCTTCCTGTGCACGATGGCCGGGTCCTGGCTGGCCTTCCCCATGGTGATCAGCAGCGTGGTGAGCACGGTGGTGGCCACCTGGGCGGTGGTCGACGTGTGGGTCACCCGCCAGGTGTGGAACCAGCGGTACGGCGTGGTCTCCGAGCCGAGCAGCACGGCCCGCACCCTGCGCCGCGAGCGGCGGGCCCGCCGGCGCCGGGAGGGGGCCGCACCGCGCGAGCAGGAGCGGATACCCGGCGGCGCAGGTCAGCTGTCCCACCCGTGACCCGGGGCCGGCGGAGCCCCGCCCGCCGTCCGACGGTCACGCCGGTTTCTTGAACATCCGGGTCGCCGTGATCTCGCTGTGCACCGCCTCTCCGGCCTGGGGCTGCTGGGGCAGTCCGGGCCGGAGGTGTTCCTCGACGCTGATGTACTTCAGGCCCGCCCTGAGGTCGGCGTCGTTGCGCAGGCGGATGACCAGCGGGAACTCGGCGAGGGCGGTCGTGTCGAACAGGCCGGTGGTGTAGAGCAGCTGGACGCCGAGCGCGTCGGACACGGCACGCTGCAGCTCCAGCAGGTACGTGGCGTTGGCGCGGCCGATCGGGTTGTCCAGGAACAGCGTGCCGGCGTGCCGGTGCTTGTCGCGGCCCCGGTCGTTGGAGCGCAGGGCGGCCATCGTGCAGTACAGCGCGATGGCGGCGGTGAGCAGCTGACCGCCTGAGAACACGTCGCCCATCTGGCCGACGGGGACGCGCTCGGCGCGCAGCACGGCGTCGGGCTTGAGGATCTCGACCGCCACGCCCTTCGGCTGCAGCGCCGCCGCGACTCCGCGCAGCAGCAGGGACATGCCGTCGCGGCGCAGGTCGGAGTTCTTCTTCACGGCCGCGCGCGTGGCCTCGTCGATGACCTCGCCGAGGCGTTCGGTGAGCGTGGCCTGGTCGGGCTCCTCGAAACGGATGCGCAGGAACTCCTGACCGGACCACTCCCCGAGCCCCTCGGGCAGCCGGGAGAGCCGCTGGGCGGAGCGCAGCGTGGCGAGGGCCGACTCCACGAGTCCACGCAGCCGGTCCACGATCGAGTCCCGGTTGCGCTCCAGCTGCGCCAACTCGTCCGTGAGAACGCGCAGTCGGGGCGCGAAGGCGTCGGCCCACTTCTGGGCGTGCTCGGGCAGCGCGGAGGCGGGCAGTTCGCGGATCTGCTGCCGGGCGGGGGTGCGGACCTGCTCGTAGCGTGTGGAGTTGGCGTGCCGGACGAGGACGTCGCCGGCCTCGCGCACGGCCGACTCGGCGGCGGACAGGTCGGCGGCGCAGCCGCGCAGTGAGCGGCGGGCCTCGGCCGCGGAGTGCCGGGCCTCCTCCAGGCTGCCGGGGTACGGCTGCGGCTCCTCCTGCTCCTCCTCGGGGGCGTGCTCGCGCAGCAGGTCGCGGAGCATCGCGGCGATCTCGTCGAAGCCGCCGGCCGCGTCCTCGGCGGCCCGGTGCGCGTCCTGCAGCTCCGCGTGCGCCTCGCGGGCCTCGGCCAGCGCCTCGGTGCGGACGGCGAGTTCGGTCGTGGCGGTGCGCAGGAGCGCCTGGGCGTGCTCGGCGTCGCGCGGCACGAGATCCTCCGGCAGCTCGGTGTGCGCCTCGCCGTCCCCGGGGGCGTGCCGCTCGGCCTCGCCGCGCAGCCGGCCGAGCTGCTCGCTCGCGGTGGACATGCGGGTCTCCAGGAGCTGGACCAGCTCCTCGGCACGCGCGGCGGCCGCCTGCCGGGAGGGACCGTCGGAGCCGTCGGGCGACTGAAGCAGCTGCTCGGCGCGGGTACGCACCTTGTTGCTGAGCCGGTCCAGTTCGGCGCGGGCTGCGCTCTCGTCGCTCTCCGCGCGCGCCTGCTCGGCGCGCAGGTCGGCGCCGACGCCGACCTTCTCGTACACCTGGGAGGCGGCCCGGTAGGCCTCGCGGAGGGCGGGCAGGGAGGCCTTCGGGGCGTCCGCGTCCTCGACCGGTACGTCATCGGGAGCGCCGGCGATCTCGGAGCGCTCGGCGCGCAGCGCACGCGCGGTGCGGCGGGCGTCGTCGGCGGCACGCTGGGCGGCACGCCGGTCCTCGTCGGCGGCGCGGGCGCGGTCCAGGCAGACCTGGGCACGGGCCTCGGACTCGGCGGCCTCGTCGGCGAGTTCGCGCAGTTTCACCTGCCAGCCGGCCCGCTCGCGGAGCCGGAAGGCGAGGCCGGCGAGGGCGTCGGCGGCGCGGCGGGCCTTCTGCGCGGCCTCCTGACGCTCGTCGCGCACCTGGACCGCCTCGGCGGCGGTCTCCTCGGCCTCCGCGCGCACGGTGCGTGCCTCGGCCAGTTCCGCCTCGGTCTCCTCGGCGAACGCGCGGGCCTCCTGGGCGTCCCGGGCCAGTTCGGTGAGGCGTCCGGCGGGGCAGCCGGTGCGCCAGGAGGCGAGCCGGGCGGCCAGTTCGCGGTCCTTGCCGAGCCGTGCGGCCAGGGTGCGGATCTCCTCGTCGCGCTCGGTGGCCCGTGCGCGCAGCGCCTGCCGCTCCTCGTCGGCGGCGAGTTCGTCGTGCATGGCCGGGTTCGGCGGCACGAGGAAGACGTCGGCGGAGGAGGCGGTGTCGGCGGGGGGCGGGGCGAGCAGCGCGGCGGCCGTGCCGACGGCCACGGTGGAACGGGGCAGCAGGGCGGCGTCGCCGAGGGCCTCGCGGGCACGCGCGTGCGTGTCCGGGTCGGTGATGATCACGCCGTCGACCAGTTCCGGCCGGGCGGCGAGCACGCGCGCGTGGTCGGCGGGGTCGACGGACTGCGCGAGATACCGCCAGCCGGGCAGCGCGGGGATGCCGTGCTCGCCGAGGAACTCCACGGTGGCCAGCACGTCCGGGCCGGGCGGCAGCAGCCCGCCGTCGCCGAGCGCGCCGAGGATCCGGGCGTCGTCGGCAGCGGCCGTACGCAGCTCGAAGAGATGCCGTTCGGCGGTCGTCACGGCGTCGTCGAGGAGTTCGCGCAACTCGTCGGCGAAGCGGTCGAGTTCCTCGGGGGTGAGGGGGCCTTCGGCCGGGGTCCGGGCAGTGCCGGTCCCGTCGGCCGACGCGTCCCGGGCAGCGCCCGTACGGCCGTGTGGGGCCGGCCCCCCGGAACGGTCACCGGACGCGACCTCACCGGCGGCTGCCGTACCGGCCGGGCCGCCCGGGATGTCGTCGGCTCCGGTCCGGGGCCCGGGCACGTCGGCCCGGCCCGGCGCGGAAACGCCCGGCAGGCTCAGCAGTTCCGCGAGCCGCTCCTCCACGGCGAGGGACTCCGCGAGGCGCTGCTCGGCCTCGTGAGCCCGCTCGGCGGCCGTCGCCGCGTCCGCCGCGCGGGCGGCCGTCAACTCGGCGCGGGACTCGGCGGACGCCGCCTCGCGCGCGTGCTCGGTGACCCTGCGGGCGGCCTCGCGGGCCGTGTCCCAGGCGGCCACGGCGGTCTTCTCGGCATCGCTGGCGGCGAGCGCGGCCCGGGCCGGGTCGGCGTCCGGGGCGCTGTCGTCGAGCCAGCCCGCGCGGACGGCCTCGGCGGTCTCCTGCTCGACCTCGGCGAGGCGCTGGCGCAGGTGCCCGGCCTCGCTGCGGGCGCGCTGGGCCTCGGTGGCGGCCGTGGTGGAGTCCCGGTAGGCGCTGTCGCCGGCCTCCTGGAGGGCGGCGGAACGCTCCTCCTCCTCGTTGGCGAGGGTCTCGGCGCTCCCGGCGGCCGCGTGCAGGGCCCGTACGAGGTCCACGGCGGCCTTGGCGCGGGCGGCGAGCGCCGGGGCGGCGTCCCGCTCGGCCTCCTGGATCGCGGCGGACACGCGCGCGACGCGGTCGGCAGCGGCGCGATGCCGCAGCACGGCCTCGGCGGCCTGCCAGGCAGAGTGCAGGGTACGGGCGTCGGCCAGCTCGCGCTTCTGCGCGGCGGCGGACTTCTCGGCGGCGGCGAGCGCCAACGAGGCATGCCGGTAGGCGAGTTCGGCGGCGATCAGGGCGCTGCGCTCCCGGGCGCCCTCGGAGTGCGTGACGGCGTACGCGGCGGCCGTGACCCGCTGGGCGAGGTCGGCGGCGCGCACCCGCTCCTGTACGGCCCGCGCGGACAGCCGCCGGGCGAGGGTGCGGGTGCGGCGCTCGGCGCCGGCGTGGATGTCACGCGCGCGTGAACGCGCCTCGGCGGCCTCGACGATGCGCCCGAGCAGGTCGACCGACCCGGCGGTGAAGTCGCGTTCGGCGATCAGCTCGGCGCGCCGGCCGAGCTTGTTGCCGAAGCCGCTGACGAGGTCGGCGAGTCCGTCGGTGTCGCGGGTGTCGGTGACCGCGCGCAGCAGCAGATCGGTGAAGTCGGAGTCCTTCTTCACCGCGAAGAGTCCGGCCGCCTCGCCCTCGTCGGCGTTCATCTCCCGCTGGTAGCGGAAGAGTTCGGGGTCGAGGCCGAGGTCACCGAGGTGTTCGGTCCAGCGGTCGTGGATCTCCTCCCAGTGCACTTCGAGGTGCGGGTACGCCTTGCCCGCCTCGGTGAACGCGTCGCGGAAGCCCTTCATGGTGCGGCGCCGGCCCTGGGCGCCCGAGGCGCCCTCGACGGGCGGCCGTACGGCGGTGGACTCGGCGACCGGCAGGTTGTCCAGGCTCAGCCCCGGGCCGGGCCGGAACGAGTACCAGGCCTCGGCGAACTTGCGCGGGTCGTTGGAGACCTGCCGTCCGCGCCACTCGCTGACCTTGCCGACGACGACGCACTCGCCGGTCTGCACGTGCTGCCACTCCAGCGCGACGTGCCCGCAGTCGTCGGCGAGCAGGAACTTGCGCAGCACGCCGGAGCTGGCGCCGCCGAGGGTGTTGCGGTGGCCCGGCAGCATCACCGAGAAGATCAGCTTCAGCAGGACGGACTTGCCGCCGCCGTTCTCCAGGAACAGCACGCCCGCGGGCGCGGGCCGGCGCGGCGGGCCGGCCGGCTCCTCCTCGAAGAACTCCGCCTGCGTGGGCGCCGGGTCGGGCACGGGCTCGCCCACGCCCCGCAGGTCAAGCACGGTGTCGGCGTAGCGCGCACCGGCGGGCCCGATGGAGAAGAGGCGGACCCGGGACAGCTCGTACATGGCGGACTCTCGTCGTAAGTCTTCGGAAGATGTGCGGTGGTTCTGGGGCGTCAGGAGTGGAACGGCAGCCCGGCTTCGGCCACCAGCTCCAGGTCCTCGGTGTCCTCGGCGGGCAGCAGGCTGGGGGTGCCGTCGGTCACCGGGACGACGCCCAGCTCGAGCAGTTCGGCCATGGCGGCGGCGCCGGCCATGTCGCGGACCTGGAGCTGGTAGCGGGCCGTGGTGCGGTAGGTGCCGCCGCCGCCGTCGCCGGTGCGCTGCAGGAAACCCGAGTCGGTGAGGAAGGCCAGGGCCTTCGCGACGATGCCGGTGGTGGAGGCGGCCGGCCGGCGGGCGTCCTTGGTGGCGCCGGTGGCGCTGCGTCTGGCCCAGATCCGCCAGGCGGCCTCGAGACCGGGCGCGTCGGTCGCCGGGTCTGTGTTCTCGCCCTGCTCCTCGGCCCGCTCCTCCAGGCGCCGGCAGGCCTGCCGTACGAAGGCGTCGACACCGTTGACCGTGACGCGGCCGATGTAGGAGTCGTCGGCCAGGTCCTCGGGGCGCGGGAACGCCAGTGCGGCGGCGGCGAGATGGGCGAGCCCGTGCAGGAAGCGGTCGCCGGAGTCGGCGGCGGTGCGACGCGCGTAGTCGCCCATGCGGACGGCGAACACCGAGTCCTCGGCGGCCGTCACGGCCATCCCCGCGCGCGGGGAGACCTCCAGCACGACGAGTCCGAGACCGGCGGCGACGGCGTCGGCGATCCGCGCGAACGCGGGGTCCTCGCGGTACCGGCGCAGCAGCTCGGTGTACTCCTGGTCGCGCGCGGGCTGCAGTTTGGGCTGCAGCCCGAAGGCGACGAGCCGCGCCGCGTCGGCGGCGTCGGCGGGGGTGACGGCGGAACCGGCCGGCACGGCGGCGGGCTCGGGCTCACTCCGGTCGACGTGCTCGGTCACGGCTTCGGCTCCTTGTCGCGTTCCTGCTTGCTCATGCTGCTTCCGTCCGGTCCGCCGCCATCCCCGCGGCGTCCAGCAGCGCGGTCCCCACGATGAGATCGGCCCCGCCGAACTCGGGATCGTCCAGCTCGGTCCCGTCGTCGACGGCGAACAGCAGCTTCTCCTCGCCCTGCCGGTAGGCGGTGCCGACGGCCGGACTGGCCGCGTGGACCGCCAACAGGGCCACGAGATAGGCCAGATCGGGGTCCCCGGTCCGCCGGGCCTCGGCCAGCAGTCCCGAGAGTCTGCGCGGCGCGTCCGCGGGAAGGTCCAGCAGTTCCGTGGCGACGGCCAGTTGTTCCTCGCTGAACCGGCTGTCGTCCGGCGTCGCGATCAGGTCGGGTTCGGGCATCTCCGCGCCGAGGTGCTCCCGCTCGACCGGCGGCGTCAGCAGGATGTCGACGAGGTCCGCCACGCGCACGGAGACCGGCGTCCGCAGACCCGTGCCCCGGGCGAAGAACGCGTCCGTGATCCGGATCGCCTGCTCCAGGGGCAGCGGGAGGACGGGGGCGACGAGATGGCCGTACAGGTCTATCCCGGATGTCGCCGCCGGCGTGGCGAAGGCCTGCCGGTCCTGCTCGGCGCGGAACAGCGGGCCCGCTTCCAGCAGGCGCGACTGGAGCTGGGTGTGCCGCCGGATGCAGTCCTTGACGATGTCGACGAGTTCGGCGGCGCGGCGCTTGTGCTCGGGCTCCTCGGTCTCGTCGCGGGCCCTGCGGATGTTGGTGAGGATCGCGTTCTCGTGGCGGTAGCGGTCGGCCACGTGGTCCAGGGCCTCGGCGATCATGTCGGGCACGGCGCTGAGCCAGTCGACCGCGCGGACGTTGCGCCGGGTGGCCTCCAGGGCGCGGCGCAGGGTCTCGGAGTACTGCACCGTGCGGTAGCGGGCCTGTTCGGCGGCGAGCTGGGCGTCGGCGAGGCGGCCGCGGCTGATCAGCACCTCGAGCTTGACCTCGGCGGCGATCTGGGCGCTCGTCACGTCGGTGTCGAGGGCGCCGACCAGGACGTTGACGGCTTCGTCGGTCGTGCGCAGGTAGACCGTGCCGCCGGGGCCGGGGACCTCTTCGATCAGCTTGAAGTCGTAGTCCCGGCGGACGTACGTGCCGTCCGGCCCGAAGGTGCCGTACACCGCGCGGAAGCCGCGGTCGACGCTGCCGACGTTGATCAGGTTCTCCAGGACCCAGCGGGCCACGCGCTCGTGCTCGCCGGCCGGACGGTGCGGGGCCTGGGCGGCGATGCGCGGGATCAGCCGGGCCACGATCTGCTCGTGGTCGGCTCCGGTGTCGAAGTCCATGTTGAGCGTGACGAGGTCGATGGCGGCCAGGGCCACCTCGGCCATGCCGTACACCGAGTACTCACCGGCCAGGTTGGCCTTGCGCGCGTCGAGGTCGTGCAGCGGCGCGGTGCAGGCGAGCGCGCGCAGCCGACGCGCCAGCCCCTCGTCGGCGGCCGGACCCGGAGCCGGGCGCGGCCCCGCGCTGAGCTGGGGCGGAACGCTGTCCGTCGATGCAGGCGAAGTCACGGTGCACAGACTAGGTCCTCGGTCTGACATCGACCCAAACACCACAGAAGCGACGGGCGTCACAGAAGCTCAAGAGACCCCGGCGGTGTCCTCGCCGACCCTGCGCCGGTACACCTCCACCACCCGCTCCAGCGAGTCCGCGAGGTAGGTCTCCAACAGCTGTTCCGCCGCGTGCCGGTCGCCGGCCCGGAGCGTCCGCAGGATCTGGTGGTTGCGGGCGAGGTACGGCTCGTGCAGCCGGCGCGGGTCGTCCACGACGTGGAAGGCGAGCCGGAGTTCGGCGAAGACGCTGCGCATCAGTTCGTCGGTGCGTTCGCTGCCGGCGAGGGCGACGAGCTCGCGGTGGAAGTGGATGTTGGCGGTGCCCAGGGCCTTCCAGTCGCTCGCGGCGGCGGCCGTCTCACCCTCGGCGACCGCGGCGGCGAGGGCGTCCAGCGGGTACGGCGGTTCGCCGAGTCCACGGACGACGGCGCACTCGACCAGGGTGCGCGCCCGGTAGATGTCCTCGACGTCCTCGACGGTCAGGACCCGGACGAACACCCCCCGGTTGAGCTCGTGGACCAGCAGGCGTTCGTGCGTGAGCAGCCGGAAGGCCTCGCGCAGCGTGTTGCGGGAGACCCCGAGCGCCCCGCCGATGCCGTCCTCCGACAGCCGGGTGCCGGGCGGGAAGTACCCTTCGGCGATACGGCTCCGGAGGATGTCCGACACCCGCTCCGCCGTGCTCGTACGCCCGAGAAGGGCCCGGTCGCCGGCCAGTCCCGTCAGCTGCTCTGCCATGCCGGGAATTCAATCGCAGGCAAGCGGAACGAGACAACATGGGCATCGCCAGATCGTTGAACAATCCACTACCTCACTCCGCTGCCCGGGTCCCCTACGCCACGCCGTTGACCACCACCTCCGCGCCCTCGGGCGTCACGATGCGGTTCGGCACGGGGACGGTGCGGCGCAGCGGTGTCTCGGCGACCGCGCCCCCGGCGGGGCTCTCCGGCAGGGCGGCCAGGGCCGCGGACACCGCCGCCGACGCGCTCAGGTCGAGGCGGGCGCTGGTCCCGCGGGCCCGGTGGCACATCTCGTCGGCGGCGAGGCGCAGCAGCTGGGGCAGCAGGTCCCTGCACCGCCGGGCCACCCAGCCGGTGCCCGCGGTGGCCAGCCACAGCAGGCTCGCCGTGCGGGTCGGTGCGGGGAACTCCGGCTCGGGCGAGGGCGGTTCGCCGGTCGCCCGGCCCGCCTCGGCGAGCAGGGCGTGGAAGCGGACGGCGAGCTGCCGGTGCCCGCGCTCGCCGGGGTGCAGCCGGTCCGCGCTCCACAGGGCCCGGTCGGTGATCCAGGCCCCGCCCGCCGCGTGCAGGTGGACGGCGCCGTACCGCTCGGAGAGCGCGTGGACAACCGTGTTGACCGCCCGCTGCCGGCGGGCCAGCGGGCGGGCGAGGGCGCCCGGGAGGCCCAGCATCGCGCCGGGGTCGGGCAGGCAGGCGGTGAGCAGGGTGGCGCCCTGCCGGGTGAGGGCGGCGTAGACCTCGTCGAGGTGGGCGGTCACCGCGCGGATGTCGAAGGTGTGGCGCAGGGTGTCGTTGACGCCGATGACCACGGACGCCACGTCCGGGCGGAGTTCGAGGGCGGCCGGGGTCTGCCGCTCCCGCACGTCCCGGGTCTGCGCTCCGCTGACGGCGAGATTGGTGAACTCCACCTCGCCCGCGAGGCACGGCGCCAGCAGCGCGGCCCAGCCCCGCCGGCCGGTGCCGACGGGGTCGCCCACGCCCTCGGTCAGCGAGTCACCGAGGGCGGCGAAACGGACGGTTCTCATGCCACGCCCTCCGGCACGGTGCGCCCGTTGGCGGGTCCGGTGGTGCGTTCGGTGCGCATGCGAGGGAGCACCTCGGCGTCGTGGGCCGCCAGGAACGCCTCCACGGCCGTGCCCCAGCCGAAGCACTCCGCACGCGCGCGTGCCGCCTCGCGGCGCTCACGCTCGCCCCGCTCCAGCAGCATGTCCACGGCGTCGGCGAAGGCCTCGCCGCGATTGGCCGCCGTAGCGCCCGCGGACCCGATCACCTCGGGCAGCGCGGAGGACGCGCTCGCCACGACGGGCGTGCCGCAGGCCATGGCCTCCAGGGCGGCCAGCCCGAACGTCTCGGCCGGCCCGGGGGCGAGGGCCACGTCGGCGGACGCCTGGAGCGCCCCGAGCACGGTCCGGTCGGAGACGTGCCCCAGGAAGGTCACCGGCAGCCCCCGCTCCCGCGCGCGCTGCTCCAGCCGGGGCCGGAGCGGTCCGTCCCCGGCGACCACGAGCACCGCCCGCCGGCCGCGCCGCAGCAGCACCTCCAGGGCGTCCAGGGCGTTGCCGGGACGCTTCTCGACGGACAACCGTGAACACATCACGAGCAGCGCCTCGTCCCCGCGCGCGTGGCGGTCACGCAGCCCGGGGTCGCGCAGTGCGGGGTGGCGTTCCATCAGGTCGACGCCCAGGGGGGCGCGTACGACGTTGCGCGCGCCGATGCGTACGAACTCGCGCTCGGCGAACTCCGTGGTGCACACCACCCGCGAGTAGACGTGCGCGGTACGGGTGTTGAGGGCGTCGGCGGCCCGCCGGGAGAGGTTCTCGGACAGACCCCAGGTGCGCAGCACGCCGTCGGCGGTCTCGTGGGAGACCATCACGGCGGGCACGCGCGCGCGTCGGGCCCAGCGGCCGGTCCAGCGCAGGGTCGTGCGGTCGGAGACCTCCAGCCGGTCCGGGGCCAGCTCCTCCAGGAGAGCGGCCACACGCCGCTTGTCGGTGAGGACGCGGTAGCCGCCGGTGCCAGGCAGCTGCGGGCCGGGCAGGGTGATGACCCGGCCCTGCTCGGTTTCCTGGTCGGTGTGGCGCTCGCCGGGCACGATCAGCACCGGCTCGTGGCCGGCCGCGGCGAAGCCCTTGCCCAGTTCACGCAGGGCGGTGCGCAGGCCGCCGGAGGCGGGTGCGACGAAGTTGGCGAGCCGGACGATGCGCAGGGACGGGCCGGTCATGCCGCCACCACCGTCCTGCGGGCCGCGAGGACGTCGCCGTAGTGGCCGATGAGCTGGTCACCCACGGCGGCCCAGGTGCGGCCCTCGACCATCGTGCGGGCGGCGAGGCCGTACGTGGCCCGGCGTTCGGGGTCGGCGGCCAGGGTGCGCACGGCCTCCGTCACGGCGTCGGTGTCGCACGGCGGGACGAGCAGTCCGGTGCGCTCGTGCGCGACGAGGTCGAGCGGTCCGCCGGCGGCGGGCGCGACGACCGGGACGCCGCTGGCCATGGCCTCCTGGACGGTCTGGCAGAACGTCTCGAAGGGGCCGGTGTGCGCGAACACGTCGAGCGAGGCGAAGATCCGGGCGAGGTCGTCGCCGGTGCGGCGGCCGAGGAACACGGCGCCGGGCAGGGCCTCGGTGAGGTGGGCGTGGCTCGGCCCGTCGCCGACGATCACGACCTTGACGCCGTCCAGGCCGCACACGCCGGCGAGCAGTTCGACGTGCTTCTCGGGCGCGAGCCGGCCGACGTAGCCGACGATCAGCTCGCCGTTCGGGGCGAGTTCGTGGCGCAGCGCCGCGTCACGGAGGTCTGGCCGAAAACGTACGGTGTCCACGCCGCGCGGCCAGAGCCGGACCCGGGGCACGCCGTGCGCCTCGAGGTCGGCGAGGGCGGCGCTGGACGGGGCCAGAGTGCGGTCGGCGGCGGCGTGCACGGAGCGGATCCGCCGCCAGGCCGCCGCCTCTCCGGCGCCCATGTACGTACGCGCGTACCCGGCGAGATCGGTCTGGTAGACGGCGACGGCGGGGATGCCGAGCCGGGCGGCGGCGGCCATGCCGCGGACGCCGAGGACGAAGGGGCTGGCGAGGTGGACCAGGTCAGCGCGGTGGTCGAGCAGTGCCGCGGCGAGGCGTCGACTGGGGAGGGCGACGCGGACCTGGGGGTAGCCGGGGAGGGGGAGGGAGGGGACACGGACGACCGGGCACGGGGCGTCCGTGTCCGGCGCGCTGCCGGGGGCGGGGGCCGGCGCGACGACGAGCGGGGAGTGACCGCGATCTACGAGGTGCCGGGCGGTCTGGAGCGCGCAGTGGGCCACGCCGTTCACATCGGGGGGAAAGGATTCGGTCACGATGACGACACGCATACGGGTGTTGTCGCCCTGCTGGACGTGGCCGCGTCAACTTGGATCTTTCCGCTCGGGAAACGTCCCATGAGCGTTGTGCTGCACACCCGAGCAGGTCAGACGGCCGTCATGGCCGCCTGACCCGCGGGTCACCCGTTGTTCACACGGCGGGCGGTCGTCCGCCCGGGCCGTATGCGTGCGTGGGGGTGTCAGCCGGTGGTGGCGTCGGGGCCGAAGCGGCTGCGTACCGCGGTCTGCACCTCCGCCTCCTCGGCCGGATCGGCGGCCAGGCGGCGCAGGCGCTCCACGACCCGGGCGTCGCCGGTCTCGGCGTGCCGGGCGGCGATCTCGCGGGTGGTCTCCTCGCAGTCCCACAGGCATTCGACGGCGAAGCCGGTGGCGAAGGAGGGGTCGGTGGCGGCCAGGGCGTGGGCGGCACGGCCGCGCAGGTGGGAGGAGGCCGTCTCGCGGTAGATGTGGCGCAGGACGGGGGCGGCGCAGGCGATGCCGAGGCGTCCGGCGCCGTCGACGAGGGTCCACAGGGTGGGTGCGTCGGGGCCCTCACCCCGTACGGCCTCACGGAGGGCGCCGAGGACGAGGTCCTTGTCGCGCGCCCCGCCCCGGCAGGCGAGCATGCGGCCGGCGGCTGCACCGAGCGCGTCGGGGCGCTGGGCCCAGCGACGGGCGCGCTCGACGGCGGCGACGCTGCGCATCCGTTCGAAGGCGTCGACGGCGGCCTCCACGACGACCGTCGTGCCGTCGGCGACCGCGGCCTCGATCAGCTCGAGGGCGTCCGGGTCGTTGCCGTCGGCGAGATAGCGCAGCGCGGTGCAGCGGGCCGCGTCGGTGCCGGTCCGGGCGGCCTGGACGATCTCCGGCCGGTCCTCGGGGCCGGCCACGGCGACCAGACAGCGGGCGGCCGGCACATGGAGGGCGACGCCGCGGTCCATGCCCGATTGCGCCCACTCGAAGACGGCGCGCACGCTCCAGCCGGGCCGCGGGCCGGTGGGCCGCATCTGCCGCTGCCAGCGGTCGAAACAGCCGGTCTCCTGTGCGGCACGTACACGCGTGGCGATCGATTCGCGCGGATCCTCGGCCCACAACCGCCACGGCCGCGGCTCGAAGGCGTCCCGGACGGCGGCGGCCAGCTCGGCCTCGCCCTCGGCATCGGTGGCGAAGCGGGCCAGCACGGGGGCGGCGAGGGCGCGCAGGCCCGCGTCGTCGTCCCGCAGGGCCAGCTCGTCCAGGGCCCAGGCCCAGTTGCTGCCGTGGGCGGCGTACCTGCGCAGCAGTGCGAGCGCGTCCAGCCTGCCGTACGAGGCGAGGTGCCCGAGCACGGCGAGCGCGAGGCCGGTGCGGGACTCGTCGGTGTCGAGGACGTCCTCGGGGTCGAAGAGGTGCGCCTCGATCGCGTCCAGCTCGCCGTTCAGGTCGAGGTAGAGCCGGGCGTAGTACAGGGAGCGGTTCTCCACCTGCCAGTCGTGGCGGGGGTCGCGCAGCACACAGTGGTTCAGGGCCGCGAGCGCCTCGGCGCGCGGGGCGGTGAGCGCGTGCAGCGTGCCGTCGCCGCGGCCCCGCTGGAGCAGGCCGAGCAGCGTACCGCTGGGCGCTATGACCGGATCGAACATGGGAAACAGCCTCACATCAAGCGTCGACGCAACCGGGGAACACGCACTACCTGGCCGCGTGACACAACGTCGGAGCGCCCGCCGTCTCTTGCTTGCTGTAGACCATTTCTCTCTGCCTCTCGTCGGTGGCCCATGCGGACCGCATCACGGCCCGCGCGGTGCGGCAACACCTGCCCAGCCATCGCGTCCGTGAATCACGTCGTCATGATGACCCGCGGTGTGAGCTGCCGCGACCGTATTTCCGGCGGCCCTGTACCGCCTCCCCCGTTTTCGTTGTCGTACCTGGTCAGGACATGTGCATCAGTGTGCGCCGAACAGTTCCAGGAGTTCCGTCTTGGCGAACATCCGGGCGGTGTCGACGGCCGAGGGCGTGCCCGCGGCGGGATCGGCCCCGCCCTCCAGCAGCGCCTTGATGACGTCGGTCTCGCCCTTGAAGACCGCTCCCGCGAGCGGGGTCTGGCCTCGGTCGTTGACGTGGTCCGCGGCGGCGCCGCGGGTGAGCAGCGCGCGCACCGTGCCGGCGTGGCCGTGGTAGGCGGCGAGCATCACCAGGGAGTCGCCGCGGTCGTTGGTGAGGTTGGCCGGAACACCCGCGTCGACGTACGCCACGAGCGCCTCGGTCTGCCCCTGCCGGGCCAGATCGAAGATCTTGGTCGCCAGCTCCACGACCTCGGGGTCGGGGGCTTCGCTCATCGGCCGGACCGCCTCTCCTGAAACTTCGGGGACTGCAGGGAGCGTACGGCAGTGAGCGGAACACGGCCGTACGAGTGAATCGCCAGCGTACTGGCTCGCGCGGCACATGACCCGATGTGCCCGAGGTAAAGATCACGTTCAGCCACGCCCGGAGGCATCGCCCCTGGTCAGCCCCGCCGAGCCCATCCGCCAAGCGGGGGAAATCGACCAGATTTCACCCATTTGCACCTTTTATCGTATGGATACATCCCGTGATGCTGGAAGAACTCATGGTGACTGTCCCCCCTCGACACCAGGAGGCCTCAAATGGTCCTGTCCATGTCCGGCGTCATCATTCTCGGCGTCATCGTCTTCCTGTTCTTCCGCAAGGACGGGCTCAAGGGCTCGCACGCCACGGTCACGGCCCTGTTCGGCTTCTACCTCGCCAGCACGGGCATCGCCCCGAGCATCAAGGCCGGCGGCGAGAGCCTGGCGAGCCTCCTCGGCGGCATCAAGTTCTGACCCAGCCCGTCCCGCCCGCACGCACCGTGAGGAGACAGCAGTGACCCGGCGCCCTCTCCCCCGCGTTCTGAGCAAAGACAGCGCCCAGATCGCCCGGACGCAGCTCGCCCGGAGCCGGGAGCTGGCCCGGACGGCGGCCGACAGCGCCACCGACGTCCTCCACCCGCTGATCACCGTCACGCGCGGGATGCGCCGGCTGGCCTCGGCCGGGCGGCGCAGGTGGGCGGACACGCCCCAGGACAAGCGTGGGCCACTGCTGTTCCTGGTGGCCTCCGTGGTCCTCGTCGTGGCACTGATGCCGTACGGCCCACTGCTCGCCGTCATCTCCGTGATGGCGGCGGCGGCCTGGCACGGCCGCGACCACACCGAGCCGGCCCCCGAGGGGCCGGACGAGTCCCAGATCGAACGGCTCCAGTCCCTCTACGAGGCCCTGGTGCCGTACTTCTCCAGCCCCGAGGACCCGGCGCCGCTGTACGCGCACGGCGGGGAGTGGGAGAAGGCCTTCACGGCGACCGAGTTCGACGACGACGGACGCGTCGCCCGTCTCGCGATCCGCTACCCCGCCTACTTCCCGGACGGCGAGCCCGAGACCCGCGCGCGGATCGAGCAGCTGCTCACCGCGAAGGCCGGACGGGGCCGCGAGTACCACTTCGCGTGGGACCAGGAGGTCAACCGGCTCACCGTGACGACCCTCCCCCCGCTCCCCGCCGACATCCCGGCCCAGCACTTCGTCACCGCGCCGGGCGAGACCGTGCTCGGCTTCACCGATCCGAGCGAGGTCCCGCGCACGCTGCCCCTCGCCTACGGAGAGGAACAGATCGACGTCCCGCCGGTCGTCTGGCGCACCGGCGTACGCTCCACCGAGCCGCACCTGCTGGTCCTGGGGCAGCCCGGCAGCGGTACGTCGACCCTGCTGCGCTCCCTCGCCCTGCAGGCCCTGCGGTACGGCGACGTCCTGATCGTCGACGGCGGCGGCACCGGCGAGTACGCGTGCCTGACCGGCCGGGACGGCGTCCTGGCCGTGGAGTGCGCGCTTCCCGGCGCCCTGGCGAGCCTGGAGTGGGCCGCGCAGGAGACCGAGCGCCGGCTCATCGCGATCAACCTGGCCCGGCAGGCGGGCGACCCGCCGCCGGCGGACACCAGACGCCCGCTGTGGATCCTCCTCGACCGCCCGTCCGTCTTCGCGCACCTGGCCGCCTCGGAAGGCCGCCAGGATCCGCAGGCCCAGCTCCAGGTGCCGCTGCGGCACGGCCGCGGGGCGAACGTGACCGTCGTCGTGGCCGAGCAGTTCGACGGCGCGGAGACACTGAGCGACGCGGTACGCCAGCACACACGCGCGCGTGTCGTCCTCGGCACCGCCGCGCCCCGCCAGGTGGAGGCCGTGCTCGGGGCTCCGCCGCACACCACACCGCTGGGCCATGTGCCGCCCGGGCGCGGATACGCGCGCCTGGGCTCCGGCCCGGTGCACCGGCTCCAGGTGCCGCGCACGCCGGACCCGTACGACGACGCGACGAGCGATGCCGACCGGGCGGCGGTGCTGGACCTGCTGCCGCCCAGGGCCACGGCGGTGGAGGCTCAGCCTCCGGAGCCGACGGACCTTACGAAGTCGGGTGTCGACACGGCACCGGTGACTGCGGAGGCTGTGGGGGCGGAGACCTCGTAGGGAACCGTCGTACGACCGGACCACAGCGCCCCGAGCCCGTAGGCGCACGGCCTACGCCACGAACGTCCGCGGAGCCTCCCCCGCTCCCGTCACCCCCGACTCCACCAGCCGAGCCGCCGCGGCCAGCCGTACCGCCGCCTCCTCCGCCACCGCTCCCCCCACGGTGAACGGCAGCCGGACGTAGCCCTCGAAGGCGCCGTCGACGCCGAAGCGAGGTCCGGAGGGGACGCGGACGCCGGTGCGCTCGCCCGCTTCGGCGAGGCGGGAGCCGGAGAGGCCGCCCGCGCGGACCCACAGGGTCAGGCCGCCCTGCGGCACCTCGAACTCCCAGGTGGGCAGTTCGCGGCGCAGGGCGGCGACCAGGGCGTCCCGGTTCTCCCGGGCCTGCGCGCGGCGCAGTTCGACCGCCTGCTGCCAACCCCCCGTGCTGAACAGCCAGTTGACGGCGAGCTGCTCCAGCACCGGCGTCCCCAGGTCGGCGTACGCCCGCGCGGCGACCAGGCTGCGGATCACGTCCGGCGCCGCGCGCACCCACCCGATGCGCATGCCCGCCCAGAAGGCCTTGCTGGCCGAGCCGACCGTGATCACCGTGGAGCCGGCCGGGTCGAAACCGCACACCGGGCGCGGCATGCCCGACCGACCGATCTCCTCGTCCAGCCACAGCTCGGTCATCGTCTCGTCGGCGACGAGCACCGTGCCGGCCGAGCGGGCCGCGTCCACCAGCCGGCGCCGCTGGTCCTCGTCGGCCAGCGCGCCGGTGGGGTTGTGGAAGTCGGCGACGACGTAGGCCATGCGCGGCGCGGCCTCGCGCAGCACCTGGCGCCAGCGGTCCAGGTCCCAGCCGGTGAGACCCTCGGCCATGGCGACGGGGACCAGCCGGGCGCCGGCCTCGCGCATCAGCTGGAGGATGTTGGCGTAGGACGGGGATTCCACCGCGATGCGCTCGCCGCGGCCCGCGAAGAGGTGGCAGATCGCGTCTATGGCTCCCATCGCGCCCGTCGTCACCATGATCTGCTCGGGCATGGTGGGGATCCCGCGCGCGGAGTAGCGCTCGGCGATCATCGCGCGCAGGGCGGGCAGCCCGGCCGGGTAGTCGCCGTGCGTGTGGGCGTACGGCGGCAGTTCCTCCAGGGCGCCCTGCACGGCCCGGGTGAGCCAGGGCTCGGGGGCCGGGAGCGAGGCACAGCCGAGGTCGATGACCGAGCCGAGCGCCTCCGGGGGCAGGGGTTCGAGGCCGCGGGCCGGAATCGGGTTCCCGGCCGGTACGGCGGTCCAGCTGCCGGCGCCGCGCCGGGACTCCAGGAAGCCCTCGCTGCGCAGCGCCTCGTACGCGGCCGCGACGGTGGTACGGCTCACCGACAGGGCAAGGGCGAGTTCGCGTTCGGCGGGCAGGCGGGCGGCGACCGGCACGCGCCCTTCGAGCACCAGCAGCCGGACGCCGTCGGCCAGGGCACGGTAGGCCGGCGGTCGGCGGGTGCCGGGGCCGGCCGGGCGGTCCTGCTGTGAGTTGAGCAGCCGGGCGAGCTGCGCGGCACCCATCGCAGAGGTCCACTGCGCCATGAAGATCAGTCCACCTTCCCCGAATTGGCCATGGATGGCTCTTCGTCCCAAGCCACAGAGTGACATGCGTCAGGCCACTGCCACCACCCAGGGGGGTATTTCATGTCCACTGCGGCCCCTTCCGCTCCGGACCGTCTCGGACGACGGCTGCTCCAGCTGTACGTGGGGCTCACGCTCTACGGCACGAGCGCCGCGCTGCTCGTGCGGGCGGGCCTCGGCCTGGAGCCCTGGGGCGTGCTGCACCAGGGGCTCGCCAAGCTGACCGGGCTGTCCATCGGGGTGGTGTCGATCATCGTGGGCGCGGCGGTGCTGCTGCTGTGGATCCCGCTGCGCCAGCGCCCGGGGCTCGGCACGGTCTCCAACGTCTTCGCCGTCGGCCTCGCCATGGACGGCACGCTCGCGCTGGTCCCGGACGCGCACTCGCTCGCCGTGGGCGTCCCGCTGCTGCTCGCGGGCATCGCGCTGAACGGCGTGGCGACCGGCCTGTACATCTCCGCGCGCTTCGGCCCCGGCCCCCGCGACGGCCTGATGACGGGGCTGCACCGGCGCACCGGCCGCTCGATCCGGCTGATGCGGACGGTCATCGAGGTGGCGGTGGTGGTCGCCGGGTTCCTCCTGGGCGGCACCATCGGTGTCGGAACCGTGCTGTACGCGGTGTCCATCGGCCCGCTGGCCCAGCTCTTCCTGCGGGTGTTCGCCGTCCCGGCGGCATCGACCCGAAGCACGGTCGTTGCCGAAGCGACACCGGAAGGGGTGATACTGCGACCGTGACCCTCACAACACCCTCGCGGCGCCACCCGTACCTCGATCACCCGGGCCCCATAGCCTTCGCCCACCGGGGCGGGGCCGCCGACGGCATCGAGAACACCGTGGCGCAGTTCCGGCGCGCGGTGGAGATGGGCTACCGGTACATCGAGACCGATGTGCACGCCACGGCGGACGGCCGGCTCGTCGCCTTCCACGACTCGACCCTGGACCGGGTCACCGACGGCGCGGGCCGGATCGCGGAGCTGCCGTGGGAGGACGTACGGCACGCGCGCGTGGGCGGCCGCGAACCGGTGCCGCTGTTCGAGGAGCTGCTGGAGACCTTCCCCGAGGTCCGCTGGAACGTCGACGTCAAGGCCGAGCCCGCCCTGCGGCCCCTGCTGGACCTGATCGAGCGCACGGACGCCTATGACCGGGTCTGCGTCGGCTCCTTCTCCGAGGCGCGCGTGCTGCGCGCCCAGCGGCTGGCCGGGCCTCGCCTCGCGACCTCGTTCGGCACGCGCGGGGTGCTCAGCCTGCGGCTGCGCTCCTGGGGCCTGCCGGCCTCGGTGCGCCGCTCCGCCGTCGCCGCCCAGGTGCCCGAGGCCCAGTCGGGGGTCCCGGTGGTCGACCAGCGCTTCGTCCGCGCCGCCCACGCGCGCGGGCTGCAGGTGCACGTGTGGACGATCAACGAACCGCAGCGCATGCACCGTCTCCTGGACCTGGGTGTCGATGGCATCATGACCGATCACATCGACACGTTGCGCAAGGTCATGGAGGACCGCGGCGTCTGGGTCTGACCGACCCCGCGGCGGCCCGAGCCTTCGCAGGAGCACGGGGAAGCGAGGGCACGGGTGGAAACCGACACCGTGCGCACGGAGACGGCGGACGAGAGTGCCGCCCTCAGGCGCGAGCAGCGCGGCTGGTACGTCTACGACTGGGCCTGCTCGGTCTATTCGACCAGCGTTCTCACGGTCTTCCTGGGGCCCTACCTCACGGCGGTCGCCGACCGGGCCGCGGACGCCGACGGCTATGTCCATCCACTGGGCGTCCCGGTCCGCGCGGGCTCGTTCTTCGCCTACTCGGTCTCGCTCTCCGTCATCCTCGCCGTCGTGCTGATGCCGCTCGTGGGCAGCGCGGCCGACCGTACGGGCCGTAAGAAGCCGCTGCTCGCGGCGGCGGCGTACACCGGGGCGGCGGCGACCACGGGCATGTTCTTCCTCGACGGTGACCGGTACCTGCTCGGCGGGGTGCTCCTCGTCGTGGCCAACGCGGCGCAGTCCGTCGGGATGATGCTCTACAACTCCTACCTGCCGCAGATCGCCCCGCCCGAGGAGCGCGACGCGATCTCCTCGAGGGGCTGGGCCTTCGGCTACGCGGCGGGCTCCACCGTCCTCGTCGCCGACCTGGTGCTGTACTCGGCGCACGACTCCTTCGGCCTGACCGAGACGGCGGCGGTCCGCATCTGTCTGGCCGCGGCGGGCCTGTGGTGGGGGGCGTTCACGCTCGTACCGCTGCGCAGGCTGCGCGACCGGCACGCACGCGTGGAGCGCGCCACCGCACCCGGGCTGCGGCAGCTCAGGACGACGGTCAGGGACATGCGCCGGCATCCGCTGACACTGGCGTTCCTGCTGGCGTACCTGATCTACAACGACGGCATCCAGACGGTGATCTCCCAGGCGTCGGTCTACGGCTCCCAGGAACTCGGACTCGGGCAGTCGACGCTCATCGCGGCCGTGCTGCTGGTGCAGGTGCTGGCCGTGGCCGGGGCCCTGGCGATGGGGCGGCTGGCGCGGACGTACGGCGCGCAGCGGACGATCCTGGGCTCGCTGGTGGCCTGGACACTCACCCTGGCGGCCGGCTACTTCCTGCCCGCGAAGGCGCCGGTGTGGTTCTTCGTGCTGGCCTCCGGGATCGGCCTGGTCCTCGGCGGCAGCCAGGCGTTGTCCCGGTCGCTGTTCTCCCACCTCGTGCCGCCCGGCAAGGAGGCCGAGTACTTCTCGGCGTACGAGATGAGCGACCGCGGGATGAGCTGGCTCGGGCCGCTGCTGTTCGGCGTGACCTACCAGCTCACCGGAAGCTACCGCTCCGCGATCATCTCGCTGGTGGCCTTCTTCATCATCGGCTTCGCCCTGCTCGCCCGGGTCCCGGTGCGGCGGGCGGTCGCGGAGGCCGGCAACCCGGTCCCCGAGAAGATCTAGTCCCGGAGATCCGGTATCGATTTAGCGTTCAAGGGGAAAGGGCGGTAGTGTACGCGTTTGGCCTGCCAGGCGTACCGTTACTGCGCGTCAAAGAAGCCAAAACGCTGGGTGACATCTGCTAGCAGATGTGACAAACCGGGCGCCGGTGGGTACAACAAGGGGCGGCTACGACGGCGACGCATGACCCGGAACGGGACTCGGAACGGGAATCTTTACCGCCGACCGGACGTTGACCGGATGACGACGACAGCGACACCTGTCCTGTGGGCGACAAGCCCGGGAGGCACGATTCATGAGTGAGCGAGCTCTTCGCGGTACGCGCCTCGTGGTGACCAGCTACGAGACGGACCGCGGTATCGACCTGGCCCCGCGCCAGGCCGTGGAGTACGCATGTGAGAAGGGGCACCGTTTCGAGATGCCCTTCTCGGTCGAGGCGGAGATCCCGCCGGAGTGGGAGTGCAAGGTCTGCGGTGCCCAGGCACTCCTCGTTGACGGCGACGGCCCTGAAGAGAAGAAGGCCAAGCCCGCGCGTACCCACTGGGACATGCTGATGGAGCGGCGCACCCGTGAGGAGCTCGAAGAGGTCCTCGAGGAGCGCCTGGCGGTTCTGCGCTCGGGGGCGATGAACATCGCGGTTCACCCCCGGGACAGCCGTAAGTCCGCATAGCGCTGCAGACGAGTACACCGCGGGCGCCGTACGTGAGGTTTCACGTACGGCGCCCGCGGTTTTCGTATGCGCACCAGGCACTCAGCGCGTCAGCGGCGGGTACTGCTCCCCCGGCTCCGGCCGGTCCTCGCGGATGACCTCGCCCTGTACGACCTTGCCGTCGGGGCGGCGGATGCGGACCTGCTGGAAGGCGTCGCCCAGGCTGCCCGGGGCCGCCGTGCGCAGCCGCTTGTCCAGGGCGTTCTCCGCGAAGCGGCTCACGGCCTTCTGGACCGGCGGCAGGAGCAGCAGCAGGCCCGCCGCGTCGGAGACCAGGCCGGGGATCATCAGCAGCAGGCCACCGAGCATCATCAGGCCGTTGCCGCCGCCCCGCGCCGGGGAACCGCCCTGCTGCAAGGCCTCGTTGAGGCTCTGGAACGCACGGCGGCCGGCCCGCTTGATGACCACGGAGCCGGCCGCGAAACCCGCGACGAGCAGTAGGAACACGGTGAGACCGCCGGCCGCGCCCGCGACCAGGGCCAGGAGCCAGATCTCCAGCACCAGCCACGCGGCCACTCCCAGCGGCAGATACCTGCGCAGCCGGGGGCGCCGGGGCTGGGTGGTGTACGGAGAGGTGGGAGCGCCAGTCGTCATGCTCCCAGTGTGCCTGGCAGCCCCTCAGTGCGGGATAAGGGGCCGATCGGCCTCGACCGTGCGCCGAGCGCTAGGCCCGCTTGGCCTTGCCCTTGCCCTTGAGCTTCGCGACACGGTCGCTGGCGCCCCAGGCGGTGACCCGCCACAGGGCCTCGACGAGGATGTCCTTGCTCATCTTGGAGTCGCCGAGCTCACGCTCCACGAACGTGATCGGGACCTCGACCACGTTGAAGCCCGCCTTGACCGCGCGGCGGGCCAGGTCGACCTGGAAGCAGTAGCCCTGCGAGGCGACCTCGTCCAGGCCCAGGCCCTCGAGCGTCTCGCTGCGGAAGGCGCGGTAGCCGCCGGTGATGTCGCGCAGCGGCAGGTCGAGCGCGAAGCGGGAGTAGAAGCTGCCGCCGCGGGAGATGAACTCGCGGGACTTGGGCCAGTTCACCACCCGGCCGCCGGGCACCCAGCGGGAGCCGAGCACCAGGTCGGCGGTCTTGAGGGCGGTGAGCAGGCGGGGCAGCTCCTCGGGCTGGTGGGAGCCGTCGGCGTCCATCTCGACCAGCACGCCGTAGTCGCGCTCCAGACCCCAGCGGAAGCCCGCGAGGTACGCGGCGCCGAGGCCTTCCTTGCCCTTGCGGTGCATCACCTGGACGTTGGCGTCTTCGGCGGCCAGCTCGTCGGCGAGCTTGCCCGTCCCGTCGGGGCTGTTGTCGTCCGCGATGAGCACGTGCGCCTCGGGGACGGCCTTGCGCACCCGGCCGACGATGGTCTTGATGTTCTCCGCCTCGTTGTAGGTCGGAATGATCACCAAGGCCGTGCCGAGCGGACCGTACTGCCTGCCCTGGGCCTTGGCCTCGAGGGTCCCGTCGCCGTCGTTCACTGCTGCCCCTTCTGATCGTACGCAGGGGTCCACCTTAGTGGGCGCGGTGGAGCGGGTCGTACCCGCATCGGTCTTAGAGGGGTGTCCATTCCACAAGAGTGGGGTAAGAACGCGTTTTACGGCACCTTCGTCGCGCGCATCCAGTGCCTTTCCGCCGCCGCGGACGGGGTCCGACGCCCTGCGGATGGGGGCCCGGCGCCCTTCGGGCCGACCTGGGACCCGCTGGCTGCGGATCGACCGAAAGCCGTTGTCTACTGAGCGCCCGGGCCCCATCCGGGTCACACCCTGCCGACTGGCCGGAACGTTCCGTCGTCGGCGCGGGCGCTGAGCCTGGCTCCCAGTGACGGTGCCCCGGTGCGGCACACCGTCCCTGACCCAGCGGCGCTGCGACGAGTCGCGTGAACGCTCCCCGGTCGGGCGTCCGGTGGTGGACTCGGACGAACCTACCGGCCCTCGGGCGCCGACTGTCAACAGCCCTCTGACCTGCTGCGACGGTGCCGATGCCGAGGCCGGCGGGGAGGATGCGCAGGTCGGGCGGCGCGGCGGCGGCGACCGTCCGGCGCCGCGCCGCCCCCGTAGATCACTCGCCCGGCCGTACGAACACCGTCCGTCCGCCCACCACCGTGCGCAGGCAGACCGGCAGGTCACGGCCCGGGGTGAGGTCGGGCAGGCCAGGGGTGCCGGAGCGCGGGTCGGTCGACCAGCGGGCCACCCGGTCGTCGGGGGCCTGGACGATCAGCTCGTCGGTGCGCCAGACGGCGTAGTCGGCGGGGGCGCCGGGCACCAGGATCCCCGCGTCGTCCCGGCCCACGGCCCGCCAGCCGCCCCGCGTGTGTGCCGTGAACGCGGCGCGCACGGAGACCCGGTGCTCGGGCGCGTGGTGGAACGCGGCGGCGCGCACGGTGCCCCACGGGTCGAGCGGGGTGACCGGGCTGTCGGAGCCGAAGGCGAGCGGCACGCCGGCCCGCAGCAGGGCCGCGAAGGGGTTCAGGGTGCGGGCCCGCTCGGCGCCCAGCCGCCGGGCGTACATGCCGTCCTCGCCGCCCCACAGCCCGTCGAAGGCGGGCTGCACAGAGGCGATCAGCCCCAGTTCGGCGAAGCCGGCGACGGTCTCCGGGGTGAGCATCTCGGCGTGTTCGACGCGGTGGCGGGCGGCGCGGATCCGGGCGAGGCCGAGCTTCTCGGCGGCGGCCCGCACACCCTCCACGACGGCGGTCACGGCGGCGTCGCCGATGGCGTGGAAGCCCGCCTGGAGGCCCGCTTCGGTGCAGGCGACGACATGGGCGGCGACGGCCTCGGCGTCCAGGTAGGCGGTGCCGGTGTGGGCGGCGTCGGCGTACGGCTCGTGCAGACAGGCGGTGTGCGAGCCGAGGGCGCCGTCGGCGAAGAGGTCGCCGGCCGCCCCCACGGCGCCCAGTTCCCGCGCCTTCGCCACGCCTTCATCGGCCCGCTCGGCCCAGTAGCCGACGACCCGCGGGCCCGGCACCTCGGCGGCGAGCGCCAGCAGGCCGGTGAAGTCGTCCTCGGAGGAGATCTGCGGGCCACCGCACTCGTGCACCGATCCGATGCCGAGGGAGGCCGCGTGGGCCAGGGCGGTGCGCTGGGCCTCGGCGCGCTGGGCCGGGTTGATCGCGGCGAGCGCGGCCTGGCGTACGGCGTGGTGGTCGTCCTTGGTGAGCGGGGCGTCCGTGCGCGGGATGTCACCGGGGACCAGATCGAGCAGCGCGGTGGTGACGACCGCCGAGTGGACGTCGATCCGGGAGAGGTACAGCGGGCGGCCGCCGGTGGCCTCGTCGAGTTCGGCGCGGGTCGGCGGACGGCCGCCGGGCCAGCGGGCGGCGTCCCAGCCGTGGCCCAGCAGGACGCGGTCGTCCGGGCGGCCGGCGGCGAACTCGCGGACCAGGGCGAGCGCCGCGTCCAGCGAGGGAGCCGTGGAGAGGTCGAGGCCGGTCAGGGCGAGGCCGGTGGCGGTGGTGTGCACATGGGCGTCGGTGAAGGCCGGGGTGACAAGAGCGCCGTCGAGGTCGATCACCTCGTCCACGCCGTCGGCGAAGGCGTCGGCCGCGCCCTCGGAGCCGACCCAGGCGACGTGGCCGGCCTCCACAACCATCGCCGTCGCGAAGGGGTCAGCGGGGCTGTGCACCTCGCCGCGGCGCAGGAGAGTGGTCTTGGGGGGCTCGGCGATGCGCTCTGTCATAGCCGACAGTTTCTCCTGTCACCGCCGTGCAGCCGCACCTGGGGCGTGCCGAAAACGGTGCCCGCCGGTTCAGATCTTCGGCGGTCTCGCCTCGTAAGGCGTCGACAGCACCACCGTCGTCCGTGTCGACACCCCCGCCAGGCTGCGCAGCCTGGCCAGGAGTTCCTCCAGTTCATGGGGGGTGGCCACGCGGACCTTGAGGATGTAGTTCTCGTCGCCGGCGACGCTGTGGCAGGCCTCGATCTCGGGGACGCCGGCGAGGCGGTCCGCGATGTCGTCGGGGGCGCTGGGGTCGAACGGTTTCACCGAGATGAAGGCGGTGAGCGGCAGCCCGACGGCCTCGGGGTCGACCACCGCGGCATAGCCGCGGATGACGCCACGCTGCTCCAGCCGCCGCACCCGCTGGTGCACGGCCGACGTGGACAGGCCCGTGGCCTTGCCCAGGTCTGTGTAGCTCATCCGCCCGTCCTTGACGAGCAGCTGCACGATCTGTCGGTCCAGCTCCTCCATGGCGCCAAAACCTACAGTGCGCCTGATCGCCTGGGATAGCCGAGAGCGCAGGTCATAGCCGGTTCGATACAAAAAACGGCGCGAAGCGCCCACAGTGCGCACCTGCACGCGGCATGTGACGAACGCCACACGCCTCGAACGGGCTCCGTGATGTTCTCGTGATTACCGCCGAGACCGGACGGGAAGTGCTTGCTGTGGTCGAGGCCGCAGTGCCTTCACGGCCCAGCCTTAGGGGGAGAATCCCATGCAGAGTGTCCATCGCCCTGGTCGTGTCACGTCCAAGCGGCACCAGCCGGTCGTCGAGCCCGAGCCGGAGGGCGTCGAATCCGACGCCTTCGACGAGGAAGCGGATGCCTACGACACGTTCGAGATGTTCCGGGTGATCTGCCCGGACTGCGCGCAGCCGATCGCGCTGCTGGCGGACGAGGAGATCCTGCCGGAGCACGCGCAGTGCGCCTCGCCGTGGAACCCGTTCGGGCTCACGGTCTGTGCCGGTACGGGCCGTGCGGCGGCCGAGGCCCGCCCCGCCGACGAGTCCTTCGCACCGCAGGAGCAGGACACCGCCCTGCTGCTGACGCTCCCCCAGGGTCTGAACTGGCGGACGCAGCCCTTCTCGCACGTCGGCGGCCCGGGCTCGCGCCCGATGCGCGTGACGGCGATGCGCCGCCAGGCCGCCTGAGCCGCCTCACCGCATCCCGTACGTGCCCTGCACCATGGCGCGCAGACTGTCGTGGTGCAGGATCAGTGCGTCCGGGTCCGCCGGGACGGCGACCTCGCCGAAGTACGCCTGACGGTAGGCGATGCGCAGCATGACGATCGCGTGCCGCAGGGCGGCGTAGAGGACGTAGAAGTCCATGTCCCGCGGGGTGTGCCCGGTCAGGCCGCCGTAGCGGGCCTCGACCCGGTCGCGGCACAGGAGTCCGGGCAGCCCGCGCTGGCCCGAGGCGACCGTGAGGTCGTGGAAGAAGCGGTGCAGATAGACCGTCCAGCCGAGGTCGACCTCGCGCGGGGCGAGCGCCGCCATCTCCCGGTCCAGGACGGCGACGGGGTCGAACCCGTCGTAGACCACGTTCCCGATGCGCGCGTCGCCCCAGGTGAGGACGGGTTCGCCGGGACCCCTCGGCCACAGCCGCTCCAGCCGGTCGAAGGCTGCCTCGATGAGTGGTGAGCGGGCGAGTCCGTCCACCACCCGGTCGTAGTACGCCCGTTGGGCGGTGACGTGTCGGCGCAGGGCGTCCCCGTCGCCGGGCAGGGACAGGAAATCCGCTTCGCCGACGGGGACTTGGTCGTGCAGCCGGGCCAGCAGTGCGATCGTGGCCGCTTCCAGATGCCCGCGCTGCGCCTCGCTCGCCGCGTGCAGCCAACTGCCCTCGTACGTGTACGGCATGACGTCCGGGGCACGCGGCCCGCGACCCGTTCCATGACGAAGAACGGCGCCCCGAGCGGCCCGGGGTCCTCCTCCAGTCACAGCATCCGGGGTACGGGCACGTCGGTGCGCTCGGCCACGAGTCGCATGGTGCGGTACTGGCGCGTCATGTCGCACTCGGGGAAGACCGTGTATGCCGACGGGTCGGCCGCCAGCCTCAACGCGCGGGAAGCCAAAGGCGGTTCGGGATGCTCGATGTCGAACAGCAGGGTCTCGCTGGACATGCCGTTGGAGGCGGGGACGGTGACGCCGGTGGCCTTGGCGCCGGGCAGCCGGGTGCCGAGCCAGGCCGTGAGGCGGTGGGCCAGTTCCTCGGGGTCGCGGGTGCTGGTGCGGGGGCGCATACCGGGCTCCTCCCTCAGGGTGCGACCGAGCCGAAGCCGGTGAAGCCGCTCGGATCGTGCCTGCCGAACGAGCCGTGCTCGAAGATGCCGTGACCGGTCCGTCCGTCGAGCCGGAAGCGGGCGGAGTGGTCGGTGACGCCGAAGGCCGCGCGGGGATGCGGTGCGGACATGTCGTAGGTACGACGGTCCACCCAGGCCCGGCCCTGCCAGGTGCCGTGCTGCCAGTCGGTGGGGGCACCTCCCGCTCGAGCGAAGCCGAGAGTGGGGGAAGGCGGGTAGCCGGCGCCGACCGCGAGCGGCGAGGAGACCAGGATCTCCGCCTCCATCTCGAGCGGCCCCGTGCGTCACCCCGGTGGATGAGGGCGCGCTGGGGGATGGGGGTGCCCCCGCGCGAGCTCGATTCGAACGTGGGGGAGGGTGCCGGAGCGGTAGGTGATCTCGGCCCGGGGCCAACCCAGTTGGCGGTCGCGGTGGCCGGCGCGGACCAGGGTGGCGTCGTTCAGGGTGCGGTAGCCGTCGGCGTCCTCCTGGGTGATGACCATGAGGAAGCGGTCCTCGAAGCGGACCGGGCACCAGATCCAGTGGAAGCCCTCGGTGGGGTGGCCCTCGGCGAGCGGCCCGCCGTCCTCGCCCGGGATCGGCCGCACGCCCCAGCTGCGGTCCCGGGTGCCGGTCCACTCCTGCGGGGTGACCCGGAACTCCTCTCCCCCGGCCCGGATCACACCCTCGGCCGTGCCCGCCTGGACGAAGCGGCGGCCGTCCTGGACGGCGTGCAGGGTGTCGCCGGTGCGGAGGGTGGCGTAGGCGTCGATCACGCCGAGGTTGGGGTAGACGCCGAGGCCGAGGATGAGCAGGGCGCGGCCGGCGTGGTCGAAGACGTGGACGATGCAGCGGTCGTAGGCGTTGCGGTCGCCGGTGGCCACGTGCTTCATGGACAGCGGCACCTGGTGCACGGGGTACTCGTCGAGTGGTACGGGACGGTCGTCGGCCACGGACATCCCCTGGTGGACGGTCCGCTGACGGCACGTCAGACAGTTGGAGGAGACCAGAGGGGAGACGGGACGCGCGTGAACTGACGCCCGATTCCACGCGGCGGTGACCTGTCCGGCCGGCACCGCGTTGCCCGGGTGTGACTCCCCTGTACTCGGCGACCGGGCGTCAGCGCCGCATCTTCGTTCCGCGCCCCGCAGAATCGGTTCCGCCGCCCGTGGCGCCGGATCCGCCCATCTACCGTGACCTCATGCGGGCCTGGGCCGACCGGGGCCGCACCCTGCCGGGCCGCCACGACCCGGAGTGGGTCAGGCTGGCGGCCCCGACAGTCCTCAGGGGGCAGTTCAGCGAGCCTCGGGTCCCGCCACATGACGGGCGATGACCATCCGCTGGATCTGGTTGGTGCCCTCGACGATCTGCAGGACCTTGGCCTCGCGCATATAGCGCTCGGCCGGAAAGTCGGCGGTGTAGCCGTAGCCGCCGAGTATCTGCACGGCGTCCGTGGTGACCTTCATGGCCGTGTCGGTGCAGTGCAGCTTGGCCATGGCGGCCTGCTTGGCGAAGGGCTTGCCCGCGTCGCGCAGCCGGGCCGCCGCGAGGTACAGCGCGCGGCCGGCCTCGATCTGGGTGGCCATGTCGGCGATCATGAAACGCAGGCCCTGGAAGTCGGCGATGGGCCGGCCGAACTGCCGGCGCTCGGTGGCGTAGCGGACCGCCTCGTCCAGGGCGGCCTGGGCGAGGCCGATCGCGCAGGCGGCGATGCCGAGCCGGCCGGAGTCGAGGGCGGACAGGGCGATGAAGAAGCCCTGGCCCTCCTCGCCGATCCGCCGGTCGTCGCCCACGCGGACGCCGTCGAGGTGGACCTGCGCGGTGGGCGAGCCCTTCATGCCCATCTTCTTCTCGGGCACGGCCCCGCTCAGGCCGGGGGTGTCGCCGGGGACCAGGAAGGCGGTGATCCCGCGCGGGCCCTCCTCGCCGGTGCGGGCCATCACGGTGTAGAAGTCGGCGATGCCGCCGTGCGTGATCCAGGCCTTGGTGCCGTTGATCACCCATTGGTCGCCGTCCCTGACGGCCTTCGTACGCAGCGAGGCCGCGTCGGAACCCGATGACGGCTCGGAGAGGCAGTAGGCGCCGAGCAGGCCGCCGCCGAGCATCGCGGGCAGGTGCTCGACCTGCTGCTGCTTGGTGCCGTAGGTGGCGAGCGCGTAGGAGGCGAGCGTGTGCACGCTGACGCCGAGGCCCACGGTGAGCCGGGCCATGGCCAGCTCCTCCAGGACCTGGAGGTAGACCTCGTAGGGCTGGTCGCCGCCGCCGTACTCGGAGTCGTAGGGCAGGCCGAGCAGGCCGGACTCGGAGAGCAGGGTGAAGACCCCGCGCGGGAAGCGTCCCGCGTCCTCCTCCTCGGCAGCCTTCGGCGCGATCTCACGCTGGGCGATCTCACGGACGAGCGCGAGCAGATCCCTCGCCTCTTCCGTGGGCAGTTGACGCTCCACCGGCTGCGGGTCGCGGTCGGACATGGCGTCGGTCTCCTCCCTGTCGGGCACGGGCGGGGGCCCGTGGGGTGGGGGCGGCTCCGCCTGGTCGTTCCGGATGCCGCAGGCGCCGCTCCCGGGTCTCGGAAGCTGCTGACCAGCGGCTGTGCGCAGTGAGTATGCCCGATCGGCGACCTCCCGTCACCAGTTAACGACCGCTTACTTCAAGAATCCAGCCGGAAGTCGTCGATGCTCTAGTCTTGTTACGTGCATGACAATATTGGGCTCATGCAAACCCCTGGGAGCGGAGGCCACCAGCCTCCACTCCCTCGCGTGTCAGCCGGCCGTGCGTCAGGCGTCGCGGCGAGCGGGCTGCGGGGCCGGGTAGACGGGGTCCAGTTCCTCGACGGCGCGCAGGGCTCCGCCAAGCGTCTTCACCAGGAGTTCGCGCATGGTGTCGCGGGACAGTTCGGGGTGGTCGATCCAGTCCAGGGTCGCACCCTCGACGCTGCACACCCAGGACAGCAGGCTCATCCGGGCCAGCGGGGAGATGTCCCGGCGGCCGTAGGCGCCCTCGGCGATGGTGGTGACGATCGCCTCGCGCACGCCGTCCCGGATGGCGTGCACCTCGGTGTCGAAGCCGACGCCGCCGCTGACGATGGCCCGGTAGGCCGCCTGGTGCTGCTCGGCGTAGCGCAGATAGCTGTCGACGGTGCGGTGGACGCGGTCGACGGCGTCCAGTTCGAGGCCGCTCGCGGCGAAGGTGACCAGGTCGGCGACGGAGTCCTCAATGATCGCCAGGTAGTAGCCGCGCTTGGACTGGAAGTAGTAGTAGATCAGCCCCTTGGCGACATGTGCCTGGCGGGCGATGTCGTCCATGGACAGCGTGTCGTAGGACGTGTCGGCGAACAACTTCCGCCCGATGGCGATGAGTTCGGCTCGACGCGCGACCGAGCGCTCGGTGCCGCGCATCCGGGGACGGACGGCGGCACGCTGGTGCGGCATAGTCAATTTCGGCTCTGTTCCAAGCGGTCGGCGGGACCTCCGCAGTATGTCAGAACATGCCGTACGCGTGAGCGGATCCGGTTCGGAGCAGACGGTCAGAGCAGTCCGAGCTGGGTCACGAGCATCGCGAGCACCGCGACGAGGACCCAGCCCATGAGGTGTTCGACGATCTTCGGGCCGTCTTCCCGGGGCCCTCCGGTGCGGGCACGGGCGCGGGTGGCGGTGGCCGGGTGTGCGGTCATGTGGTTACTCGCTGCAGGTCGGACGTACGGAGTGGGTTCTCCCCCTGTTTGTCCACCTTGCCACCCGCGACGGCGTGTGCGGCGATGAGCTTCCTCACACGGTCAGCACACGCCCACCGCCGCGAGCGCCCTGAGCTGGTGCGGGGTGGGGTGGGCCGGGAAGTAGAGGTAGCAGACTCCCCCGGTGCCGGAGACGACCTTGCCGGAGGCGTTGTACCGCTTGGTCCTGAGCCAGATGTTCTCGAACTCCCGCCTCGGATAGACCCGTCGTACGGCGTCGTCGCTCGGCGAGGCCGGGTCGTTGGCGATGACGTCGCCGTCCGCCGTGAAGCCGATGACGGTCATCAGATGGCCCGAGGTGCCGTAGCCCGCGCCGGTCAGCTCGGTCTTCAGGAACGACTGGGACGTTATGGCCGGGATGCCGGCCGCGATCAGCGTCTCCAGGTCCGTGAGCGAGGCGAGCCGGGTGACGACGCCCTGGATGCCGTCGAACGTGGCCGCGTAGGCGGCGTTGAACGGCCAGTTGCCGCAGCCCTCGTACTGGTAGTCGTAGGTGAAGCGGGCCGCGTTGTCGACCTGCGGGTCGGCGTAGGAGGGATCGACCCAGGACAGCTGCCCGGGGGTGAGCCGGCCGCCCCAGTACTCGATGATCATCTGCGAGGAGGTGGGGCTGCACCAGGCCTCGCCGCCGTTGTCGTACTGCGGGTACTGGCCCTTGTGGATCTCCTGCGAGTAGCGCGGGACGATCAGCTCCCGGACGAGGCCGGGCGTGGAGGCGGGGACCGTGAAGCGGTCGGGGATGTCGGAGCCCATGGCGCCGAGCCGCCAGACGGTGGGGGTCAGATGGGTGCCGGGCCTGCGGTAGAGGGTGAGGCGCAGCCGGTACGACGTCAGGCGCAGGCCGGTGCTCGCGTCGTCGATGGCGAAGGTGTCGGTCGAGATGCCACTCCTGCCGTCCCCCTGACCGTCCACCGAGGTCCGCTTGATGTCCTGGTCACCGGCGGCCCAGCGGCCCATCACGTACCAGGGGGTGACGGTGCCGTCGGAGTACGTGCCCTGGAGTTCGACCTGGAGCCAGGTGCCGGCGGGGGTGTGGGCGTTCCAGGAGGCGACGACCTCGGTCGCGGGGGTGGTGAGCCGGTGGTCCGGGGCGGTCCAGACGGCGTACTCCCAGGTGGCGGTCGTGCCGGTGTGCGGGTCGGTGTAGTCGGTACGGCCGGCGGGGGTGCCGATCACGACGCCGGGGCGGGGGCCGGAGACGACCCGGACCCCCTCGGCGGCGCCGAGGCGCCAGGCGCGGTACGTGGTCCAGGCGTGGTAGTCGATCGGGCGGACCTGCGCGGGGTCGTCGTCGGCGGTGCGCTGCGCGGCTTCGGCGGCTGGGGTCGCGGCGCCTGCCACGGCCGCCGTGACGGCTGCTGCTGCGGCCGCGGTGAGGACGGTTCTACGGGACGGCTGCTGGGCTCTGCTCATGGGCGCGGTTACCCCCAGGTGTCCGGGTCGGAGCTGTCCGGTGCGTGGTTCGCGCCCACTATGGAACAGGCGGAAGGGGCCTGCCAGCACTTCGGCTCATGCCGCGCGAGGTTCATTGGTCTGGGCCTCTGGTGAAGCACCGGCATCCCCGCGCTCCTTCGGAGCGCGGGGATGCGCGGGTCAGACGAGATCCATCGCCGCGACCTCGTCGGGGCGGCCGTAGCTGACCGGGCCCTGGAAGCGGCGGCGGGCCGTGGCGAACCACCACGCCGTCGCGATCAGCAGGACGCCGGCCAGGGCGATCGGCGCGTAGTTGAAGGAGTCGGCGGTGATCGGCGAGACCTGCGGGAGCATGAACAGGACGCTGCTCAGGAGGATCCAGATCACGGCGAGCCAGCCGACCGGACGGCCCCAGCGGCCCAGGTGCCACGGGCCGGGCTCGAACGCGTCGCCGAGCCGCAGCCGCAGGAAGATCGGCACGGCGTAGGCGAGGAAGAGACCGACGACGTTGACGCTGACGATCGCGGTGAACGCTGTGTGGGACCACCAGCCGGGCACGACGAGGGCCAGCGAGCAGGCCACCGCGAGCCACACGGCCTTCACGGGCGTACGGGTGCGCGTCGAGACCGTGTGCCACCAGCGCGAGCCGGGCATCGCGCCGTCCCGGGAGAAGGCGAAGATCTGCCGGGTGTTGCTGGTGAGGTTGGCGAGCCCGCAGAAGAGCATCGCGCCGATGACGATGAGGAGCATGACCTTGGCGGTGCCGAGGCCGAGCGCGTCGATGAGGATCTGGACGGGGGGCGCGCCCGAAGAGGCCTCCTTGGCGTAGTCGCCGATGCTGTAGACCAGTGCCAGCATCAGGATCAGACCGGTGACCGCCGAATAGCCGATGGACCGGGTGATCCCCTTGGGCGCGTTGACCGTCGCGCGGACCGTTTCCTCGGACATGTGGAAGCTGCCGTCGAACCCGGTGAAGGTCCAGCTGGTGACCAGCAGACCGAGCATGCCGCCGTAAAGCCCGTTCGTGAAGCCGGTGTTGTTCTCGAAATGCGTCACGAACGAGGCCGACTGGTGGTGATCGGGGATCACTATGAGTGCGCTCACGATCACGACGAGTCCGATCAGCAGCCACCATACGGAAATACGGTTCAGTACGGCGACGAGCTGGACGGTGTAGGTGTTCGCGAGGCCCTGCACGACGATGATCAGCGCCGTGATCAGTACCGTCTGGTGGGTGGTCGGCTGGTAGGAGGGCCACTGGAGGCTCACGAAGGCCTGGACGAAGGTGGCGGCCGCGTAGCCGGTGGCGGCGGTGCCGCCGATCTGGCCGACGAAGTTCAGCCAGCCCGTGAACCAGGACCAGGCACCCTTGTGCCGTTTGGCGAGTTTACCGGCGGAGAAATACAGAGCCCCGCTCGTCGGATAGGCGGAGGCGACTTCCGCCATGGCCGCGCCGATGAGCAGCACCATGACCGACACGCCGATCCAGCCGAACACGAGAACGCGGGGTCCGCCCGCACCCATGCCGAATCCGAAGGAGGAGAAAATACCCGAGAGGACATTGATGATGGTGAAGGAGATCGCGAAATTGTCGAAGGCCTGGAAACGCCGGGTGAGTTTCCGTGGATAGCCCATCGCGTGCAGGGTCGCGTCGTCGTCGAGCACGACCGGGTCTTCTCCCGCGCGGGCCTTCGCCCGTGCGGCCGACATCCGTTCCAAGACGGTTCGCCTTTCTCTCGGTGGGGACAGAGCACGTGCGGTCAGGCGGCTCCCGGGACCGGCAGCCCGCAGGCGCGCCGGGCCCGGGAGAGCTGTTCGGCGGGGTCGCCGAAGGCGCTCCAGGGCATGCGCGAGGCGTACGGACCCATCGCCGTGAACACCGCCCGGGCCTCGAACTCGCGCTGGCCCATGACCAGCGCGTGTGCGAGGTAGGCCAGGTCGAGCACCGGGGTGAAGCGGTAACCGGCCACCGCGGGCGTCCAGTTCTGGTAGATCGCGAGCGCGGTGGAGCGCCACTGCGGCTGTTCCCAGACACGGTCGGCGAGCAGTTGGGTCGGGTTGTAGCTCTCCACCAGGGCGACCAGGGGCAGCAGCCGCAGGGCGGAGTCGGCGGGCGCCCGCTGACTGAGGAAGGCGGCCACGTCCCAGGCCGCGTTGACGGAACCGCCGTACCGCGTGAAGAAGCAGGACAGGAAGCGGTGGTGGGCCTCGCGGTGCCACGGGTCCAGGGAGAGGACGTGCGCGAACAGCCGCCACGGGCCGGGCGGGGCGGTCAGCAGGCCCTGCGGGGCGGGGTCACGCAACCGGTGCAGCCGGGCCATGGCGAGCTTGGCGACCCAGGGGGTGGGGTCCTCGGGGGCCAGGGCGGCGGCGCGGTCGCAGGCGGTCAGGGCGATCCGCTCCAGCGCCTCGGCGCGGTCGTCGCGCGCGTCGGCGGCCCGCAGCGCACGCTGCACCGCGACCCGGGCCCACATCAGCGCCGACTCGGGGGTCGGCTCCTCGGCGAGCCAGCGCTCGACCAGATCGGTGCCGGCGGCCTCGGAGGCGAGGACCAGCGAGCGATGGGCACGCAGCCCGAAGTCGGAGCGCGTCTCGGCGAGCGCCTCGTACGCGTATCGATAACGTCCGGCCCGCACATCGACGCAAACGCTTGCCAGCACACGGTCGTCGGCCGCCGGATGCCACACATAGTGCCCTTCGAATAACTCCGCGGCCATGTCCCCAGTCCCCGTACGACGCATCGGCGGTTGCGCTGGAGGCACCCTACTCAGCAACGGACACATCCGGAACGCCGAATTCGACATATCGGTCAGGCGATTCACGAATGTTTATACGGACCATTGACTGGCCACCAGCCGATGATTCAAAACGCGACCACTACTACACTGTTTCCGGAAAACCGCCCACATCCACCCACCCCCGGGAACCATCATCCGCGACCTCGCCACCCGGCTGCGCCGGCTTCCTCCCTCCGTCGGGCCGGTCCGGCTGATCGGCGTCGACGGGCACGCCGGCTCCGGAAAGTCCACGTTCACCGGGCACTTGAGCGCGGCCCTCGGCGGGGCGCCGGTGCTGCGTCTCGACGACATCGCGAGCCACGAGCAGCTCTTCGAGTGGACCGACCGGCTCCTGGCCCAGGTGATCCACCCGTTCACCCGCGGCGAGTGCGCGCACTACGCCCCCTACGACTGGCGGGCCCGGACCTTCGGCGCACCGCTCCCGCTGCCGGCCGCGCCCGTGGTCCTGCTGGAGGGTGTCGGCGCCGGCCGCCGCGCGCTGCGGCCGCATCTGGCCCGGCTGCTGTGGATGGAGCTGCCGAGGGAGGAGTCCTGGACGCGCGGCCGACTGCGGGACGGGGCGGAGCAGCGGGAGTTCTGGGAGGGCTGGGTCGAGGCGGAGCGCGCGCACTTCGCCGCCGACCCCTCACGCCCCCATGCCGATCTCCTGGTGTCGCAGACGCCGAAGGGGTACGAGGTGCTGCCGGGGCCCGGGGCAACGACCGGGTCGGACCAGAGCGTGACCCAGAGTGATGGGTCATCCGCATTGTGGTGAAGTCGTGAAGGACCCGGGGAGTGAACTTCCCGAAGTGCCTCAACTCCGCTTGACCCGGGGCCCGTACAGGTCTTACGTTCTCAATGTGCGGTCCTTCGGAACCGCCCCTCGACGCGAAGCCCCCGGTTGTTCCCCCGTGACCGGGGGCTTCGTTCTGCCCAAAGACACCTTTTCGGGCGCCCCACGCACCGGTCCGCTCACCCTCGGTCACGAATGCGCGTGCGCCCCGTCTGCTCCCACCTCGTCAAACGGCAGGCACGGCACCCTTCGGAACGCGGTCGTACCGCGGGTACGATGCCCTCGGTGCGACCTACGGGCGGCTGCCTCGCGCACCTGCAACTCCGGTCCGCGGCACGGCGGTTCGACCGCGGCGGCCCCGGGCGTCCGCCCGGTGGTGGAACCACGGGGGCACGGTCTGTGGGGGGACGGATGGACTTCGGCACGCAGGGCTCCGACGCCCCGGCCGACCTCGCCTGGCTGCGGGGGGTGGACGCCTACACGATGGGTGCCTATCCGCAGGCGGAGGAGGAGTTCCGCACCGCGGTGCGGATGGATCCGGGGATGGCGGACGGCTGGCTCGGGCTGCACGCGCTCCGGGTCGACACGACGACCGCGCTGCTCAGGATGTTCCGGCACCGCGACCGCTTCGGCGAGCAGCGCGCCCGGCACCGCAGGACCCTCAACTCCTGGTACTGGCTGGGCTGGTGGGTGCAGCCGGTGCTGGAGAGCCCGCGCGATCTGCTGCTGGCGCACGCCTCGCACTGGCTGGACGGCCGGCACGTACCGGAGCTGGACCGGGCACTCGCCGGACTGCCGCCGGTCGACACCGACCCCCAGGTCCGCTTCCTGCACGCCTGCCGCGCCTATCTGGTCAAGGACTGGGAGCAGCTGGTCCGGCACACCGACCCCCTGCTGGACGATCCCCTGCTCGGCATCGAGGCGGGCCTGTTCGGCGGCATGGCCCGGGTCCGGCTGGAGATGTACGGCCAGGCCGAGCCGCTGCTGTCGGCGGCGCTGATGCGGTGCCGCAGCGAGCAGCCGCAGCGCAAGGAGCTGCGCTACTGGCTGGCACGGGCGCACGAGGGCACGGGCCGCTCGGCGGCGGCGCTCCCCCTGTACCGGGCCGTGCACCGCGTCGACCCGGCCTTCATGGACACCTCGGCGCGGCTCGCGGCGATCGCCGAGGGCGACGGCTACGACGACACCGCCGACCTCGCCGCCATCACCCTGACCGGTGCCGGCCAGGACAGCGTGGACGGGCCCGACGGCTTCGATCCGCTCTTCGGCACCGAGGGCCGGGATCTGCGGCTGCCCGAGCCGGATCTGCCGACCGGGCCCCTGCCGTCGGTAAGCGATCCGGCGGTGCGGGTGAGGACCGGTGCCGCCTCCTCGCCCATCCCGGCGGGGCCGACCGATCCCGCCCTGCTGGAGGAGGCGCTCGCCGAGCTGGAGCGCATGGTGGGGCTGGAGCCGGTCAAACGCCAGGTGAAAGCGCTGTCCGCGCAGTTGAACATGGCGCGGCTGCGGGCCGGGCAGGGGCTGCCGGTGCAGCCGCCGAAGCGGCACTTCGTCTTCTCGGGGCCGTCGGGGACGGGGAAGACCACGGTGGCCCGGATCCTCGGCCGCGTCTTCTACGCGCTCGGCCTGCTCGGCGGGGACCATCTGGTCGAGGCCCAGCGGGCGGACCTGGTCGGCGAGTACCTCGGGCAGACGGCCGTGAAGGCCAACGAGCTGATCGACTCCGCGATCGGCGGCGTGCTGTTCGTGGACGAGGCGTACTCGCTGTCCAACTCCGGATACGGCAAGGGCGACGCGTACGGCGACGAGGCCCTGCAGGTGCTGCTGAAGCGGGCCGAGGACAACCGGGACCACCTGGTGGTGATCCTGGCCGGCTATCCCGAGGGCATGGACCGGCTCCTCGCGGCGAACCCCGGGCTGTCCTCCCGCTTCACGACCCGTGTCGACTTCCCCTCCTACCGGCCACAGGAACTCACCGAGATCGGCAAGGTGCTGGCGGCGGAGAACGGGGACATGTGGGACGAGGAGGCACTGGAGGAGCTGCGGTCGATCGCCGGGCACGTGGTCGAGCAGGGGTGGATCGACGAGCTGGGCAACGGCCGCTTCCTGCGGACCCTGTACGAGAAGAGCTGCGCCTACCGGGATCTGCGGCTGTCCGGGTATCTGGGCTCGCTGTCCCGGGAGGACCTGGCGACGCTGCGGCTGCCGGATCTGATGCAGGCGTACGGGGAGGTGCTGTCGGGGCGGGGGCCGCATGATCCGCCGGGTATGTGAAGCGCCCGAAGGGGCGGGGCCGTGTCGATACACGGCTCCGCCCCGTGGGCGCGGCAATCCGGCCACCGGGCCGCAGTCACACGGATCCCCGCCCCCACCCGGGCTGCTAGGCGAGCGCTCCCTCCGGCTCCCCACTCACCCTCGGCTCGGTCAACTTCACGTCCGGCATCTCCCGGTGTGCCGGATCCCGTACCTCGCCGACCAGCATCTCCAGTACGTCCTCCAGGGCCACCAGGCCCAGCACCTTGCCGGAGGCGTCGGCGACCTGGGCCAGGTGCGTGGCCGCTCGGCGCATGACCGTCAGGGCGTCGTCGAGCAGCAGCTCGGCCCGCAGGGTCGCCATCGGGCGCCACACGTGTTGCGGGACGGCCCGGTCGGACTCCTCCAGGTCCAGCACGTCCTTGACGTGGACGTACCCCATGAAGGGGCCCTTGGCCGTCGCCGAGACCGGGAAGCGGGAGTAGCCCGTGCGGGCCGTCAGTTCGACGATCTCGCCCGGGGTGACGGAGGGGGTCACCGTCACCAGGGACTCGCGGCGCAGCAGGACGTCCGTCACCGGGCGGGAGCCCAGTTCCAGGGCGTCCTCCAGGCGTTCGCGTTCCTCGGGGTCGAGGAGGCCCGCCTGGCCGGAGTCCTCCAGGAGGCGGTTGAGCTGTTCGCTCGTCACCACCGCCTCGACCTCGTCCTTGGGGTCGACCCGGAAGAGGCGGAGGATGGCCTGGGCGCAGGCACCCAGGGCCACCGTGATCGGCTTGCAGAGGCGGGCGAAGGCCACCAGGCCGGGGCTCAGCCAGAGCGCCGCCTTCTCGGGGGCCGCCATCGCGAGGTTCTTCGGCACCATCTCGCCGATGACCAGGTGGAAGAAGACCACCCCGGCGAGCGCGATCACATAGCCCAGCGGGTGGATCACGCCGTCCGGGAGGTGGATCGCCTCGAACACCGGTTCCAGCAGATGCGCCACCGTCGGCTCGGCGACCGCGCCGAGCGTCAGGGAGCAGACCGTGATGCCGAACTGGGCCGCGGCCATCATCTGGGGCAGGCGCTCCAGGCCGTAGAGCACCTGGCGCGCCCGCGCCGTCCCCAGCGGTTCGATCTGGCTGCGGCGGACGGAGACGAGCGCGAACTCGGCGCCGACGAAGAAGCCGTTGGCGAGCACGAGCAGCGCGGCGAAGACCAGTTGGAGGACGCTCATCGGGCGGCCTCCATCACCGGGGCCGTCCTGACCAGGCGGACCCGTTCGGCGCGGTAGTGGCGGACCTGGCGGACCGAGAGCCGCCAGCCGGGCAGTTCGGCGCGGTCGCCGGGGGCCGGGATACGGCCGAGCAGGTCGGCGACCAGGCCCGCGACCGTCTCGTACGGACCCTCGGGCACGTCCAGGCCTATGCGCTGGAGGATGTCGACACGGACGCTGCCGTCGACGTCCCAGGCGGGCTTGCCGTCCTGCGGCGGGGCGGCCGCGAGTTCCGGGGCGTCCTGGCGGTCGTGCTCGTCGCGGACCTCGCCGACGAGTTCCTCGACGATGTCCTCCAGGGTGACGACGCCGGCCGTGCCGCCGTACTCGTCGACGACGACCGCGATGGGCTGCTCGGAGCGGAGCCGGGCGAGCAGGGGCTGGACCGGCAGGGTCTCGGGGACCAGCAGCGCCTTGCGGGCGATGCGGCTGACCGGGGTGCGCAGCCGGTCGTGCACGGGGACGGCCAGGGCGTCCTTGAGGTGGGCCATGCCGACGATCTCGTCGATCTTCTCCCGGTAGACGGGGAAGCGGGACAGGCCCGTGGCCCGGGTGAGGTTGACGACGTCCTCGGCGGTGGCCGAGTCCTGCAGGGCGCTGACCTTCACGCGCGGGGTCATGACGTGCTGTGCGGTCAGCTCGCCCAGGGACAGGGTGCGCACGAACAGGTCGGCGGTGTCCTGCTCCAGGGCGCCGGCCTGCGCGGAGTGCCGGGCCAGGGAGACGAGTTCGCCCGGGGTGCGGGCGGAGGCCAGCTCCTCGGCCGGCTCGACGCCGAGGGCCCGTACGAGCCGGTTGGCGACGGTGTTGAGCGCGGCGATCACCGGGCGGAAGAGGCGGGAGAAGTGGGCTTGCGGGCCCGCGACGAAGCGCGCGACCTGGAGCGGCTTGGACACGGCCCAGTTCTTGGGCACCAGTTCACCGATCACCATCTGGATCGCGGAGGCCAGCAGCATGCCGGCGACCACGGCGACGCCGGAGACCGCGCCGCCGGGGATGCCGACGGCGGCGAACGGGCCGTGCAGCAGCTCGGCCAGGGCCGGTTCGGCGAGCATGCCGACGACCAGCGAGGTGATGGTGATGCCGAGCTGGGTGCCGGAGAGCTGGAAGGACAGCTCCTTGACCGACTCCACGACCGTACGGGCGCGTCGGTCGCCGTCGGCGGCGGCCTTCTCGGCCTCCGGGCGCTCGACCGTGACGAGGCCGAACTCGGCCGCCACGAAGAAACCGTTGGCCAGGATGAGCAGGAGGGCCGCTGCGAGGAGCAGCAGAGAGGTGGTCACGATGCCGCCGCCTTCCCGGTATGTCGGGCAGGGGCGGCGCAGGTACTACAGGACGATCCGTCCATCGCTGGAGGGAGTCACTCCTCGGGTAGCAGGAACCCCTGGACACCGGGCGGCGCACAGGGGTGGAGGCGTGGCGAAAATGCCTCCGCCACCAGATTAATCAAGACAGGGGCCGCTCGGGCAGGGTCGGCGCCCCGGAGTCAGCCCCGATCTGCCTCGGAGTGCGCCCCGAGGTGTCCCGGAGCTGGCCCCTGAGTCAGCCCCGGTCGTCGGCCCCGACGGCCGTCGAGCGGGCCTCGGCGAGCGCCCGCAGGGCCCGCGCGTCGGCGATGGCGCGCTGCTTGGCGATGCCCGGCTGGATGCCGAGCGCGGGCAGGCTGGTGCCGTCGCTGAGGTTGAGGAACACCCACGGGTCGCCCGGACGGAGGTTCACCTGAACGATCTCCGCCCAGTCCAGGCGCCGCTTGCTGGCGATATTCACCACGGTGACACCGGAGTCGTCGGCGACGACCCGGACCCGGGCCAGCAGGGCCAGCACCCAGAAGATGAGCGCGCCGGTGATGACGAAGGTGAGCCGCTCACCGGGGCCGAGCTGCTCCAGCAGCAGCCCGATCGCGGAGATGGTCAGGAAGATCAGGACACCGGCGGTGAGCAGGATCGCCCGGGTGCGGCCCGGCCGGAAGGTGACGGGAAGCGAGGGGGTGTCGGACATCTCGGTGCGCGTCCCTCAGAGGCGGCAGGCGTGGATGGCCGTGGTCAGGATGGCGCGGGCGCCGATGGCGTAGAGGTCGTCCATGATCCGCTGCGCCTCCTTGGCGGGGACCATGGCGCGGACCGCGACCCAGCCCTCGTTGTGCAGCGGGGACACGGTCGGGGACTCCAGGCCGGGGGTGAGCGCGACGGCCTTCTCCAGCTGCTCGACGCGGCAGTCGTAGTCCATCATCACGTACGTCCGCGCGACCAGGACGCCCTGGAGGCGGCGCAGGAACTGCTGGACCTTCGGCTCCTCGGTGTCGGCGCCGATGCGGCGGATGACGATCGCCTCGGACTTCATGATCGGCTCGCCGAAGACCTCCAGGCCGGCGTTGCGCAGGCTGGTGCCGGTCTCGACGACGTCGGCGATGACCTCGGCGACGCCCAGCTCGATCGCGGTCTCCACGGCGCCGTCGAGGTGGACGACGGAGGCGTCGATACCGCTGTCCGCGAGGTGCTTCTGCACGATGCCCTCGTAGGAGGTGGCGACCGTCTTCCCCTTGAGGTCCTCGATGCCGTTCGCCGTGCCGGGCTTGGAGGCGAAGCGGAAGGTGGAGCGGGCGAAGCCGAGCGGCAGGATCTCCTCGGCTCCGGCGCTGGAGTCGATCAGCAGGTCACGGCCGGTGATGCCGATGTCGAGGCGGCCTGAGGAGACGTAGATCGCGATGTCGCGGGGGCGGAGGTAGAAGAACTCGACCTCGTTCTCCGGGTCGACGATCCGCAGCTCCTTGGACTCCCGGCGCTGCTGGTAGCCGGCCTCATGCAGCATCTCCGCCGCAGGGCCGGACAGTGAACCCTTGTTGGGGACGGCGATGCGCAGCATGAGGTCGGCTTCCTTTGCGTGAAGGGGTGTCTTCGGGTCTTTTACGACGGTGCTTACAGGTGGGCGTAGACGTCGTCCAGGGAGATCCCACGGGCGACCATCATCACCTGGACGTGGTACAGCAGCTGCGAGATCTCCTCGGCGGCCGCCTCCTTGCCCTCGTACTCGGCGGCCATCCAGACCTCGGCGGCCTCCTCGACGACCTTCTTGCCGATGGCATGGACTCCCTTGCCGACCAGCTCTGCGGTGCGGGAGGTGGCGGGATCGCCGTGGGCGGCCTTGTGCTGGAGCTCGGTGAAGAGCTCCTCGAACGTCTTCTTGGACATGGTGTGCCCCACCCTAGCCGTTATGGCGGACGGCCTAGTGCCAGGGTTCGGATACTGAGCGGAGCGTGGCCGCCGTGGCCAGCGCCGCCGTCACCGCCTCGTGGCCCTTGTCCTCGTTGGAGCCCTCGAGGCCGGCCCGGTCCAGGGCCTGCTCCTCGGTGTCGCAGGTGAGCACGCCGAAGCCGACGGGGACGCCGGTCTCGATGCTGACCTGGGTGAGGCCCTGGGTGACGCCCTGGCACACGTAGTCGAAGTGGGGGGTGCCGCCGCGGATGACGACGCCGAGGGCGACCACCGCGTCGTAACCGCGCCCGGCCAGCACCTTCGCCGCGACCGGGAGCTCGAAGCTGCCCGGGACCCGGATCAGGGTCGGCTCGTCGATCCCCAGCTCGTGCAGGGCGCGCAGGGCGCCGTTCACCAGACCGTCCATCACCTTCTCGTGCCACTGCGCCGCGATGACGGCGACCCGAAGGTCGCTCGCGCCCCGTACGGACAGTTCCGGTGCACCCTTGCCGCTCACGTCTCTCCTTCAGTGCCTTGCTTACTGGTTGCCACAGGTGGACGCGACCGCGGCCGCGGAAGCGGTCGCGGCGGGCGTGTCCAGCCAGGGCAGGTCGTGTCCCATCCGGTCCCGCTTGGTGCGCAGGTACCGGAGATTGTGCTCGCCGGCCTGGACCGGCATCGGCTCGCGGCCGTTGACCTTCAGGCCGTGGCGCAGCAGCGCGTCGGTCTTGTCCGGGTTGTTGGTCATGAGCCGGACGCTGCGCACGCCGAGGTCGGTGAGGATCCGCGCGCCGGCGCCGTAGTCCCGGGCGTCGGCGGGCAGGCCCAGTTCGAGGTTGGCGTCGAGCGTGTCGCGGCCCTGCTCCTGCAGCTCGTACGCCCGGAGCTTGGACAGCAGGCCGATGCCGCGTCCCTCGTGTCCGCGCAGGTAGACCACCACGCCCCGGCCCTCCTGCTGGATGCGCTCCAGGGCGGTGTCCAGCTGAGGGCCGCAGTCGCAGCGCAGGGAGCCGAAGACGTCGCCGGTGAGGCATTCGGAGTGGACGCGGACCAGGACGTCCTCGCCGTCGCCGATCTCGCCGTGCACGAGGGCGACGTGCTCGACGCCGTCGGTGGAGCGGTAGCCGTAGGCGGTGAAGGTGCCGTGCTTGGTGGGCAGGCGGGTCTCGGCCTCGCGGCGGACGGTGGGCTCGCTGCTGCGGCGGTAGGCGATCAGGTCCTCGATGGAGATGATCGTCAGGCCGTGCTTGCGGGCGAACGGGATCAGCTCGGGCAGCCGCAGCATCCGGCCGTCCTCGCCGGCGATCTCCACGATGGCGCCGGCCGGGCGCAGTCCCGCGAGCCGGGCGAGGTCGACGGCGGCCTCGGTGTGGCCGTTGCGGACGAGGACGCCGCCGGACTTGGCCCGCAGCGGGAAGACATGGCCGGGGCGGACGAAGTCGGTGGGCTCGGCGGTGCCGCCCGCCAGCAGCTGGAGGGTGGTGGCGCGGTCGGCGGCGGAGATGCCGGTGGTCACGCCGTGCGCGGCGGAGGCGTCCACGGAGACGGTGAACGCGGTCTTCATCGACTCGGTGTTGTCCTCGACCATCTGCGGCAGCCGCAGCCGGTCGAGTTCCTCGCCCTCCATGGGGGCGCAGATCAGGCCCCGGCACTCGCTCATCATGAAGGCGACGATCTCGGGGGTCGCCTTCTCGGCGGCGATGACGAGGTCGCCCTCGTTCTCCCGGTCCTCGTCGTCCACGACCACGACCGGGCGGCCCGCGGCGATGTCGGCGATGGCCTGTTCGACGGGGTCGAGCAGGAAGTCCTCGATGGGGTCGGTGTCGTGGAGCAGAGGTGCCGCGGTCATGCCGGAGCTCCTTCCAGGACGGGCTGCGGACGCCTGCGCGAGCGCAGCCACCAGTCGCGCATGCCCCACAGGACGAGCGCGCCGTAGATGACGTAGACGAAGCCGGAGAAGGCGTAGCCGTTGGTGAAGTTGAGGGGGACGCCGACGAGGTCGACGAGGAGCCAGGCGATCCAGAACTCGACCATGCCCTTGGCCTGGGCGTACATCGCGACGATGGTGCCGACGAAGATGTAGGCGTCTGGCCACGGGTCCCAGGACAGGCTCGGGTGGGCCTGGAAGAACAGGGCGACGGCGACCGTGCCGGCGGCGGCCGCGGCGAGCATGGCCGCGCGCTCGCGCCAGGTGGCGAAGCGGGGGGCGATGTGGCCGTCACCGGCCCGGTCCCTGCTGCGCTGCCACTGCCACCAGCCGTAGAGGGCCACGGTCATGACGACGGCTTGCTTGCCGGCGCTGCCGGTCAGATGGCCGTAGAAGGCGGCGAAGAGGACGAGGCCGGACAGGAACTGCACGGGCCAGGTCCACAGGGAGCGGCGCCAGCCGAGGGCGAGGGTGATGAGGCCGAGGATGTTGCCGACCATGTCGGACCAGATGATGCGCTGGCCGAAGAGCGTGAAGGCCTCGGAATTCAGCCAGTTCACTTGCCGGCTCCCTGGGCGCGGTCGCCGAGGAGGCGCTCGACGTACTTGGCGATGACGTCGACCTCGAGGTTGACCGGGTCGCCGGGCTGCTTGTGGCCGAGGGTGGTCAGGTCGAGGGTGGTCGGGATGAGGCTGACCGTGAAGTGGTCCGGGCCCGCCTCCACGACGGTGAGGCTGATGCCGTCGACCGTGATGGAGCCCTTCTCGACCACGTAGCGGGCGAGGTCCGCGGGGAGGGAGACCTTCACGATCTCCCAGTTCTCGGACGGCTTGCGCTCCAGCACCTCGCCGGTGCCGTCGACGTGGCCCTGCACGATGTGGCCGCCGAGGCGGGTGCCGACGGCGGTGGGGCGTTCGAGGTTGACCCGGGAGCCGACGGTCAGTGCGCCGAGGCTGGAGCGGTTCAGGGTCTCCGCCATGACGTCGGCGGTGAACTCGTCACCCTCGTGCTCCACGACGGTGAGACAGACCCCGTTCACGGCGATGGAGTCGCCGTGCTGCGCGCCCTCGGTCACGACGGGGCCGCGGAGCCGGAAACGGGAGGCGTCGCCGAGGTTCTCGACGGCGGTGACCTCACCAAGCTCTTCGACGATTCCGGTGAACACTTCCCGGGTCCTCCTGCCTCTTCGGGCACGGACTCCGGGGCCTGTCGATGACGACAGCATGTACGAGTGAGCCGACCTGCGGCGACGCCGAAAAAGGACTCGTCCGAATGCGGACGAGCCCCAGATACGACGGCGCGCACTACGGACGTGCCCGCTCGCCGCGCACTGCCTCCCATCCGGACTTTAACCGTCGGTCCAGGAATTTCACCTGGTCAACCGGCCGCTGGAAGCGACCGGGTCGCGGACTGTAACCGCCGGTTCGGACTTTCACCGACCCCGGAGTGCGCTGCTTCTGGTACACGGCAAGTGTGCCACGCCGGACCGTCATCCAGACAGGCGAGGAGTGTGGGCTCCCTCACAGCGCGTGTCGCGGGCCTTGCGCGGCGCAGTCGTACGGGACAACTGGCCTGCGAGGAGGGCGGATTGACGGTGGCCCGGACCATTGACCGTACTGGTCTAGTCCTTTTAGGGTGCGGACGGGTCCGGTGGCGGTGACGACGGCCCTTGCCCGCCGCCGGGCCGCCACCGCGTGTTCTGGCAGGCTGACGCGCATGACAGCGCCACTGCCGCCCCTCGCCGACGAGTTCGAATCCCATCGGCCCCGCCTCTTCGGGCTGGCCTACCGGCTGCTGGGCTCCGCGCACGAGGCGGAGGACGCGGTGCAGGACGCGTATCTGCGGTTCAGCGGCGCCGACCGGGCGGCGATCGAACACCCGGGCGCGTGGCTCGCCAGAACCGTCACCAACCTCTGCCTGACCCGGCTGACCTCGGCCCGCGCCCGGCACGAGGAGTACCGCGGGCCCTGGCTGCCCGAGCCCGTGCTGACCTCCGACGGCACGCTCGGCCCGCTGGAGTCGGCGGAGCGGCGCGACCAGGTCTCGATGGCAATGCTGGTGCTGCTCGAGCGGCTGACGCCGAGCGAGCGAGCCGTGTACGTGCTACGCGAGGCGTTCGGTTACGGCCACCGGGAGATCGCGGACGTGCTGTCCCTGAGCGAGGCCAACTGCCGCCAGCTGTACCGGCGGGCGGTGGCCCGGGTGGCGGGGCCGGAGGGCCGGTTCGAGCCCGCGCCCGAGCGGCAGGAGGAGCTGGTCACGAGGTTCATCACGGCGGCCCGCGAGGGCGATGTGGCCGGCCTGGAGAGGCTGTTCGCCGAGGACGTGGTGTGGTGGAGCGACGGCGGCGGCAAGGTGTCGGCGGCCCTGCGGCCGGTCGAGGGACGCGAGAAGGTCGTGCGCTTCCTGGTGGGCGCGGCGCAGCGGTTCGCGACGGGCTGGACGTACGCGGTGGTCGAGGTCAACGGCGCGAGCGGGGTGGCCGCGTGGGGCGGCGACGTGCTCGTCGGGGTGGCGGCGTTCGAGCTGCGGGACGGCCTGATCGCCCAGGTGCGGGCCGCGATGAACCCGGACAAGCTGGACTTCGTACGACGGCAGCTCGCGCGGTCGTAGCCCGGCCGGCCGGGGCTTGTCACATTGCGCGGGGGCTACGTGGTCTCAGCCCGCGAGGAGTGCTCCGACCGGGGCACCCGGAGTCCGGAAGGGACGGAAGCGACATGACCACGATCCTGGTGACCGGCGGGACCGGCACACTCGGCCGCCATGTGACGGAGGGGCTGCGGGCGGACGGCCACGAGGTGCGGGTGCTCAGCCGGCACGCGCAGCCGTACGCCGTCGATCTGCGCGCGGGCGGAACGGGCCTCGACACCGCGCTGGCGGGTGTGGAGACGGTGGTGCACTGCGCGAGCAATCAGCGCGGCGGCGACGAGAAGGCGGCCGACCACCTCATCGCGGCGGCGCGGCGGGCCGGGGTGGGCCATCTGGTCTACATCTCCATCGCCGGGGTCGACCGGGTTCCGTTCGGCTACTACCAGTCCAAGCTGGCCGTGGAGCGGCGGATCGAGGAATCGGGCCTCGGCTTCACGATTCTGCGCGCGACCCAGTTCCACGACCTGGTGGTGACGCTGCTGAACGGCCTGGCCAAGCCGCCCGTCCTCCTGCTCCCCGCCGGAGTGCCGGACCAGCCGGTGGAGGTGACGGAAGTCGCCGACCGTCTGGCCGAGTTGGCCCTCGGCGCACCGGCCGGACGGGTCCCGGACATGGGCGGCCCGGAGGTCCGCTCGTTCGACTCCCTGGCCCGTGCCTACCTGCGGGCGACCGGCCGCCGCAGGACCGTGGCCCAGGTCCCGCTGTTCGGCAGGACGTACCGCGCCTTCCGGGACGGCAAGCACCTGGCCCCGGAGGGGGCGGTGGGGAAGGTGACGTTCGAGGAGTATCTGGGGCGGCGGTTCGGGGGCTGACGGGAGGAGGGAGACGGGTGGGCGGGCATGAGGTGCTGCTCAACGAACACCCGATCGACGTCCAGCTGGGCAAGGTGGCCGGCCTGACGCCGGAGCATGAGCGGATCAGGGCCGTCCGGCTGCCGGCCCAGGTCCTGGGTGTGGCGGACGCGCGCCGGCGGATGCGACCGCTTCTGGCACCGGCCGGCTGAGGCTCGGGCGTCGCGGGGCGGGACGGCCCGGTCCGGTCCGTGGGGCACCGGCCGGGTGAGCCGGAGGGGGCCTGACGGACCGTCAGGTCTGGTCCGGTGGGCAGTGCGGTGGATGGGCGCGTCAGGTCAGGCCCGGGGGTGTGAAGAGGTCGTCCTGGGCGCGGTCTCGGGCCGTCAGGAGGGCTCCGCGCAGTACGGCCGTGCCGCCGAGGGTGCTGGCGCGGACCTCCGTGCGCAGGGGGGACATCCGGCGGAGCTGTTCCTCCACCAGTCCCGCCAGCATCGGCCCGCCTGCCTGGCCGACCTCCCCACCGAGCACCACGCAGCCGGGGTCCAGGACGGCCACGACGGAGGCGGCCCCGACGGAGATCCGTTCCGCGAGGGCGCGGAGGAAGCCGGCGGCGGGGTGATCGCCGGGAACGGCCTCGGCCGGGTGCGTGCCGGAGGCCGCCATGACGGTCTCTTCGCGCGCGGCCACGGTGAAGGGCTCACGGGGACCGGCCGACGACGGGTCGGACAGCGCACCCCGGTGTCCCGTCAGACCGGCGCGCGGACGGGCCGCCGTCTCCCCCGCCTCCCTCTCGTCCAGCACCGCCGCCACGGCCGCCCGCACCACCAGCGCCGCCCCCGGTCCGTCCATCGCGGCCGGGGTCGGCAGGCCGTGCTGCCTCGCCAGGGTGCCGATCGCCGACGCGCCCGTCAGGGAGTGGAAGCCGCCGGCGCAGTCCTGCGCCGAGGGCAGGGAGTCGGCGCCCGGGACCGGGAGGAAGCCGATCTCGCCGGTGCCGCCCGAGGCGCCGCGGCGCAGGGTGCCGTCGAGGACGACCGCCGCGCCGACGCCGTGGCCGAGCCACAGGAGGACGAAGGTGTCCCGGTCCCGGGCGGCGCCCTCGCGCTGTTCGGCCAGGGCCGCCAGGTTGGTCTCGTTCTCCACCGTGACGCGGGCCCCGGGCAGCCGTTCCTGCAGGGCGACCGACAGGCTGCGGTGCCATTCGGGCAGTCCGCCGGAGTCGCGCAGGTCGCCGGTGGCCGGATCGATGAGGCCCGGCGCGCCGATGCCGACGGTGTGCAGCCGGTCCGCGCCGGCCTCCTTGGCGGTGCGCTCCACCGCGGCCACCACCTGCTCCACGGCGGGCCCGGTCCCGGTGTCCCCGCCGATCGGCACGGACGCCTCGGCGAGCACCCGTCCGACCAGGTCCGACACCAGCACGAAGACGCCCTCGGTGCGGACGTCGAGGGCGGCCAGGTGGGCGCGGTCGGCGACGATGCCGTACAGCCGGGCGTTCGGGCCGCGGCGCTGCTCGCCGGACTCGCCGACCACCGTGATCAGCCCGGCGGCGGTGAGCCGGTCCACGAGATCGGCGACCGTCGGCCGGGACAGTCCCGTCAGCTGCTTCAACTGCCCTGCTGTCAGCGGGCCTTCCTGCTGGAGCAGTCGCAGGGCCAGCCGGTCGTTGATGGCCCGGGCGGTACTGGGTGATGCGGGCATGACGGGAATCCTAAAACCGTCTATCTATCAGGAAGGGTCCCTGATAGTTTACGACACGATGCCGCGAGGGCGACCCGTGGGGAGGGACTGGAACATGAGTGACGTGGGACACGCGCACGGCGAGGTGAGGCGCGCCCGGTACGCGGTGGCGGCCGTGTTCGCCGTGCACGGTGCCGTGACCGGCTCCTTCGCCACTCGGGTGCCGTGGATCCAGGAGCACACCTCGCTCGGCGCGGGCCAGTTGGGGTTCGCGCTCGCCTTCACGGCGTTCGGCGCCTCGTGCGCGATGCCGCTCGCGGGCCGGATCAGCCACCGTTTCGGCAGTCGTACGGCCCTGCGCGGACTGATCGCGCTGTGGACGCTCTCGCTGGTCCTGCCGTCCCTGGCGCCGAACCTGTACACCCTGTGCCTGGCGATGTTCAGCTACGGCGCGGCCGCGGGCATGGCCGACGTCGCGATGAACGCGCTCGGCGTCGAGGTCGAGCGGCTGCTGGGCAAGTCGATCATGTCGGGGCTGCACGGCATGTGGAGCGCGGGCGCGCTGACCGGTTCGGCGGCCGGCACGCTCGCCGCCCACCTCGGCGCCGACGCCCGTGCGCACTTCCTGCTCGCCTCGGCCGTGCTCACCGTGCTCGGACTGGTGGCCTGCACCTGGGTGCTGGACGTCCAGCCGGCCGAGGACGAGGAGCCGCCGCCGCGGTTCGCGCTGCCGCCGCGCTCCGCGCTGCTGATCGGCACGGTCGGCTTCTGCGCGGTGTTCGCGGAGGGCGCGAGCCTCGACTGGTCGGCGGTGTTCCTGCGGGACCGGCTGGACAGCTCGGCCGCGGTGGCGGCGGCCTGCACGACGGGCTTCATGCTGACCATGGCGGTGGCCCGGATCGCCGGGGACGCGGTGGTGAACCGGTTCGGCGCGGTCCGCACCGTCCGGGCCGGCGGGGTGCTGGCCGTGCTGGGCGGTCTGCTGATCGTCCTCGCCGGGCAGCAGGCGCTGGCGATGGCGGGGTTCGGGCTGATGGGGCTCGGTATCGCGGTGGTCGTACCGCTGTGCTTCGCGGCGGCCGGGCACGCGGGGCCGAATCCCAGCCAGGCCATCGCGGGCGTGGCGACGATCACCTACACCTCGGGGCTGATCGCACCGAGCCTGATCGGCGGGGTGGCCCAGGCGACCAGCCTGGTGGTGTCCTTCTGCGTGGTGATGGTGCTGGCCTGCGGGCTCGCGGTGTTCGCGGGCGTGCTGCGCAGCGCCGAGCGCGGGGGCCGCACGGACACCAGAGCGCAGACCGCCGCCGTACCCGACCCGCGCCCCTAGGAGGGGTCAGTCGGCGGGGCGCAGCAGTTCCCGGCCGACGGCGCGGAAGGCATCCGTCCAGGGCGCCGGGCGCAGGGTCGTGGCGTCGAGCCGGACCAGCACCCGGGTGCCCTGGGCGTAGGTGCGGGTCCCGTCCGCCGAACAGAACCGGAAGCCGTAGGTCAGGCCGGTGGTGCCGAGCCGTTCCAGCCAGAGGTGGACGGCGTAGGTGCCGGGGCTGGTCACCGGTGCCTCGTAGCTGACACGCAGCTCGCGCACCGCGTTGCAGGCGTCCCCGGCCGCGTGCCAGTCGCCGTCGAAGCGGACGCCGTGCTCGTTCCACAGCTCGGTCCAGGCGCGCTCGACCAGCAGCGGGTAGCGGGCGTTGTGCAGAAGGCCGAGCGCGTCGAGGTCGTCGAAGTGGACGGTGACGGGGATCAGCCGGCCGAAGGAGACGGCGGGGGCGATCGGGGCTTCGGCGGTCACGGGAGGGGCTCCTGAACATAGCTGCTGAGACAGTTCCATACTAAGCGACCGCTCAGGACCCCTGGTCGCGATGGCCGGCTGAACGCGGAGCGTTCCGCCGACGGCTACAGGGCAGAGGCGTTCCCCACTGGCCTGGACCGGCCCGCCGCTGCCCGGCCTGCCGAGCCCGGGAGCACCCCGCCGCGTGCGCGGTACTGGCCGACGCGAAGTCCGCCACCGTGTACCGGGTCCTTCAGCGCGTCGACGGCGACGCCCCGCTTCACCGTCGGGCGGGACATGTCGCACGGCGTCGGCGTCCCTGCCGGCCAGGCAACGACGTGGTAGCTCGGGCTGTCCGGTTTGATCACCCGATGTCCAAGGTCCATCGCCCGTCAACATGCGGTTGCCTACCGGGAGTTGAGCAGGAGAGTCCGCCTGTTATGGTGCGCCGATGTCATCGATCAAGCAGTTCCAAGTCACCTTTGACTGCGCGGAACCGGAGCGCGTCGCTCGCTTTTGGTGCGAGGTGTTGGGGTACGTCGTATCGCCGCCACCGGCGGGGTTCGCCACGTGGGACGATTTCGACCGCTCCCGGCCTCCTGAGGATCAGGGTTCATGGTTCGCCTGCGGTGATCCCTCAGGTGTGGGCCCGCGACTGTTCTTTCAGCGCGTTCCCGAAGGCAAAGTCGTCAAGAATCGAGTGCATCTCTGCGTGCGGGTCGGCACAGGGCTCGTGGGTGAAGAGCGCCTGGCCACGCTCGAGGCCGAGTGCGCACGGCTGGTCCCGCTCGGCGCGGTGCGCGTGCGACTGCTGTATGACGGCAACGATTCGTGCATCGTGATGCAGGACATCGAGGGCAACGAGTTCTGTCTCGACTGAGCATCCTCCAAGCCGGCGAGATGGGGATAGCCGTCTCCGGTCGGCCGGAGCGGTCGTCTCCCGGCACCGGGTCCTTCACCTGGCGTCCACGATCCGGTCCGTTCCGACCCGCTCCGTCTCACAAACCCGGGGCACCAAGGTGGGTGACGCGATCGAGCGCTGCGAAGTCGTCGTCGTCCAACTGGATGCCGTCGACGGCCAGGTTCTCTTCGAGGTGGGCGACCGAGCTCGTGCCGGGGATCAGCAGCATGCGGTGGTAGTGAGCAAGCAGCCAGGCAAGCGCGATCTGCGATGCCGAGACGTTGTGCTTGGCGGCCACTGACGCGATCGCTGGATCGGCGGCGAGCGCCTCCGGGCCACCGGTGAATGCGGAGCCGAGGGGATAGTAGGGAACGTATGCGATGTCGTTCTCGCGGCAGAGATCGACGACCGGCTCATCCGTGCGGTTCGCGATGCTGAACGCGTTCTGCACCTCGGCGATCGGGGTGATCTCGAGGGCGGCCTTGGCAATGTCGGCCGAGACGGTCGAGAGGCCGATGAGATCGAGCTTGCCCTCGTCGCGCAGATCGGTCAGGACACCGAGCTGCTCAGCGAGCGGAACGGTGTCCGGTTCAGCGCCCCCGACCCCGAAACGCATGTTCACGAGGTCGATCCGCTCCAGCCGCAGGGACTGTAGGTCCTGCTCGACGGTCGCCCGCAACTGTTCCGGACGAGAGGCCCGGATCCATCCGCCCTGCTCGTCGCGGGAGCCGCCGACCTTCGTGGCGATGACGAGGCCGTCCGGATAGGGGTACAGCACCTCGGCGATGAGTTCGTTGACGACATCGGGACCGTAGGCCTGCGAGGTGTCGATGTGGTTGACGCCGAGCTCGACGGCGCGGCGCAGCACGGCACGAGCCGCGTCCGGGTCCTTGGGCGGGCCGAACACCCACGGGCCGGCGAGCTGCATGGCGCCGAAGCCGATGCGCCGCACGCTCCTGTCACCGAGCAAGGAGGTCTGACTGATCTTGGTCATGCGTCAACGATGGTGCCCGTGCGCCGCCCCGACCAGTGGTGGCAGCATCCTCGGACGCACAGACCCACCCACGCCGGCGCACCCGGCCACTACCGTCGGAGCATGGCCAAGAACGGTGAGCTGCGAGAGTTCCTGCGCACCCGGCGGGCGCGCGTAAAGCCTGAGGACGTGGGCATCGTGACCGGCGGCCAACGCCGCGTCCCGGGCTTGCGACGCGAGGAAGTCGCGATGCTGGCCGGCGTGAGTCTCGACTATTACGCCCGTCTTGAGCAGGGCCGCCGCCAACTACAGCCGTCCGATCAGGTGCTCGACGCGATCGCCCGCGCGCTGCGGCTGGTCGAGGTCGAGAGGCTGTACCTCCACAACCTCGTCCGGTCGACCGTCGCCGCGCCCAAGCCCGACGACCTGCGGGTCACGGCCCCCGACGCCGGCATGCGCCTGATGCTCGACAGCCTCAGGACCCCCGCGATCATCATCGACGTGCGCGGAGACGTGCACGCGATGAACCGCATGGGACGGGCGCTGCTGGTGGGACTCGAACCGATGCCGTCCACGGCGGCCAGCCACCCGCGCTGGCTGTTCCTGCAGCCGTCGACGCGCGATCTCTTCACCGACTGGGAGATGATCGCGCGCGTCAGCGTCGGGGTCCTGCGGGAGGCCGCGGGCCGCTACCCACGCGACAAGGAGCTGCACGCGCTGATCGGCGAACTGTCCGTCGCCAGTCCCGAGTTCCGCAGCTGGTGGGCCGAGCACGATGTCGACACGCGATGCCGCGGCCCCAAGCGATTCCACCACCCCGTCGTGGGTGAGATCGTCATGCACGTCGAGGCGATGCAACTCCAGGACGGGGAGCTCTGGCTCTACGCCTACGCGGTGGAACCCGGATCGCACTCCGCGGAAGCGATCCGATTGCTCGGCACGTGGGCCGCGACGCAGGACGCCGAGGAAACGACCGACCAGGCCAGAGTCCCGCGCTCCACCCTCCACACGCCCGGCGAGTAGCGGACCGGCATCACCGGTTCGCCGGTGCGTGCTACTCCCCTTGCCTCGAACATCCCGGCCACAACGGACCCGCGGACGACCGGCGGCCCCTCTCGGCCCTTCCGGCGGAGCGCACCGCACGTCCCCCGCGTTCCCCCGTTCCGGCGAAGCACCGGGCCGGTCGGCGCACCCGGGCGGCCCAGGGCTGGGACCCTTCCCCCATGCCGCAGTTGGAACACTTCACCACTCCCGTCGACGCGGTGATCTCCCGGATGCGCGCACTCGCCGCGGCCCTGCCCGAGTGCGACGGGGTCGCCGTGTTCAACCGCGTCTACCTCACCGTCACCGAGGAGGTCGACCGGCGCCTGGACGCCGGGGAGTTCCCCGACCCACGGGCGGCGACCGCGCTGGACACGCGGTTCGCGGAGCGCTATCTGGCGGCGGTCGACGCGGTCGCGGCGGAAGGGCGCCCGCCCGCCTGCTGGCGCCCGCTGTTCCAGCTCCGCCACCATCCCGGGGTACGGCCGCTGCAGTTCGCGCTGGCGGGCATCAACGCGCACGTCGGGCACGACCTGGCGCTCGCCGTGGTGGACGCCTGCCGTACGCTCGGCTGCGAACCGCCCGATCTGGAGGACGAGTTCGACCGCGTGGGCGAGCTCCTCGTATTGCTGGAGGAGCGCATCCGTGAGGATCTGATGCCGGGTCCCGATCTGCTCCAGCTCGCCGATCCGCTCACCCATCTGCTGGGTTCCTGGAGCCTGGAGCGGGCCCGGGACGCGGCCTGGGTGGCGGCGCGGGCGCTGTGGGCGCTGCGCCACTGCGGCGACGTCGCCGAGGAGTTCGCCGAACGGCTGGACGCGGCCGTGGGTTTCGCGGGCCGGATGCTTCTCACACCGCTCCCCGAACTGATCTGATCCCCGGAGCCGATCCGGTTCCCGACCGAGCTGGCCGAATCCCGACCCTCGCGCGAGCCGCCTCGGAACAGCCGTGTCCGTTCCGTACGTTGACGTTCGGCACCCCCTCGTCAAGGACGTCAAGGAGCGGACATGGCAACGCGGCTCGGTCTCGGTCTTCCCCAGATGCGGCAGTACTCGATCGGCAAGGACGTCCCCGAGGTGGCACGCGCCGCCGAGGACATCGGCTACGACAGCCTGTGGGTCTTCGAGCGGGCCCTGTTCCCCGAACCGGCCACCCAGGGTCTGTACGGCGTCGACGGCCTGCCCTGGCCCGACCAGTACCGGAACGTGGCCGACCCGCTGGTCACCCTCACCCTGGCCGCGTCGGCCACCGAGCGGGCGGAGCTGGGCTCCAGCGTCCTGGTGGCGCCGCTGCACGTGCCGTTCCAGCTGGCCAAGTCCCTCGCCTCGCTGGACGCGGCGAGCGGCGGGCGGGTGCTCGCGGGCCTCGGCAGCGGCTGGTCGCTGGACGAGTACGCGGCCTCCTCCGTGCGGCCCTTCGAGGAGCGCGGCCGGGTGCTGGACGAGATCATCGAGGTGTGCCGGGCGGTCTGGGGCCCGGATCCGGTCGTCTACGACGGCACCCTCACGAAGATCGCCTCCGCCGTGGTCGGACCCAAGCCCGCGCGGCCGATCCCGGTCCTGCTGGCCGCGGGCAACGAGCGGGCGTTCCGGCGGCTGGTCGACCACGGCGACGGCTGGCTGCCGGCGGCCTTCAGCGCCGAGCAGGTCGGCGCCCAGTGGCGGCGGTTGCGGGAGCTGGCCGAGGAGCGGGGCCGTACGCGGCCGATCCGGACGGTGCTGCGGGTGAACACCGCCCGCGAGGCGAAGCCGTACGAGGGCGCCGACCGCAGGGCCTTCCAGGGCAGTGTCGACCAGATCGTGGCGGACCTCGTGGAGTTCACGGAGCTCGGTATGGACGAGTTCCTGATCGACCTCCAGGGCTCCGCGCGGGACGCGGAGGAGCTGAAGGACGTCGCCGCCGAGGTCTTTGAGAAGGCGCGGGCGGCCGGAGTCTGAGGCCGGCCGCCCGCACCTTGGTCCTTGCTCGCTCCTGGTCAGTCCTCGGGCAGCTCCACCGGGGCGATCTCGTCGTAGACGTCACCCGGGCCGGGGTTCGCCGCGTCGGTCGTGCCGCCGAAGTGGTGCATGACGCCCCAGACCGCGTTCAGCGCGGTCTGGACGGCGCCCTCGGCCCAGCCGGCCGTCCAGGAGATGTCGTCGCCGGCGAGGAAGATGCCCCGCTTGTCCGCGGGCAGCCGGTCCTGCACGAAGTGCGTGAACAGGCGCCGCTGGTAGCGGTAGTGGCCGGGCAGGTTGGCCTTGAACGCGCCCATGAAGTAGGGCTCGTTCTCCCAGGAGACGGTCACCGGGTTGCCGATGATGTGCTTCCGGATGTCGACCTTCGGGTAGATCTCGCCGAGCGACTTCAGCATGACCTCCATCCGCTCGTTGGCGGACAGCGGCAGCCACTTCAGGCTGTCGTCGCACCAGGTGTACGACAGGCAGATCACGGCGGGCCTGTCCGGACCGTCGTCCAGCAGGTACGTCCCGCGGGTCATGCGGTCGGTCAGCGTCATCGACATGACGTCCCGGCCCGTCTCCTCGTCCTTGTCCAGCCAGAACGGCCGGTCCACCGGGACGAACAGCTTCGAGGACTCCATGTAGTGGGTGCGCTCGATCGCGGTCCAGTGGTCGATCGGGAAGAGCGAGTCGTCGCAGGCGATCTTGGACAGCAGCATCCAGGACTGGGCGGTGAAGACAGCCGCCTTGTAGGTGCGGATGTCGCCGTTCGCGTCCGTCACGGTGATCTGGTTGCCGGCGGTGCGGTGCAGCCGGGTCACGGCCGGGCGCGGCTCGCCGTCCACGTGCAGGGACTTCAGCGAGGTGCCGTACGGCCAGTGCACGATCTTCTCCGGCTCGCGCTCCCACATCCGCAGCGGCAGCTGCTGGGAGCCGCCGACGATGCCGCGGTGGTGGTCGTCGGCCTCGGTGTAGACGACCCGCAGGATCTCCAGGATGGAGTTCGGGAAGTCGGTGTCCCAGCCGCCGGTGCCGAAGCCGACCTGGCCGAAGATCTCGCGGTGCCGGAAGGACTTGAACGCCTCGGACTCGCAGAGGAAGCCGTAGAAGGTCTGGTTGTCGAGCTTCTCGACCAGCTTCGCCCAGATCTCGCGGATGCGCGGCACGTCACGCTCGCGCATGGCGCGGTTCATGTCGGAGAAGTCGGCGCCCTCGTCGAGGCACTTGTTCCAGGCGTCGGCGACGTCACGGTACACCTGGGGCAGGTCGTCGACGGTCTCGGCGTAGTGCGACTCGCCCTTGAGGTCCACGACGGTCGAGGGGGTCGCCTCGGCGAGCGGGTTCGGGAAGGGGCGCGTCTCCAGGCCGACCAGGTCGATGTAGTGCTGGAGGGCGGTGGAGGACGGCGGGAAGCGCATCGCGCCCAGCTCGCAGTTGAGCGACTCGTCGCAGCCCTCGAATCCGACCGTGCGCAGCCGGCCGCCGATCTGGTCGGCCTCGTAGACGACGGGCTTGAGGCCCATCTTCATCAGCTCGTAGGCGGCCACGATGCCGGACAGCCCGCCGCCGATGATCGCGACCTCGGTGCCGTGCTCGGTCGCCGGTATCTGGCCGAGGCCCGCCGGGTGGGCGAGGAAGTCGTCGTAGGCGTAGGGGAAGTCCGGGCCGAACATGGTGATCGGCGGCTGCTGCTCGCCGGTGTGCTCGACGGCGTTGGGCACCGTGGACGTCATGGGGTACGGACTCCTTGCGCGTGGTGAAACTGGGGGGAGGCTTTTCGGGCGGCTACGGCGGCTCAGCCGAGGGACCCGTACAGACCGGGGCGGCGGTCCTTCAGGTACGGGTTGGCCTCGCGGGACGCGGCCAGGAAGGCGGGGTCGGCGTCGGCGACGACCAGCTGCTCGGCGCGGCCGGCGCGGGTGCGGGCGATGCCGTCGGGACCGGCGAGGACGGACAGCCCGACGAACTCGAAGTCCCCTTCCTGGCCGACCCGGTTGACGTACGCGACGTACATCTGGTTCTCGAAGGCGCGCACCGGGATCATCGACTCGGCGACGAACTGGAAGGGGTGCATCTGCGCGGTCGGTACGACGAGGAGGTCGGTGCCGGCCAAAGCGTGGGCGCGGACGTTCTCCGGGAACTCGACGTCGTAGCAGATCATCAGGCCGACGGTCAGGCCGTTCAGCTCGGCCTGGACGACGGGCTGCTCGCCGGGCGTGAAGTGGTCGCGTTCGAAGCAGCCGAAGAGGTGGGTCTTGCGGTAGTTCGCGAGCCGGGTGCCGTCGGCGGAGATCAGCTGGGCGGAGTTGTAGACGGTCTCGCCGTCGCGCTCCGGGTAGCCGTAGGCGATCGCGATGCCGTGCCGGCCGGCGGTCTCGGCGATCTCGTCGGCACAGGCGCCGTCGGCGGGCTCGGCGAGGCGGGCGATGTCGTCGCCGATCGCGTACCCGGTCAGGAACATCTCCGGTGCGGCGAGCAGCGCGGCGCCCGCGGCGGCGGCCCGGCCCGCGGCGGCGTCGAGGACCTTGAGGTTCTCGGCGGGCGAGCCGGGGCGGCCGGAGCTCTGGAGCAGGGCGGTGCGCATGCGTGATCCTCACCGGAAAGGGACTTTGGGGGGCCACGAAGAAGGTACGGTCGGCGCGCTCGGCCGGACAAGAAGGAGGCGTTGCGCGCCGGTGCGCGGATCGTTGCGTGGAGTGGGGGTGGGGCGGCGATTCGTTGCGCGCCCTCGGGACGATCACCGGCTCCGCCCGCCCCGGCACCCCCTGACCCCGGGGACGTGCATGGTTCCCCTCCGGCCTCCCGTACACGGCCATGACAACGCTCAGAGCTCCCGGAGCCGCTCCACGATCTCCCGCAGCAGCCCCGGGTCGGCGCCCGGACCGCTCGCGGGGAGGCGGCGGGGCGCGTCGACGCGGATCAGGCCCGCCTCGGCCAGGTCGCCGAGCAGGACGCGCAGCACGGTCAGGGGCAGGTCGGCGTCCGCGGCCAGCTCCACGACGGGGCGTCGGCCGCGCCGGACCAGTTCGAGCAGCGCGGCACGGGCGTGGTCGATGTCCGGGCCCGGCGCATCGGCCTCCACCGCGCTGACCTGGGACATCAGATCGATCGGGGCCGCGCCCGAGGGTCGGGTGCGACCCCGGGTGACCGTGTAGGGGCGCACCATCGACCCGGTCTCGTCCTCGTACCAGTGCTCGTCGCTCACGGTGGGATCAGGGGGCCGTGCGGGCGGCCGCGTCCAGGTGGCGGCCGAGGCGGCGGACGAGCAGGGCCATCTCGTGGGCGAGCTGGCCGACGTCGGTGCCGGCCTCGCTCAGGACGGCGAGCCGGCTGCCGTGGCCGGCCGGGGTGATGAAGAGGTAGGCGTCGTCGAGCATCACCATGGTCTGCCGTACCTCGCCCGCGCCGAACCGCTCCCCCGCCGATCGGGCGAGGCCGTGGAACCCGGAGCAGACGGCGGCCAGATGCTCGATGTCCCGCCGGCGCATACCGTCGGAGCTGCTGAGCGGCAGGCCGTCGGCGGTGAGCAGCACGGCCTGGCGGACCTGGCCGGTACGCGTCACGAGGTCGTCCAGCAGCCAGCCGATATCCGTGCCGGGCGCTCCGCCGGGCGCGGCGGACTGCTCGGGGTTCTGATCGTCACCGTGCATTGTCGGTGTCCGTCCCTTCGTGGGCGTGATGGGTCACGGTGTCGGTGTCAGTGGTCATGGGCAGACCCTTGCGTCCGCGGTCGAGGCCGCGCTGGAAGGCGCCGAAGATCGCCCGCATCTCCTCGGCGTCCGCCTCACGCCCGGGCGGCGCCGGACGCGCCGACGGCTCGTCCCGCAGCTCCGGGGCGAGGGAGGCCTGCCGGGTCCGGGTGGGGAGGGCGGGGGCGCGCTCCGGTACGGGGGCGGGGCCCTGTTCTGCCGGTGCTTCCGGTGCGGCGACGGTTTCGGTGGCGAACGGCTCTTCCAAGGGCACGGGGCGACCAGCCGACAGCTCGTGTACGGCCGCCTCCTTGCCCGGGGGTATCGGCACCGCGATGTTCTTCGTCGTCCCCGCCTGCGCCTCCGCCAGCACCGCCGAGGGCAACCGCACCACGGCCGTCGTCCCGCCGTACGGCGAGTCCCGCAGGCTGACCTCGATGCCGTGGCGGGCGGCGAGGCGGCCGACGACGTAGAGGCCGAGCCGGTCGTGCCGGGTGGGGTCGAAGGCGTCAGGGGCGGTGAGGGTGGCGTCGGCCTCGGCGCGCGCGTCGGTGTCCAGGCCGAGGCCGCGGTCGTCGATCTCCAGGACGAACCCGCTGCCGACGCGCCCGGTGCGCAGGGTGACCTGGGTGTGCGGCGGCGAGAACACCGTGGCGTTCTCGAGGAGTTCGGCGACGAGATGGACGACGTCGGCGACCGCGTCCGCCGCGACACCGATCTCCGGCATCGGCGGCACCACCACGCGCGCGTAGTCCTCGATCTCGCCGACCGCCGAGGCGACGACGTCCGCGAGGGGCACGGGCCGGCGCCAGCGGCGGCCGGGCGCGGCGCCGGCGAGGATGATCAGGCTCTCCGCGTGCCGTCGCATGCGCGTGGTGAGATGGTCGATGCGGAACAGCTCGCGCAGTACGTCGGGGTCGTCGGTGCGCCGCTCCAGCGTGTCCACCAGCTTCAACTGGCGGTGTACGAGTGCCTGGTTGCGGCGGGCGATGGTGAGCAGGACCGCGAACTGCCCGCGCCGCAGCCCGGCCTGCTGGACGGCGGCCTCGACGGCGGCGAGCCGAGCGGTGTTGAAGGACCGGCCGACCTGCCCGATCTCGTCGTCGCGGACCTCGTCGGCGGCCAGCGGCGGCGCCTCCGCCACCGCGTCCACCTCCTCACCGCTGCTCAACCGTCGCATGACATCAGGCAGTCGGCGTTGCGTCAGGACATCGGCCGCATCCCTCAGCGTCTCCAGGCGCCGCGAGATGCGCCGGGCGCCGCGCACCGCGAACCACAACGACACCGCCGCGGCGGCCAGTCCCACCGCGCCGACGACGGCCGCCTTGGCCAGCTCCCGGTAAGCGAAGGCGCGCCCGCGTGCGGCGGAGTTCTCGGCGGAGCGCGTGCACAGTCGCATGTACCGCTGCACGGCCCGGTCGGTGGTCGACCGCCAGGTGTCCGCCGCGACGGCCCTCCCGGCGCCGGCGGCCCCGGCCCGCAGCAGCGCGTCCTCGCCCCGCGTCAGCGAGCGGTACAGCTCCCCGCGCTGGAAGTCCTCGAACAGGCCCCGCGAGTCGGCGGGCAGGTCCGGTACGTACGTCCGCTCGAAGACCCGCCGGTCCTCGATGGTCGCGGTCAGCGTGTCGTACTGCCGGCCGGTCAGCGTGCCGGCCGCCCGCGCCCCGGCGACCAGCGCGTCCTCCCGGGAGACGAACTCCCGTACCCGCACCAGCTCGATGACGACCTGGGCCTCGCGGGCGAGCTGTCCGGCCTGCAGCGCGGTCAGCGTGGACTGCACGTCGAAGCCGGGCTCCACGAGCGCGCCGTACGCGGTGACCGCCTGGTCCCAGGTGATCTCCCGGTTCAGTACGCGCTCGCGCAGCCCCTCCAGCCGGTCGGTGGCCGCGACCATGGCGTCCAGGGCCTGCCGCTGCCGTACCGTGAGCCGGCCCCGGTCACCGCCCCGCACGGCCCGTTTCATGGCCTCGACGGCCTCGTCGGTACGGCGCTGCTGTCCGAGCAGTTGCCCGGCGGCGGCCGTGTCGAGGCGGGCGCCCAGGTAGGCGGCGGACATCCGGCGCTCGATCTGGAGCTGCCCGATCGCGGTGTCCACGGGGGTGCCGAAGTCCTCGTACACCCCCTGGACCCGGACGAGCGCGCGCAGTTCGCCGGTGACGGACCACATGGCGAAGCTCCACAGCGCCATCAGCGCGACGGCCGGGACGAGCGCGAGCGCCACGATCCGCGCACGGACGGTGGTGGGGCGGCGGAGGGGCCAGCGCATGGATTACCTGCCGATGTTACCAGTCAGTAGAGAGCGCGGCACAACCTACGGGATCGCCCCCCGCACCGCAATGGTGACCTGCGGTAACCCTGGGTCACTCAAGCGGCAGAGTGAAGGTCGTGACGACCGCCGCGTGGTCCGAGGGCCAGTCGTTGTCCGCCACGTCCGGCCACGGGCGCGGGCTGCCGACGACCAGGGTGCGCGCGTCCCGCACGGTCAGGCCCCGGTGCAGGACGTAGTCGATCCGGTCCTGCGGCTCGGGCCGCCCGCTGCCGTCCTCGTGCACGGGATGGATCGGCGACCAGGTCGCCCCGGGTGCGGCGGCGGGGTCCGGGTGGGCCTCGCGGTAGGAGTCGGCGAAGCCCGCCTCCTCGGCCGCCTTCGTCACCGGCCATGCCACGTCCGGCCAGTCCAGGTGCGAGGGGCAGTTGAAGTCGCCGACCAGGACGGCCGGGACGCCCTCGCGCGCGGACGCGGCGACACGGTCCAGCGCGTCCCGCATCTGTCCGAGCCTGACGTCCTCGTGGGCGATCAGCTCGGCCGCGCCGAGCCCGTCGAAGACCGACTCGTAGGGCCCGTACGGCGTGTAGTGCAGATGCGCGGTCCACACGTCGACCTCGCGGCCGGGCGCCACGGCGATGCGGACGCCCGCCGCGCCGTAGAAGCCGACCTCCGGGTCGCCGAAGCGGGCGGTGATCGGGTGGCGGCTGATGACGCCGAGGTTCTCGCCGGCCCGGTGGTGGTACCAGCCGAGGGCCTCGGCCAGCTCCTGGGCGGCCGTGCCACCGGTCTCCTGGAGCCCGACGACATCGGCGCCGCTCTCCAGGATCGCCTTGAGCTGCTTGGCCCGGTGGTCGTGGACCCGGCTGCCGCCGAGCCACAGATTCCAGCTCATGACCCGCAGTCCGGGCGGGACCATGTACCGCAGTTCCTCGATCGTCACCCCCTCCAGACTCTCCCGTACGGTCCGGCCGGGTGCCGCGTCGATCGGGGCGAGGGACGGTACGGCGAGGACGGCGCAGCCGGCGGCCTCGGCGGAGGCGACCCCGGTCTCGGTGTCCTCGACGGCCACGCAGCCGGCGGGGTCGACGCCGAGGGCGCGGCAGGCGGCCAGGTAGGGGTCGGGGGCGGGCTTGGTGCGGGCGGTGTCGTCGGCGGTGACGGAGGCCGCGAACCGTCCGGCGCCCAGCGCGTCGAGGACGACCTCGGCGACCGCGCGCGGGGACGCGGTGACCAGGGCGGTCGGGACGCCGGCGGCGGCCAGCGCGTCCAGCAGCTCCAGGGCGCCCGGGCGGGGCACCGTGCCGGTGCGGACGCGGTCGGCGAACTCGCGGTGCAGGTCGGCGGCGAGATCCTCGGCGGACCGGCCGGTGGCCGTACCGAGCCAGGCGGCGGTGTGCTCGACCGCGCGGCCGAGCACGTCGGGCTGGTCGGCCTCGGTCAGCGGGCGTCCGGCGACCTGCTCGACCGCCTCCCACCACAGCCGCTCGGTGTCGACGAGCGTGCCGTCCATGTCGAACAGAACCGCCTGAAGGGCGGTGTGGGGGGTCATATTCAGGTGGTTCCTTACTTCTGGATACGTTCGGCCACCAGCACCGGCCGCTCCGGCAGCGACACGCTCACCGGAGCCCCGGCGCCGAGCCCGGTGGCCTCGTGCGCGGGCAGGTCGGCCTTGGCCTCGGTGCCGTCGGCGAGCCGTACGGTGACCCGGACGACCGCGCCGAGGAAGGCGGTGGCGACGACGCGGGCGGTGCCCTGCCCGTCGGCCGCCACCCGGACGGCCTCGGGCCGCACCAGCACGTCCACCGGGCCGTCGGCCACGGTGCCGTCGGCGGGCAGCCGCTGCCCGAGCACCTGGACCGTGCCGTCCGACAGCTCGCCCGGGATCCGGCTCATCGTGCCGACGAACTCGGCGACGAAGGCGGTGGCGGGACGGCCGTACAACTCGGCGGGTCCGGCGCACTGTTCGAGGCGTCCGGCGCGCATGACGGCGACCCGGTCGGCGACCGACAGGGCCTCCTCCTGATCGTGCGTCACGAACAGCGTGGTGATACCGAGTTCCTGCTGGAGCCGGCGGATCTCCTCGCGCAGGGTGAGCCGGACCTTGGCGTCGAGCGCGGACAGCGGCTCGTCCAGCAGCAGCACGCGCGGGCGCAGCGCGAGGGCACGGGCGAGCGCGATGCGCTGCTGCTGGCCGCCGGAGAGCTGGTGCGGATAGCGCTCGCCCTTGTCGCCGAGGCCGACCAGCTCCAGCAACTCGGCGGAGCGGGCCCGGCGTTCGGCCGTACGGACGCCACGCATGCGCAGGCCGAAGGCGACGTTGTCGACGGCGTTCAGATGCGGGAAGAGACTGTACGACTGGAAGACCATGCCGGCGTCACGGCGGTGGGCCGGGACGTGCGTGACGTCCTCGCCGTCCACCAACACGGTGCCGGAGTCGGGGTGTTCGAACCCGGCGAGCATGCGCAGCGCGGTGGTCTTGCCGCAGCCGGAGGGGCCGAGCAGGGCCAGGAACTCTCCCGGACGGACGGTGAGGTCGAGTCCGTCGAGGGCGACGGTGGACCCGAACTCCCGACGCAACCCCCGGAATTCGACGGTGGCGGCCTTTTCGAGGGTCTCGGTCAGGGTGGCGGTCATGGTGTGTGTCATCCCCGGGAGGAAGCGGTTCGGTTGCGGCCGCCGGCACCGGCGAGCGCGAGGAGCAGGGCCCAGGTGACGAGCAGGCTGAGCACGGACACGGCGACGGACATCTGGGCCTGCGAGCCGCCGACGTTGTAGATCCACACGGCGAAGGGCTGGTAGCCGAGCAGCTGGGCGACGGTGAACTCGCCGAGCACCAGCGCCAGCGTGAGGAAGGCCGCGTTGAGCAGGGCCCCGCGCAGGTTCGGCAGCACGGCCCGGACCAGGGCCTGTGGCCAGGAGGCACCGCAGCTGCGGGCGGCCTCGACCAGCGTGCGTACGTCGATGGCGCGCAGGCCGGCGTCCAGCGCCCGGTACACGAACGGCAGCGCCATCACGACGTAGGCGAGGACGAGCACGACCGGGAAGCTCGGGTTCTGGATGGCGACGAACGTCTCGAACAGCGGCGTCCGGGACAGATGCTCCGGGCCCCACTTCAGCACGGTGACGATCCCGGCGACGAACGCGATCGGCGGCACCACCAGCGGCAGCGAGCAGACCACCTCCACCACGGGCCGCAGCCGGGGCGCGCCGAGCCGCAGCGCGACCATGGCGGGCACCATCAGCAGCAGGACGACGGCGATGGTGGCCACGGCCAGCTCCAGCGAGAGCAGCAGGCTGGAGAGGAAGCCGTCGGTGGACAGGATCCTGGTGTAGGCGTCGAAGGTGACGCCCTGGCCGGGCACGTCGACGGTGAAGACCACGGACGCGCCGAGCGGCACCAGGAAGTACAGGGCGGCGAGGCCGAGGACGGCCCAGCGCCACGGGGTCAGGCGTCGAGCCATCGGGCACTCCGGCGTTGCAGGGGCAGGTACACGGCCATCACCAGGCCGGCCACCAGGACCATGTCGAGGCTGAGGGCGAGCGCGATGTTCTCCTGGCCGACGAGCACGTTGCCGGACAGCGCGTCGGCGATCTGCAGGGTGACCAGCGGGACCGCGCTGCCGACCATGGCGGCGGCGGTGGCGTAGGCGGCGAAGGCGCTGCCGAAGAGCAGCACGAGTCCGCCGAGCAGCGAGGGCGCGAGCACGGGCAGGGCCACATGGCGCCAGTACTGCACCCCGGTGGCGCCGTTGTTCAGCGCGGCCTCCCGCCACTGGGTGCGCAGGCCGTCCAGCGCGGGCGTGATGGTGAGGACCATGAGCGGGATGAGGAAGTACAGGTAGACGAGGACCAGGCCCCAGAAGCTGTAGAGGTCCCAGCCGCTGTCCTTCAGGCCGAGGTGCACGGTCAGGACGCCCGCGTTGCCGAGGGTGGCGACGAAGGCGAAGGCCAGCGGCACCCCGCCGAAGTTGGCGAGCACGCCGGAGGCGGTGAGCACGGCCTCGCGCAGCCAGCGGGAGCGGGAGCTGACCACGGCCTGGGCGAGTGGCAGCCCGAGCAGCGCGCCGAGCGCGGCGGCGATCGCGGACAGCTTGACGCTGCCGAGCAGGGCGGTGAGGTACGGCCCCTGGAGCGAGTCGGTGAGGTTCCGCGTGCCGTAGTGGCCCTCGACCGAGAAGGCGCCGTCGAGGATGGCGAAGGCGGGCAGGCCGAAGGCGATGGCGGCGAACACCAGCAGCGGTACGACGGCCAGCCAGCCGGGGGCGCGGCGCCGCCGCTTCGCCGAAGCGACGGGCGCCACGTCCGCACGCGTGAGGGCGGCGGTCATCCGGAGACGGCCTTCGCCCAGCCCTGCGCGATGACCGTCTTGGCCTTGCTCTGCTGGGCCTCGGTCGGGAAGGAGGGCGTGCCGGTGACCTGCGGCAACTTGGCGGCGGCCGTCTTGTCGAGGGTGCCGGCCTTCTCCAGGGCGGCCATCAGGGCCGGGCGGGCGTAGCCCTTGAGCCACAGGTTCTGGCCCTCGGCACTGTAGAGGTACTCCTGCCACAGGCGGGCGGCGGCCGGGTGCGGGGCGTCCGTGTTGATGGCCTGGGAGTAGTACTGGGCGTACTGGCCGTCGGCGGGGATGTTCACCTTCCAGTCCAGGCCCTTGGACTTGAACTCGTCGGCGTACCCGGCGTTGAGGTAGTCCCAGTCGATGGAGATCGGCGTCTCGCCCTTCTCGACGGTGGCCGGGGTGGACTCGACGGGCGTGTAGTTGCCGCTCTTCTTCAGCTTGGCGAAGAAGTCCAGGCCGGGCTGGATGTCGTCGAAGGAGCCGCCGTTCGCGAGGGCCGCCGCGTAGACGCCGCCGAAGGCGGAGCCGGACTTGGTGGGGTTGCCGTTGAGGGCGACCTGGCCCTTGTACTCGGGCTTGAGCAGGTCCTTGAAGCTGGTCGGGCACTCCTTGACGCGCTTGTCGTCGCAGCCGATGGAGATGTAGCCGCCGTAGTCGTTGTACCAGCGGGCCTGCGGGTCCTTCTGGGCCGCGGAGATGTCGGCGAAGGAGGCCACCTTGTACGGCGCGAGCAGCCCCTGCTGGGCGGCGCTCAGCGCGAACGACGAGCCCAGGTCGAGCACGTCGGGGGCGCGGTCCTGGCCCTTGCGGGAGGTGACGGCGTTGATCTCGTCCTGGCTGGTGCCGTCGGGGCTCTCGTCCTCGATCTTGATGCCGTACTTCTTCTGGAAGCCGTCGATGATCGCACCGTAGTTCGCCCAGTCGCGGGGCACCGCGATGATGTGCAGCGTGCCCTCCTTCTTGGCCGCCGCGACCAGGGCGTCCATGCCGCCGAAGTCGGCGGCGGAGGTGGCGGTGGCGGCGCTCTTGCCGTCCTTGGTGGTGGTCGACGCCTTGTCGGGGGCGGCGCCGCAGGCGCTCAGGGCGAGCGCGGCGACGACGGCGAGGGAGCCGCCGAGCACGGCGTTTCTCGGCAGGGACACGGTCACGGTCTCTCCAGGGGGACACATGGGGAGCGGAGGGGAACTTGTCTGAACAAGTTGGCCTCAGTACGCCCGGCGTGGGTGTCCGGTCCGTAAACACTGGCGAAACGCCGAGCCCCGATTCCCTGCACAGTTCCGGCTGACACGGATCACCGAGGAATGTCGATTAGGCTGGTCACGCTGTGCACAGCGACCTACGCAGAGGGGAAGCATGACCGCGCGCCACGAGGAGATCGCCGACGAGCTGCGGCGGGCCATCGACCGCGAGGAGTACACCGTCGGCAGCCGGCTGCCCTCGGAGTCGGAGCTGGCCGCGCACTACGGCGTCTCACGCGGCACGGTCCGCCAGGCCGTCGCGGCCCTGACCTCCGAGGGCCTGATCGGCTCCCGCCAGGGCGCCCGGCGCGTGGTGCTCGCCAGCCGTCGCAGCCAGAGCTTCGAGGAACTGCGCAGCTTCGCCCAGTGGGCCCGCGCGATGGGCCGCGAGGCCACGGGCCACGTGGTGACGCAGGAGTACCGCCCGGCGACCCACGAGGACGCCGTACGCCTCCAACTCCCCATCGGAACACAGGTGTTGCACGTACTTCGACTGCGCGGCCTGGACGGCGAGCCGGTGCTGCTGGAGCGGACCGTGTACGCCGACTGGATCTCCCCGGCGGTCGAGTCGATCGAGCCGGAGTGCGCCTCGGTCACCCAACGCCTGTACGACGACACGGGGTTGGTCTTCGCCTACGGCGAGCACATCATCGACGCGGTGGCGGCGGGCGCCCAGGACGCGGAGTTGCTGGGCGTGCGCCGTACGAGTCCGCTGCTGCGGGTACGGCGTGTGACGACGACGCGTGAGGGGCGGCCGGTGGAGTGGTCGGACGACCGGTACCGCTCGGACGCGGTGAGCTTCAGCGTGCACAACTCGATAGGGAACAACGCGCTGGCGCGGAAGACCGCGGAGTAAGGAGCGCCCCGAGCCGGAATCCCGCCCTTACCCCGGCGCCCCCGAAGAAAAACGGCGCAGCAACGGCGACAGCACCAGCACCGACTTGGTCCGCTCGACGAACGGCTCCCCGGCGATCCGCTCGAGGACCCGCTCGAAGTGCCGCATGTCAGAGGCGAAGACCTGGGCGATCGCGTCCGCGTCCCCGGTGACGGTGGACGCGGCCACGACCTCCTGGTACCGCTCCAGCCCCCGCTGAATGGTCTCCGGCGAGGTGTTGCGCCGGCAGTAGATCTCGATGTAGCCCTCGGTCTCCCAGCCGAGCGCCGCCGGGTCCACCCGGACGGTGAATCCGGTGATGGCGCCGGTGGCGCGCAGCCGGTCCACGCGCCGCTTCACCGCGGGCGCGGACAGGCCGACCATCTGCCCGATGTCCGCGTAGGAGCGGCGGGCGTCCTCGGCGAGGGCGTGCACGATGCGTTCGTCGAGATCGTTCAGCACAGGGGGTGGTTCACTTCTTCGGTCCGGTCACTTACTTCTCCGCCGTCACCACGAGGTTCTCACCGGTCGCGAGACGGGAACGGCGATAGCCGTATACGAAGTAGAACACGAGCCCGACAGCCATCCAGACACCGAACACGATCCAGGTGACCATGGACAGGCTGCCCATCATCCAGATGCAGAAGAGCAGACCCAGCGCGGGCAGCACCGGCGACAGCGGCACGCGGAAGGTGCGGTGCATCGACGGGCGGGTCCGGCGCAGCACCACGACCGCGACATTGACCAGGGCGAAGGCGAACAGCGTGCCGATGCTGGTGGCGTCGGCCAGCTGACCCAGCGGGATCGCGGCGGCGAGGACACCGCAGAACACGGACACGATGATCGTGTTGGCACGCGGGGCGCCGGTCTTCGGGTGCACCTTGGCGAACACCTTGGGCACCAGACCGTCACGGGACATCGCGAACAGGATGCGGGTCTGGCCGTAGAGCACGGTCAGCACGACACTCGCGATGGCGATCACGGCGCAGAAGGCCAGCAGCGTGCCCCAGAAGCTCTGCCCGGTGACATCCGTCATGATCTGCGCGAGCGCGGCCTCGGAGTCCTTGAACTTCTTCCAGGGCCAGGCGCCCACGGCGACGGCCGCGACGAGGACGTACAGCGCGGTCACGATGACCAGGGACAGCATGATCGCGCGCGGCAGATCACGCTGGGCGTTCTTCGCCTCCTCACCGGCGGTGGAGGCGGCGTCGAAGCCGATGTAGGAGAAGAACAGCGTGGCGCCGGCCGCGCTGACACCGCTCATGCCGAGCGGCATGAAGTTCGCGTAGTTGCCCGACTTGAAGCCCATGAAGCCGATGGCGCAGAACAGGATCAGCGCGGCGATCTTCACGCTCACCATGATGGTGTTGGCCCGCGCGGACTCCTTGGCGCCGCCGAGCAGGAACACCATCCCGAGGAGGACGACGATCAGGGCGGGCAGGTTGAAGACGCCGCCCTGGCCGGGCGGGGCCGACAGGGCGTCCGGGATGGTGACGCCTATGGTGCCGTCCAGCAGCTCGTTCAGGTACTGGCCCCAGCCGACGGCCACGGCGGCCACCGAGACGCCGTACTCCAGCAGCAGACACCAGCCGCAGACCCAGGCGATCAGCTCGCCCATCGTTGCGTATGCGTACGAGTACGAGGAGCCGGAGACCGGGATGGTGCCGGCCAGCTCGGCGTAGGACAGGGCCGAGAACAGCGCGGTGAGACCGGCGATCACGAAGGCGAGGGTGACGGCCGGACCCGCCTTGGGGACGGCCTCGCCGAGAACGACGAAGATGCCGGTGCCGAGGGTGGCACCGATGCTGATCATGGTCAGCTGCCACAGGCCGAGAGAGCGCCGCAGCGAACCTCCCTCGCCCTGGCCGCCCTCCGCGACCAGGCGTTCCACGGGCTTGCGCCGCATGAGGCGCGCGGCGACACCCGGGGACGCGGGGGTGGTCGCTGTGCGGTCGTGCGGGGGTGCACCTTGGTCGAGCACGCGCTGGCTCCTTATCGCTGCCGTCGAGTACGGGTGCGGACCGGCACCCTTGCCGGTTCCTCGCGGAGGGGACCGGTGGAGCCTGCGAGGGCAGGAACCCACCGAGCGGGGTCCCCGCCACGCCGCGTACAGACGAGCACCCTATGAGGCAGGCCTTCACGGGCGTAATGCAGCAACCTTGCGCATCCTCGACGGATCATTGCGTTCATCAGGCCGGAACGCCACATCGTTGCGCGTGGACTGTCAAGCGTTGCGCAGCGCAGTCTCCCGCTACGCGGACGGCCCCCGTCCCTCCCTGGCGCGGGAAGGACGGGGGCCGCAGGACGGGCGCGGTGGAACGTTTCGCCGGTCAGTTCCAGCTGGCGTGCAGCGGCTTGCCCTCGGCGTAACCGGCGGCGCTCTGGATGCCGACGATGGCCTTCTCGGCGAACTCCTCCAGGGAGCCGGCGCCGGCGTAGGTGCAAGAGGAGCGGACGCCCGCGATGATCGAGTCGATCAGGTCCTCGACGCCCGGGCGGGCCGGGTCGAGGAACATCCGCGAGGTGGAGATGCCTTCCTCGAACAGCGCCTTGCGGGCGCGGTCGTAGGCCGACTCCTCGGACGTACGGTTGCGCACCGCGCGCGCGGAGGCCATGCCGAACGACTCCTTGTAGGCGCGGCCGCTCGCGTCGTGCTGGAGGTCGCCCGGGGACTCGTAGGTGCCGGCGAACCAGGAGCCGACCATCACGTTGGACGCGCCGGCCGCGAGGGCCATGGCCACGTCGCGCGGGTGCCGGACACCGCCGTCGGCCCACACGTGCTTGCCGTACTTCTTCGCCTCGGCGGCGCACTCCAGGACCGCGGAGAACTGCGGCCGGCCCACGCCGGTCATCATCCGGGTGGTGCACATGGCGCCGGGGCCGACACCGACCTTGATGATGTCCGCACCGGCGTCGATGAGGTCCTTGACGCCCTCGGCGGAGACGATGTTGCCCGCGACGATCGGCACCTGCGGGTCGAGCGCCCGCACCACCTTGATCGCGCTGATCATCGACTCCTGGTGGCCGTGCGCGGTGTCGATGACGAGCGTGTCCACGCCCGCGTCGAGCAGCTGCTTGGCCTTGCCCGCGACGTCGCCGTTGATGCCGACGGCGGCGGCGATGCGCAGCTTGCCGTTCGCGTCCACGGCCGGGGTGTAGAGCGTGGCACGCAGGGCGCCCTTGCGGGTGAGGATGCCGGCCAGCCTGCCGTCCTTGTCGACGGCGGGGGCGTAGCGCCGGTTGTGCTGGTCCAGGGTGTTGAACGCCTCGCGCGGGTCGATGTCCGCGTCGAGGAGCAGCAGGTCCTTGGACATGACCACTTCGAGCTGGGTGAAGCGGTCGACGCCGGACAGGTCGGCGTCGGTGACGACACCGATCGGCCGCTGGTCCTCGTCGACGACCACACCGGCGTTGTGGGCGCGCTTGGGCAGCAGGGCCAGCGCGTCGGCGACGGTCTGGTGCGGGGCCAGCACGATCGGCGTGTCGAGCACCAGGTGGCGGCTCTTGACCCAGGAGACGACGTCGGTGATGACGTCGATCGGGATGTCCTGCGGGATGACCACCAGGCCACCGCGGCGGGCCATGGTCTCGGCCATGCGGCGGCCGGCGATGGCGGTCATGTTGGCGACGACGAGCGGGATGGTGGTGCCCGTGCCGTCCGGCGAGCTGAGGTCCACGCCCTGACGCGAGCCGACCGCGGAGCGGCTCGGCACCATGAACACGTCGTCGTACGTCAGGTCGTACGCGGGCTGGATGTCATTGAGGAAACGCACGTGCTGCACATCCCAGTCGATCAGAGGTGACCCCCTGACAGGTGTGCCAGGGGGAAAGAGCACGTACTTCATTGTCCCATGTCGGGGCCTCTGCCATGCCCTCACAGAACATCCAGGCCCGCCGCCGATCAGCTAGGAGGATCCTCCAAGGGCGAGGGCGATGGTGAGCGACGGCATCACGCGCATGGCGTGCGAGAACACCTCCTGGGCGGTCTCCCACTCCTGCGGCCGCGCCTTCGCATAGGCCTGCCAGTCCGTCACGACGACCAGGAGCCCCTTGCCTCCGGCCTCCTCCGGCCAGACGGACAGGTCGGACAGGGAGTCCGCCAGCGCGTCCCAGTTACGGCCGAACCAGTCGGGCAGCGCCAGGGCCCGGGCGCTGCGATCCATCAGACCGGCCTTGTCGGTGACCCCGGCGAGGTCCAGGGTGACGACGAGCCGCCCTGCCAGGTCTTCGCTCATCTCAGCACCGCCCGGAACGAGTTGTAGTGATCATCGGTGTAGTAGATCTCCCCGCCGTTGCCGGTGATGATGCGCCGGGCGCCGCGATCGCGCGAGCCGGGCGTCTTCACCGTGTACTCGTGGTAGTAACCGCGCTGGTGCGTGGGCAGACGCCCCTCGAAGTTCCCGAAGACGATGCCGTCCCGGGCGTAGGGGTAGGGGCCACCCTTGTCGATGAGCGCGAGGGTCTGCCGGGCCTCGGCGGGCAGGGCGGACACCTGGACGGTGGCCATGCCCTTGGCCCACGCCGGGGTGGCCGCGCCCGTGACGGCGGGATCGGCCTGCGCATGCGAACCGGTACCGGCGCTCGTGCCCGTGTGCGACGAGCATCCCGTCAGCAGAACGGCCAGGACGACCAACAGCCCCGCGAACAGCCGGGGCACCGACCATCGGGTCAGTGGGGGGACGAACCTCAGCAACATGCCGCCGATGCTGCCACGCCCACCCCACCGCAACGACCCTGCGACCCGCGACCCACGGCCGGAGCCTGCTGGAACGGGCCGGGGCACCGAGACCAGTGGGGGGCACCGGGTCCGAGAGGGGGCACCGGGCCTAGTCGGAGGCACCGGATCCGACAGGGTGGGGGCACCGAGCCAGCCGAGGCCGCCGGACCCCACAGGGGACACCAAGCCAGCCGAGGCCACAGGACCAGTCGGGGGCCCACCTGATCCCATGGAGGCCACCAGAACCTGCTGAGGCCTGCCAGCCACCCGCCGGGTCTGCCGGGACCCGCTGCGGCGTACCGAGGCCCGCCGAGGACCGTTGGGAACCGCCGAGAACCTGCGGTTACTGCAGAGCGACCGCCGAGGCCTACCAGGACCCACCGGGACCGGCGCCTAACGGGGCCCACCGGGACCGACCGAGAACCCCGCGGTCCCTGGCCAGCCCCCTCGGAGCCGGTCAGGAGCGGTCACGGACGGTCGGGAGCCCTCGGCGTCGGTCGGAGCCGTTCGGCGTCGGCCGGAACCAGTCAGAACCAGGTGCCGGTCAGATCCCGTCCGGGTCCGCCCGGCTCAGGGCCGGCTTCGGGGTCGGGCCCGCCGTCATCAGGTAGTCCGCGGCCGAGGTGTCCGTGACCAGGCTGGTGACCAGCCCGGAGCGCAGCACCGCGTCGATCGCGGCCGCCTTGCGCTGCCCGCCCGCGATCGCCACGACCTCCGGGATACGGCGCAGCTGATCGGCCTTGACCGTGATGCACCGCTCCCCCAGGTCCCGCCCGATCCGGCGCCCCTCGGCGTCGAAGAGGTGCGCGGACATCTCGGCGGCGACACCGAGCGAGGCGTAGTGCGCCCGCTCCTCGTCGCTGAGCATGTCGTGCACCGTCGAGATGCCCGGCTCCCAGGAACCGATGGAGACACAGGCGACCGTGACCTTGTCGAAGTACTCGAAGGCCCGGGCGATCCCGGTCTGGTTGCGCAGCGCCGCCGCGGTGGCCGCGTCCGGCAGCAGCATCGGCGCGTAGATGGGGTGCGCGTCCCCGCCCGACACCTGGGCCGCGCGGCGCACCGCCTCCACCGAGCCGCGCTCGGCGGTCCCGGCGTCGTACACGCCCGTCAGCTGCACCACCGTGCACGGCGGCAGCCGGTCCAGCGCCGCCGCCATGTGGATGGTGGACCGGCCCCAGGCCAGCCCCAGCACGTCCCCCTCGTTGACGAGCTCGCCGAGCAGGTCGGCGGCGACCTCGCCGAGGTTCTCGGGGTCGGGGGTCTCCTCGGCCTCGGCCGGGGACTCGACCACGACGGCATGCCTCAGGCCGTAGCGGGCGCGGAGCGCGTCGGAGCGCTCGGCGTCCAGCTCGGCCGGCACGCGGATCTCGATGCGCACGAGATCCCGTTCGAGGGCAGTCTCCAGGACCCGGGCCACCTTGAAGCGGCTGACGCCGAACTCCTCGGCGATCTGGATCTTGGACTTCCCCTCGAGGTAGAAGCGGCGGGCCATGGCCGCCGCCTGCACCAGCTCAGCGGGTCCCATCCGCATGGCTGACCGGCCCGCCGACATACCCGACACGGCGATCTCCTCACTGCTGTTCACACTCTGGATTCGCCGTTCATCCTTGCAGATTCGGGGCGACTGATCCGCCCTGATGGGCGCCGTTCACTTAACCGTTCACGTATCTGTGGCTCAGTGGTCGCATGCCCAGGACGCCTTGGCGGTAACGGCCTCCGCCTGGGCGCGCAGGGCACGGACCGCCTCCGCCGGGTCCTCGGCCCCGTACACCGCCGAGCCGGCCACGAAGACGTCCGCTCCCGCGTCCGCGCACTGCTCGATGGTCGAGGCGGAGACACCGCCGTCCACCTGGAGCCACAGCTGGAGGCCGTGCTTGCTGATCAGCTCCCGGGTGCGGCGGATCTTCGGCAGCATGATGTCGAGGAAGGCCTGGCCGCCGAAACCGGGCTCGACCGTCATGATCAACAACATGTCGAGCTCGGGCAGCAGATCCTCGAACGGCTCGATCGGCGTCGCCGGCTTGAGCGCCATCGAGGCACGGGCGCCCTTGGCACGTATCTCCCGGGCGAGCCGCACGGGCGCGGCGGCGGCCTCCACATGGAAGGTCACGGACGAGGCGCCCGCCTCGATGTACTGCGGAGCCCAGCGGTCGGGATCCTCGATCATCAGATGGCAGTCCAGCGGGGTGTCCGTCGCACGGGCCAGGGACTCCACGACCGGCACGCCGAGCGTGAGGTTGGGGACGAAGTGGTTGTCCATGACGTCGACATGGAGCCAGTCGGCGCCTTGGACCGCCTTGGCCTCCTCCGCGAGACGCGCGAAGTCGGCGGACAGGATGCTGGGGTTGATCTGCACGGCCATGCCCCAAGACTGCCATGTCCGGAGCACTGATGTTCGCGCCGGTCCACAGGCCGGCTCGTTCATCGTACGAGTACGACGAATACGCCCGCCTGTGGATAACTCCCGGCCGACCCGTGCCCTCAGCCGGTACGACGGATGAGTGTCAGATACATGGCGTCGGTGCCGTGCAGATGCGGCCACAGCTGAATGTCCGGCCCGTCGCCGAGCGCCGGCACCCCGGGCAGCAGCGGGCGCGCGTCGACCAGCTCCGTCTCGGGGTGCTGCTTGAGTACGTCGGCGACGACCGCCCGGGTTTCGGCAAGGTGCGGCGAGCAGGTGGCGTACCCGACGATTCCGCCGACGCGCACCGAGTCGAGCGCGGTGCGCAGCAGGGCGCGCTGGAGCGGCGCGAAGCTCTCCAGGTCCTCCGGGCGCCGCCGCCAGCGGGCCTCGGGGCGCCTGCGCAGCGCGCCGAGTCCGGTGCAGGGCACGTCCATGAGGACGCGGTCGAAGGTGCCGGGGCGCCACGGCGGCCGGGTGCCGTCGGCGGCGATGACCTGGTACGGCCCCGGGTTGCCGGCCAGCGCCTTGGCGACCAGCCCTGCCCGGTGCGGCTGCTTCTCGGAGGCGAGCAGCGTGGCCCCACGCTCGGCGGCGAGGGCGGCGAGCAGCGCGGCCTTGCCACCGGGCCCGGCGCATCCGTCGAGCCACAACGCGTCGGACCCCTCGACGGGCGCGTTGGCAAGCGCCAGGGCCACCAGCTGGCTGCCCTCGTCCTGCACCCCGGCCCGCCCCTCGCGCACCGCCTCCACCGCGCCCGGCTCGCCGCCCTCGGCGAGCCGCACGGCGTACGGCGACCAGCGCCCGGGCACGGCGGCCTCCTCGCGCAGCAGCTCCTCGGCGGTGGCCCGCCCCGGCCGCGCGACGAGCGTCACCTCGGGCCGCTCGTTGTCAGCCTCCAGCAGATCCTCGATACCCGCGCGCCCGCCGCCGAGGGAGTCCCAGAGCGCGGAGACGACCCAGCGAGGGTGCGAGTGCACGACAGCGAGATGGTCCTCCGGGTCCTCGTCGTACGGCGGCGCGACCTTCTCCAGCCACCCGTCGAGGTCGTCCTGGGCCACCTTCCGCAGCACGGCGTTGACGAACTTGGCCCGCCCGTCGCCGAGCACCACCCGGGCCAGCTCGACGGAGGCCGACACGGCGGCGTGCGTCGGGATCCGGGTCCCGAGCAGCTGGTGCACACCGAGGCTGAGCACGTCGAGCACCGGCGGGTCGACCTCGCGCAACGGCCGGTCGACACAGGCTGCGATCACCGCGTCGTACGTACCCTGCCGCCGCAGCGTGCCGTACACCAGCTCGGTGGCGAGGGCGGCGTCCCGCGCGTCGAAGTCGCCCTTCTCACGGGCCTTGCGCAGCAGCGGGGGCAGCACGAGGTTGGCGTACGCGTCCCGCTCGTCGACCGCGCGCAGCGCCTCGAAGGCCAGGATGCGGACGGGGTCCTTCTGGGGACGGCGGTAGGGCTTGGCGGGCTTACGGGGCCGCCGGGACTGCTCACTCACGAAAAAGGTGCTCCGGATAAGGAAGAAGTACGCATCCCAGCGTACGTCGGGGGACGGCCGTCAGCTGCCGAGGGTCTCACTGTCGGCGATACGCACGCCACGGGCCCAGTCGGCGGCCCGCATCGGCTTCTTGCCCTGGGCCTGTACCCAGAGCAGCTCGACGGCGTACGACCCGGTGCCCACGTGCACGCTGTTCTTGCCGATGGCCATCCGTCCCGGCGCGAGGTCGGTCCGCTCGGGCACGGGCGTGACCTGGATCAGCTTGAGCCGCTCACCGCGGAAGGTGGTCCAGGCGCCGGGCGCCGGGGTGCAGCCGCGCACGACCCGGTCGACACGCAGCGCGGGCGTGGCCCAGTCCACACGGGCGTCCTCGACGGTGATCTTCGGCGCGACGGTGATGCCGTCGGCCGGCTGCGGCACGGCCTTCAGGGTGCCGTCCGCGATGCCGTCCATGGTCGCGGCGAGCAGCCCGGCGCCGGCGAAGGCGAGCCGGGTGAGCAGGTCGCCGCTGGTGTCGGTGGCCCGGATCTCCTCCGTCACGGTGCCGTAGACGGGCCCGGAGTCCAGCCCCTCCTCGATGAGGAAGGTGGAGGCGCCGGTGATCTCGTCGCCCGCCATGATGGAGTGCTGCACCGGCGCCGCCCCGCGCCAGGCGGGCAGCAGCGAGAAGTGCAGGTTGACCCAGCCGTGGGTGGGGATGTCGAGGGCGACGCGGGGCAGCAGCGCGCCGTAAGCGACGACCGGGCAGCAGTCGGGCGCGATCTCCTTGAGCCGCTCCAGAAACTCGGGATCGCCCGGCCTGACCGGCTTCAGCACCTCGATCCCAGCCTCCTCCGCCCGCTCGGCCACGGGCGACGCGACCAGCCTGCGCCCGCGCCCGGCCGGTGCGTCGGGCCGCGTGACGACGGCGGCCACCTCGTGCCGCCCGGAGGCGATCAGTGCGTCCAGAGCGGGAACGGCGACCTCGGGGGTACCGGCGAAGACAAGCTTCATGGGCGGGATCGGGCCTCTCGGGCGGGGGTTGAACGGGCAGCGCACCAGTCTATGACCACGGCCGGAGGAGGAGACGGCCAACGGGGCGAACGGCGGACCTCAGGCCGGCGCTCGGCAGACGGCGGAGCACGGTCGGCGCTCGGCGCTCGGCGCTCGGCGCTCGGCGCTCGGCGCTCGGCGCTCGGCGCTCGGCGCTCGGCGCTCGGCGGCTAACGAGCGGATGGCGGGACGCGGACGACGAACGTCGGACCGCGGACGGCAGACCGCAGACCGCAGACCGCAGACCGCAGACCGCAGACCGCAGACGATGGACCGTGGCTCACGGCCCACGGCCCACGGACGGGCAGCCGCCGACGGCGGGCACGCACCACAGGTTGTCCGGCCTCTCTGCCAACTGGAAACGGGCGGCGCGCGGGTGGGCAGACGGCGTACGCATATGCCCGTACGCCCCCACCCCGTGACCAGCGGAGCGCACACGCGTTGGTCAAGAAAGAGTTGACCACACCGGGCCGCTTTCGCGGCCCGATTCCTTTCAACGCCGGTTCGAGAGGCTTGTTCATGGCCGACCACGCAACCCACGACGCCCAGGCCCGGGCCAGCCTGCACTTGCTGGTGCGGGACATCGAGCGGGTCCGCCGCCAGGTGGACGCACTGCGCACGCTCACCGCCCAGTTGGGCAACGTCTACCGCCCGCGCCGCTCCGGCCCGTCCACGGGCTTCGTCGTCTACGGACGCGCCCCCGCCCCGACGGTCCGCCTCGCCCAGGAACTCCGCGACAGTGTCGAAACCCTGGTCACGGCCGCCGTGGACTTCGACCGCTCACTCGGTTTCTCGTGGGACGCGGTGGGCTCGGCGCTCGGAGTCACCAAGCAGGCGGTGCACCGCCGTTACGGCGCCCGCCGCGCCGCGGCCCAGGCGGCCGCCGAGGCCGAGCGGTCGTCGGAGCCGTCCGGCACGCGCACGCTCAACGTGAACGCCGGCCTGCCGTCGGTGCCCACCGTCCCCGCGGCCCGCTCGATGCCCACCCAGCCGACCGCGGGCAGCCCCGCCCTGCGCGACGACGCCCGCCCGACGGCCTTCCCCGGGCCGCGCAACGGCTGACGTACCCCGCCTTCTGCCCTCCCGACACGACGTCCGGGAGGGCAGACACATGTCCCCGGCACCTCACCGGGGTCACCCGATGTCCGGCGGATCGATCCGCACCCGGACCGCCTCCCCGCTGCCGCTCCCCCGCGCCATCCGAGCGGCCTGAGCGGTCTTGAGCGCGAAGGCCAGCGCCGCCCCGCTCCCCGGCGGCACCCGCACGAGCACCCGCTCCCAGTGCTCACCGGGCGGCGGAGCGCCGGGCCTGCGGGGCCGGCCGGGCAGGGTGGGCGGTACCGGTACGGGCCCCAACACCTCGGCGTCCGGCGGCAGTTCGACCGAGGTCAGAAACTCGGCGACGGCCGCGGGCGGTCCGGTGACGGCCGCCATCCTCGACACCGGCGGGAAGCCCAGTTCGGCCCGCTCGGCCAGTTCCCGCACGGCGTGCCCGACGGGGTCCCAGCGCACCAGCGCCTGCACGGGCCGCAGGGTCGGCTCGGCCACCACGACCACCGTGCCCCCCTCGCTCTGCGGCCGGACCAGCGCGCCCGCCGCGATCCACCGGCGCAGCGCGTCCTCTCCGGCCCGCAGGTCGGGTCGTACGAGCATGGCCCAGCCGTCCAGCAGCAGGGCCGCCGCGTAGCCGCCCTCGGCGACGGGTTCGGCGCCCGGGGTGCTCACGACCAGCGCGGGCGTGCCCGGCACGGTGTCCAGCACGTGTTCGCGCCCCGAGGTCCGCACCGGTACGGCGGGAAAGGCGCGCCCCAGCTCCTCGGCCGTGCGCCGCGCGCCGACGACCTGGGCGCGCAGCCGGAAGCCGCCGCACTCCGGGCAGTGCCACGCGTTGTCCTCGCGCCCGCACCAGCCGCACCGCAGCACCCCCGCGTCCTGCCCCTGGAGCGGCCCGGAGCAGTGCCGGCAGCGCGCGGGCTCGCGGCACTGGTTGCAGGCCAGGCGGGGCACGTAGCCACGGCGGGGCACCTGCACCAGCACCGGCCCGTGCCGCAGCCCCTCCCGGGCCGTCTCCCAGGCGAGGCTCGGCAACCGGGCGGCCCGGGCGGCCTCGTCGCGCGCGAGGTTCTCGTCGCCGACGGTCCGGACCAGGGGCGCGGCCCGACGCACCTGCTCCCGGCCCGCGACCAGCGGACGGGCCCAGCCGCTCTCCACGAGCTGGGCGGCCTCCACGGTGCAGCCGAATCCGCCCAGCAGGAAGGCGCACCTGTCCAGCGCGGCGCGCAGCAGCAGCACATCGCGCGCGTGCGGCTGCGGGGCGTGCTGATCGCTGAGGCTGTCGTCGCCGTCGTCCCAGACCGCGACGAGCCCCAGGTCCCGCACGGGCGCGAACATGGCCGCCCGGGTCCCGACGACGGCCCGTACGGATCCGCGTCGCACCGCGAGCCACTGCGCGTACCGCTTCTCGGGCCCCGCGTCGGCGGTGAGCAGCGCGTGCCGGCCCTCGCCGAGCAACGCGGTGAGCGCGGCGTCGACCCGTGCGGCGTCCCGCCCGTCCGGCACGACGACGAGGGCGCCGCGGCCCGAGGCGAGGGTGGCGGCGACGGCCCGGGCCAGCTCCTCGCTCCACAGCGGGCCCGGCAGCGTGTTCCAGACGGCCCTGGGCGCTCCGCCGGAGGCCAGTGTGTCGAGGAAGGCGCCGCCGTGCTCGTACCGCGCCCAGGAGCCGGCCTCGGGTGCCCGGGGCGGTGGCAGCGGCGCGGGTGAGGGGCGCTTCTCCGCGGCGGCGCTGCGCGGCGGCACGGCCAGCTGGAGGACGTCGGCGAGGCTTCCGGCGTACCGGTCCGCGACGGCCCTGGCGAGCCCCAGCAGCTCCTCGCTCAGGACGGGCTCGGGGGACACGACCTGGGCGAGCGCCGCGAGCGGGCCGGAGTAGTCGGTCTCGGCCCGGCGCTCGATCAGGAACCCGTCGATGAGCCCGCCGCCCTCGCGGCGCCCCTCGCGCACCCGGTGCCGCCCGGCCCCGAACCGCACCCGCACCCGCACCCCGGGCTGCGCCTCTTCGTCCAGTTCCTCGGGCACCGCGTAGTCGAAGTACCGGTCGAGGTGCAGCACGCCCTTGTCGACCAGCACCCGGGCGACCGGCAGCTCCTTGGCGAGCGTGGCCCCCCGCCAGGTGCGCGGCTTGGCACGCGGCGTCTTCGCCTTGCGCACGCTCTCCCGAATGAGCGCGAGCTGCTCCGGCGGCGCGCCCTCGGCCCCGCCGTCCCCGTCCACTCGGGGTGCCCCGTTCTCGCTGCTCACGCTTGCATTCTTACCAAACGCCACCGACAACGGCCCGCCCCCGGCGCCTCGAGCCACCCCGGACACGCCGAGGCCCGGCCCCCGTCAGGGAAGCCGGGCCTCGGCGAGGGAGGGGGTGCGGGCCTACAGGCCCACGGCCTTGCGGAGGGCGTCGACGCGGTCGGTGCGCTCCCAGGTGAAGTCGGCCAGCTCGCGGCCGAAGTGGCCGTAGGCCGCCGTCTGCGAGTAGATCGGGCGGAGCAGGTCGAGGTCGCGGATGATCGCGGCCGGGCGGAGGTCGAAGACCTCGTCGATGGCCTTCTCGATCTTCTCGGTCTCGATCTTGTGGGTGCCGAAGGTCTCCACGAAGAGACCGACGGGCTCGGCCTTGCCGATGGCGTAGGCGACCTGGACCTCGCAGCGGGAGGCCAGGCCGGCCGCGACGACGTTCTTGGCGACCCAGCGCATGGCGTAGGCGGCCGAGCGGTCGACCTTGGACGGGTCCTTGCCGGAGAAGGCGCCGCCGCCGTGGCGGGCCATGCCGCCGTAGGTGTCGATGATGATCTTGCGGCCGGTGAGGCCGGCGTCGCCCATCGGGCCGCCGATCTCGAAGCGGCCGGTCGGGTTGACCAGCAGGCGGTAGCCCTCGGTGTCCAGCTTGATGCCCTCGTCGAGGAGCGCCTTCAGCTCCGGCTCCACGACGAACTCGCGGATGTCGGGAGCGAGCAGCGACTCCAGGTCGATGTCGGAGGCGTGCTGCGAGGAGACGACGACCGTGTCGAGGCGGACGGCCTTGTCGCCGTCGTACTCGATGGTGACCTGCGTCTTGCCGTCCGGGCGCAGGTAGGGGATGGTGCCGTTCTTGCGGACCTCGGACAGGCGCTTGGACAGGCGGTGCGCCAGGAAGATCGGCAGCGGCATGAGGGTCGGCGTCTCGTCGGAGGCGTAGCCGAACATCAGGCCCTGGTCGCCGGCGCCCTGCTTGTCCAGCTCGTCGTCGTCGCCTTCGACCCGGGACTCGTACGCCGTGTCGACACCCTGCGCGATGTCCGGGGACTGTGCACCGATGGACACCGACACGCCACAGGAGGCGCCGTCGAAGCCCTTCTTGGAGGAGTCGTAGCCGATCTCCAGGATCTTGTTGCGGACCAGGGTCGCGATGTCCGCGTAGGCCTTGGTCGTGACCTCGCCGGCCACGTGGACCAGGCCGGTGGTGATCAGCGTCTCGACGGCGACCCGGGAGGTCGGGTCCTCGCGCAGAAGCGCGTCGAGAATGGTGTCGCTGATCTGGTCAGCGATCTTGTCGGGGTGACCCTCGGTCACGGACTCCGAGGTGAACAGGCGACGGGACACAACGCTCCCTGGGGTTGCAGCGGCTGCTGGCTGATCATTTGCAGTCGGCACGAGGGCTGCGCCCGGTGCCGACCTTGAACAGTTTATCGGTCGCACTCCGCCGGTGGGTCACCGTCTCGCCTCTCGGGAGCGCTGTGACCTGCGGCACGGGAATTCTGCACAATGCCGGGTGACGTTGGCCAGGGTCGCCACACCGGAATCCAGCGGTCCTCATGCACGCCCCCAGCGGACGGCCCGGACGGTGCGCCGGGGGCTCATCCCAGGCGCCGCGCGACCAAGTCCCAGACGGTGTCGGCCAGGGCTTCCTTGGGTCCGTGCGGTACCGGGGTCTCGGTTCCGTCGGCGCCCAGCACAACCGCCTCGTTCTCCTCGGAGCCGAACGTCTTGCGCTCCCCCACCTCATTGACCACGAGCAGGTCGCAGCCCTTGCGGGCGAGCTTGGTGCGGCCGTTGGCGAGCACGTCGTCGGTCTCGGCGGCGAAACCGACGATCACCTGCCCTGGCCTGGCACGATCGGCTGAAATCTCCGCGAGGATGTCCGGATTCCGCACCAGGACGATCGGGTCGGGTTCCTGGCCGTCCTTCTTCTTGATCTTCCCGGCGGCGTAGGCCGCGGGGCGGAAGTCGGCGACGGCGGCGGCCATGACGACCGCGTCGGCGTCCGCCGCGGCCTTCAGGACGGCCTCGCGCAGCTGGACGGCCGTGCCGACCGGGACGACGTCCACGCCCGCCGGGTCGGGCAGGCCGGCGTTGGCCGCGATCAGCGTGACGCGGGCGCCGCGGGCGGCGGCGGTGCGGGCGAGGGCGTAGCCCTGCTTGCCGGAGGAGCGGTTGCCGAGGAAGCGGACCGGGTCGAGCGGCTCGCGGGTGCCGCCGGCGGAGACGACGACGTGCCGTCCCTCGAGGTCCGGCCGGGTGACGCCCCGGGCCAGCACCCGGCGGCAGACCTCGAAGATCTCGGCCGGCTCGGGCAGCCGGCCCTTGCCGGTGTCGACGCCGGTGAGCCGGCCGACGGCGGGCTCGATGACGACGGCGCCGCGGCGGCGCAGCGTGGCCACGTTCTCCTGGGTGGCCGGGTGCTCCCACATCTCGGTGTGCATCGCGGGCGCGAAGACCACCGGGCAGCGGGCGGTGAGGAGGGTGTTGGTGAGGAGGTCGTCGGCGAGGCCGTGGGCGGCCTTGGCGAGCATGTCGGCCGTGGCGGGTGCGACGACCACCAGGTCGGCGTGCTGGCCGATGCGGACGTGCGGGACCTCGTGGACGTCGTCCCAGACCTCCGTCGAGACGGGGTGGCCCGACAGGGCGGACCAGGTGGCGGCGCCGACGAAGTGCAGCGCGGCGGCGGTGGGCACGACGCGCACGTCATGACCCGACTCCGTGAACCTTCTCAGCAGCTCACAGGCCTTGTAGGCGGCGATGCCGCCGCTGACCCCCAGAACGACCTTCGGCTTGTCCACGCTCACTCCCCGGACTCGGAACCCTGCAACACCCATGACACACCACAGGCCCGGCAGCATGACTGCCGGGCCTGTGGATAAGTCAACCGCAATCTGAAAGTACTACTGGGCGGGGCCCTCAATGGCCTCCGACGTCAGCAGACCCGCGTTGATCTCGCGCAGGGCGATCGAGAGCGGCTTCTCGTGAACGTGGGTGTCGACGAGGGGACCGACGTACTCGAGGAGACCCTCGCCGAGCTGCGAGTAGTACGCGTTGATCTGACGGGCCCGCTTGGCCGCGTAGATCACGAGGCTGTACTTCGAGTCGGTGGCCTCGAGAAGCTCGTCGATCGGCGGGTTGATGATGCCCTCGGGCGCGGTGATGGAAGAGGACACGCTCTACCTTCCGATGGATGGGAAAGAACCAATCATCGTGATCACAGTCACGATCACACAACGTCCATCAAGGCTAGCAGCTCGCGCGCCACGTCCTCGACGGAGGTGTTGACCAAGGTCATGTCGAACTCCGGCTCGGCCGCCAGCTCGGTCCTGGCCGCCTCCAGGCGGCGCTCGATGACCTCGGGCGGCTCGGTGCCCCGGCCGGTCAGCCTGCGCACCAGCTCCTCCCAGGAGGGGGGAGCCAGGAACACCAGCCGGGCGTCGGACATCGACTCCCGGACCTGCCGGGCGCCCTGGAGGTCGATCTCCAGCAGCACGGGCTCGCCGTTCTCCAGCCGCTCCAGCACGGCCGCGCGGGGCGTGCCGTAGCGGTTGCCGGCGAACTCGGCCCACTCCAGCAGCTCGCCGTTGGCGATCAGCTTGTCCATCTCCTCGTCGGTGACGAAGAAGTAGTGGACTCCGTGCTGCTCGCCGGGGCGCGGCCTGCGGGTGGTGGCCGACACCGAGAGCCAGACCTCGGGGTGTTCCTTGCGCATATGGGCGACGACCGTGCTCTTGCCGACCCCCGAGGGGCCGGAGAGCACGGTCAGCCGCGGACGTTCGCTCATGCAGCGATTATTCCAGCAATCCCGGGGTGCCCGGGACGCCCGGTCCCACTCCCCGTACGCCGGGGAGACGGGCTCAGGAGCCGGTGCTGCCGAACTCACGCTCCAGGGAAGCGATCTGGTTGGAACCGAGACCGCGCACGCGGCGGCTCTCGGAGATGCCCAGACGCTCCATGATCTGCTTGGCGCGGACCTTGCCCACGCCCGGCAGCGACTCGAGCAGTGCGGAGACCTTCATCTTGCCGATGACGTCGTTCTCCTGGCCCTGCTTGATGACCTCGTGCAGGGAGGCGCCGGAGTGCTTGAGTCGATTCTTGACCTCGGCCCGCTCCCGGCGAGCCGCGGCGGCCTTTTCGAGCGCGGCTGCGCGCTGTTCAGGGGTAAGGGGCGGAAGAGCCACGCCTACGTCACCTCGGATGTCGAACTGTCGGATACGGACCGGTGAGGAACCTAGTCGCCCCACACCTGGGGAGCTACGAGCAACACGCTGCCCGTTCTCCCCCACTGCCTTAGGGGCGTGAGAGGTGCCCCCACTGCTCGGAGACTAGCGGGCAAGTCCGCCAGAGTCAGCGAGAACAGCGGAAAAGTCCTGGTCAGCCTCCGTCAGGCCGGACATTTCAGACATAATGCCCTCGATTTGAGGATGTATTCACACTCAAGTCGCCGGCCCGCCGCCCGCCAGGGCACCCGTCGGAGGGCTCAGGAACCCCCGACGACCGCCTGAATCTCCTCGGCGAAGCGCTCGGCGGCGGCCCGCAGCGCCCCGGCGTCGGGACCGTGACGCAGAACACCCCGGCTCACGTTCGGCACGACGTTGCGCACCGCCGCCCCGAAGACCTTCGGAAGGTCGGCCGCCGTCGCCCCCTGCGCGCCGACGCCGGGCGCGAGGAGCGGACCGTTGATCGCGAGGTCGTACGACGACAGGTCGCCGACCGTGGCACCGACGACGGCGCCGAAGGAGCCCAGCGGCTCCTCCCCCGCGTTCTCGGCGGCCAGGTGGGCCAGCATGGTCGCGCCGACGCTGCGGCCGTCCACGCGGACCGCGTGCTGCACCTCGGGGCCCTCCGGGTTCGAGGTCAGCGCCAGCACGAACAGACCGGCACCGCTCTCCCGGGCCAGCGCGACGGCCGGGCTGAGCGAGCCGTAGCCGAGGTACGGCGAGACGGTCAGCGCGTCGGAGAACAGCGGGGCGTCCTTGTGCAGGTAGGCCTCCGCGTACCCGGCCATGGTGGAGCCGATGTCGCCGCGCTTGGCGTCCATCACGACCAGGGTGCCGGCCGCGCGCGCCTCCCGGACGACCGTCTCCAGGACGGCGACACCGCGCGAGCCGAAGCGCTCGAAGAAGGCGCTCTGCGGCTTCATCACGGCGACCCGGTCGGCCACGGCCTCGACGACCGTGCGGCTGAACCGCTCCAGACCGGCCACGTCGTCGTTCAGGCCCCACTCGGTGAGCAGGGAGGCGTGCGGGTCGATGCCGACGCACAGCGGGCCGCGCTCGTCCATGGCGCGGCGCAGCCGGGCGCCGAAGGGCTCCATCGAAGTCATGCGGGCTTCCTCACGTCGGCGCCGACCGCGTCGGCGAGGGTGGCGTACGGGCTGGTGCGCAGGCGCGCGGCGAGGCCCTTGTGGATCGCGCGGCACCAGAAGGGGCCCTCGTAGATGAAGGCGCTGTAGCCCTGGACCAGCGTGGCACCGGCCAGGATGCGCTGCCAGGCGTCCTCGGCGGTCTCGATGCCGCCGACGCCCACCAGGGTGATCCGGTCGCCCACGCGCGCGTACAGGCGGCGCAGGACCTCCAGGGAGCGTGCCTTGAGCGGGGCGCCGGACAGGCCGCCGGTCTCCTGCACGATCGCGGGCGCGGAGCGCAGGCCGAGGCCCTCGCGCGCGATGGTGGTGTTGGTGGCGATGATGCCGTCCAGGCCCAGTTCCACGGCCAGGTCGGCGACGGCGTCGACGTCCTCGTCGGCGAGGTCCGGGGCGATCTTCACCAGCAGCGGGACGCGCCGGTTCGCGACCGTGCGGTCCGCGGCCTCGCGCACGGCGGTGAGCAGCGGGCGCAGCGCCTCGGTGGCCTGGAGGTTGCGCAGGCCGGGCGTGTTCGGCGAGGAGACGTTGACCACCAGGTAGTCGGCGTACGGCGCGAGCCGCTCGGCGGACTTCACGTAGTCGCCGACGGCCTCCGCCTCCGGGACGGCCTTGGTCTTGCCGATGTTGACGCCCACGACGGTCCTGAAGACCGGCTCACGGGTCGCGAGGCGGGCCGCCACGGCCAGCGAGCCGTCGTTGTTGAAGCCCATGCGGTTGATCAGCGCGCGGTCCGCGACGAGGCGGAACAGCCGCTTCTTGGGGTTGCCGGGCTGCGGCTCCCCCGTCACCGTGCCGATCTCGACGTGGTCGAAGCCCAGCATCGCCATGCCGTCGACGGCGACGGCGTTCTTGTCGAAGCCGGCGGCGAGCCCGAAGGGGCCGTGCATGCGCAGCCCGAAGGCCTCCGTGCGCAGCTCCTTGCGGCGGGGCGCGAGGGCGGCCGCGACGAAGGTGCGCAAGCCGGGGACGCGGACGGCGAGGCGGATCCAGCGGAAGGCCAGGTGGTGGGCCTTCTCCGGGTCCATCCGGGTGAAAACCAGACGGAAGAAGAGCTTGTACATCTCGGGAAAGTCCTCAGGGTCCTCATACAGAGGGGGACACCGTTTCCGGTGTCCCCCTCAGGGCTGCTAGTCGCGGGCCGCGGTCAGGTGTTCCGCGTGTTCCTGGAGCGAACGGACGCCCACGTCACCGTGGTTGAGCGCGTCGATGCCCTGGACGGCGGCGGCGAGCGCCTGGACGGTCGTCAGGCACGGCACCGACCGGGCGACGGCCGCCGTACGGATGTCGTAGCCGTCGAGGCGGCCGCCGGTGCCGTACGGCGTGTTCACGATGAGGTCGACCTCGCCGTCGTGGATCAGCTGGACGATGGTCCTCTCGCCGTTCGGGCCGGTGCCCTCGGACTGCTTGCGTACGACGGTGGCGTTGATGCCGTTGCGCTTGAGCACCTCCGCCGTGCCCGAGGTGGCGAGCAGCTCGAAGCCGTGCGCGACCAGCTCGCGCGCCGGGAAGATCATCGAGCGCTTGTCGCGGTTGGCGACCGAGATGAACGCGCGTCCCTTGGTGGGCAGCGGGCCGTACGCCCCGGCCTGCGACTTGGCGTACGCCGTGCCGAAGACGGAGTCGATGCCCATGACCTCGCCGGTGGAGCGCATCTCCGGGCCGAGGACGGTGTCCACGCCGCGGCCCTGGATGTCCCGGAACCGGGACCAGGGCATGACGGCCTCCTTGACGGAGATCGGCGCGTCCAGCGGCAGCTCGCCGCCGTCGCCCGTCGCCGGGAGCAGGCCCTCGGCACGCAGCTCGGCGATGGTCGCGCCCAGCGAGATCCGGGCGGCGGCCTTCGCCAGCGGCACCGCGGTCGCCTTCGAGGTGAAGGGGACGGTGCGGGACGCGCGCGGGTTGGCCTCCAGGACGTAGAGGATGTCGCCCGCCATCGCGAACTGGATGTTGATCAGACCGCGCACGCCGACACCGCGCGCGATGGCCTCGGTGGAGGCCCGCAGGCGCTTGATGTCGAAGCCGCCCAGGGTGATCGGGGGCAGGGCACAGGCGGAGTCGCCGGAGTGGATGCCGGCCTCCTCGATGTGCTCCATGACGCCGCCGAGGTACAGCTCCTCGCCGTCGTAGAGGGCGTCGACGTCGATCTCGATCGCGTCGTCCAGGAAGCGGTCGACGAGGACCGGCCGGGAGGGGCTGATCTCGGTCGACTCGGCGATGTAGGAGGCGAGGCGGGTCTCGTCGTAGACGATCTCCATGCCACGGCCGCCGAGGACGTACGACGGCCGGACGAGGACCGGGTAGCCGATCTCGTCGGCGATCGCCTTGGCCTCGGCGAAGGTGGTGGCGGTGCCGTGTTTCGGGGCCGGGAGACCGGCCTCGGCGAGGACGCGGCCGAAGGCGCCGCGGTCCTCGGCGGCGTGGATGGCCTCGGGGGACGTGCCGACGACCGGTACGCCGTTGTCCTTCAGCGCCTGGGACAGGCCCAGCGGGGTCTGGCCGCCCAGCTGCACGATCACGCCCGCCACCGGGCCGGCCTGCTGCTCGGCGTGGACGATCTCGAGGACGTCCTCCAGGGTCAGCGGCTCGAAGTACAGCCGGTCGGAGGTGTCGTAGTCGGTGGAGACGGTCTCCGGGTTGCAGTTGACCATCACCGTCTCGTAGCCCGCGTCGCTCAGCGCGAAGGAGGCGTGGACACAGGAGTAGTCGAACTCGATGCCCTGACCGATGCGGTTCGGGCCGGAGCCCAGGATGATCACCGCGGGCTTCTCGCGGGACGCGACCTCGGTCTCCTCGTCGTAGGAGGAGTAGAAGTACGGCGTCTTCGCGGCGAACTCGGCGGCGCAGGTGTCGACCGTCTTGTAGACCGGGCGGATGCCGAGCGCGTGCCGCACCTCGCGGACGACGTCCTCGCGCAGGCCGCGGATCTCACCGATCTGGACGTCGGAGAAGCCGTGCCGCTTGGCCTCGGCGAGCAGCTCGCGGGTCAGCTCGGGGGCCTCGGCCAGCTCGTCCGCGACCTCCTTGATCAGGAAGAGCTGGTCCACGAACCACGGGTCGATCTTCGTGAACTCGAAGATCTCCTCGGGCGTGGCGCCCGCGCGGATGGCCTGCATGACCGTGTTGATCCGGCCGTCGGTGGGCCGTACGGCCTCGCGCAGCAGGGTGTCCTTCTCGCCGGGCTCACCGACGAAGGTGAACTGCGAGCCCTTCTTTTCCAGCGAGCGCAGCGCCTTCTGGAACGCCTCGGTGAAGTTGCGGCCGACGGCCATGGCCTCGCCGACCGACTTCATGGTGGTGGTCAGCGTGGAGTCGGCCTGCGGGAACTTCTCGAACGCGAAGCGCGGGGCCTTGACGACCACGTAGTCGAGCGTGGGCTCGAAGGAGGCCGGGGTCTCCTGCGTGATGTCGTTGGGGATCTCGTCCAGCGTGTAGCCGACGGCCAGCTTGGCGGCGATCTTCGCGATCGGGAAGCCGGTCGCCTTGGAGGCGAGTGCCGAGGAACGCGACACGCGCGGGTTCATCTCGATGACGATCACGCGACCGTCCTCGGGGTTCACCGCGAACTGGATGTTGCAGCCGCCGGTGTCGACGCCGACCTCGCGGATGACGGCGATGCCGATGTCCCGCAGGATCTGGTACTCGCGGTCGGTCAGCGTCATCGCGGGCGCGACGGTGATCGAGTCACCGGTGTGCACGCCCATGGGGTCGAAGTTCTCGATGGAGCAGACGACCACGACGTTGTCGTGCTTGTCGCGCATCAGCTCCAGCTCGTACTCCTTCCAGCCGAGGATGGACTCCTCCAGGAGCACCTCGGTGGTCGGGGAGAGCGTGAGGCCCTGGCCGGCGATGCGGCGCAGCTCCTCCTCGTCGTGGGCGAAGCCGGAGCCGGCGCCGCCCATGGTGAAGGAGGGGCGGACGACGACCGGGTAGCCGCCGAGCTGCTCGACGCCCTTGAGGACGTCGTCCATGGAGTGGCAGATGACCGAGCGGGCGGACTCGCCGTGCCCGATCTTCGCGTTGACGGCCTCCACGACGCCCTTGAACAGGTCGCGGTCCTCGCCCTTGTGGATGGCCTCGGGCTTGGCGCCGATCAGCTCGACGCCGTACTTGGCCAGGACACCGTTCTCGTGCAGCGAGATCGCGGTGTTCAGCGCCGTCTGGCCGCCCAGCGTGGGCAGCAGGGCGTCGGGGCGCTCCTTGGCGATGATCTTCTCGACGAACTCCGGGGTGATCGGCTCGACGTAGGTGGCGTCGGCGATCTCCGGGTCGGTCATGATCGTCGCCGGGTTGGAGTTGACGAGGATCACGCGCAGGCCCTCGGCCCTGAGCACACGGCACGCCTGCGTGCCGGAGTAGTCGAACTCGGCGGCCTGGCCGATGACGATCGGGCCGGAGCCGATGACCAGGACGGACTGGATATCGGTGCGCTTAGGCACGCTGGCCCTCCATCAGGGAAACGAAGCGGTCGAACAGGTAGGCGGCGTCGTGCGGGCCCGCTGCCGCTTCGGGGTGGTACTGGACGGAGAAGGCCGGCTGGTCGAGCAGCTGCAGCCCCTCCACGACGTTGTCGTTCAGGCACACGTGCGAGACCTCGGCGCGGCCGAACCTGGTGTCGCTCACCTTGTCGAGCGGCGCGTCGACGGCGAAGCCGTGGTTGTGCGCGGTGACCTCGACCTTGCCGGTCGTACGGTCCTGGACCGGCTGGTTGATGCCCCGGTGGCCGTACTTCAGCTTGTAGGTGCCGAAGCCGAGGGCGCGGCCGAGGATCTGGTTGCCGAAGCAGATGCCGAACAGCGGCGTCTTCCGCTCCAGGACGGCGGTCATGAGCGCGACCGGGCCCTCGGCCGTGGCGGGGTCGCCGGGGCCGTTGGAGAAGAAGACCCCGTCCGGGTTGACGGCGTAGATGTCGTCGGCCGTGGCCGTGGCCGGGAGGACGTGCACCTCGATGCCGCGCTCGGCCATGCGGTGCGGGGTCATGCCCTTGATGCCGAGGTCGATCGCGGCGACGGTGAACCGCTTCTCGCCGATCGCGGGGACGACGTACGCCTCCTGGGTCGCGACCTCCTCGTACAGGCTCAGGCCCTTCATGCGGGGCTGGGCCTGCACGCGCTCGAGGAGCTCGCTCTCGGGGGCGATCGCCTCGCCGGAGAAGATGCCGGCGCGCATCGAGCCGCGCTCGCGCAGGTGGCGGGTCAGCGCGCGGGTGTCGATCCCTGAGATGCCGACCACGTTCTGCGCGACCAGCTCGTCGTCCAGGGAGCGCTTGGCGCGCCAGTTGGACGGCACGCGCGCGGGGTCGCGCACGACGTAGCCGGAGACCCAGATGCGGCTCGACTCGTCGTCCTCGTCGTTCCAGCCGGTGTTGCCGATCTGCGGCGCGGTCGCGACGACGATCTGCCGGTCGTACGACGGGTCGGTGAGGGTTTCCTGGTAGCCGGTCATGCCGGTGGAGAACACGGCCTCGCCGAAGGTCTCCCCCACGGCCCCGTAGGCGCGGCCGCGGAAGGTGCGGCCGTCCTCCAGGACGAGTACGGCGGGAACCTTGGCAGCTCCCCTGGTGGAGGTCGTCATCGTGCGCCTTCCGTGTCGTTGATCATGTCGTTCAGGGTGTCGACCCACTCGGTGTGCTCGGCCGCGTGGTCGGAGCGGAAGCCGGAGTCGATCAGCTTGTCGCCGAGCGCCCAGGTCACCACCAGCAGGCCGCCCTCGGTGAGGACCTTGCCGGCGATGCCCTTGTCCAGCCGGGCCCCGCGCAGTGCGGCGGTGGGGACGAAGAAGTCGGCCGCTCCGGGACGCTCGACCTCCAGGCCCGCCTCCGTCAGCGTGAGCTCGGCCCGGCTGCGGGTGCCCAGGCCGTGGGCCACGATGCGGTCCAGCCACTGCCCGGCGGTGGTGGAGCCGTGGTAGCGGCCGCTCATGCTCAGTTTCGCCGGGCCGGTCTCCTCCGGCGCGCTGGGCGGCTCCGGAAGGTCGCTCTGGAGCGTGCCGCGCCACTTCCAGCCCTCGCGCATCAGCCAGTAGACGAGCGCGATGAACAGGACGAGTCCGACGAGCCAGCCGATGCGGGCCGGCCAGTCGGTGACGTCGGCCGACTTCTGGGCCTCGGCCAGCAGGATGAGAGGTGTCACGTGAGCTTCCCGTCGACGAGCGTGGCCTTGCCCCGCAGCCACGTGTGCGTCACACGGCCCGGCAGCTCACGCCCCTCGTAGGGGGTGTTGCGGCTGCGCGAGGCGAAGCCCGCGGGGTCCACCTGGCCACGGTATTCCGTGTCGACGAGGGTGAGATTGGCGGGCTCACCAGCCGAGACGGGACGGCCGTGCCCGGTGGCCTGTCCGATCTGCGCGGGCTTGACGGACATCCGGTCGGCGACGCCGGCCCAGTCCAGCAGGCCCGTGTCGACCATGGTCTCCTGGACCACTGACAGCGCGGTCTCCAGCCCCACCATCCCCATGGCGGCCGCCGCCCACTCGCAGTCCTTGTCCTCGTGCGGGTGCGGGGCGTGGTCGGTGGCGACGATGTCGATCGTGCCGTCGGCGAGCGCCTCGCGCAGGGCGTGCACGTCCCGCTCGGTGCGCAGCGGCGGGTTGACCTTGTAGACGGGGTTGTAGGTGCGCACCAGCTCGTCGGTGAGGAGCAGGTGGTGCGGGGTGACCTCGGCGGTGACGGAGATACCGCGGGACTTGGCCCAGCGGACGATCTCCACCGAACCGGCGGTCGAGAGGTGGCAGATGTGGACGCGGGAGCCGACGTGCTCGGCGAGCAGCACGTCCCGCGCGATGACCGACTCCTCGGCGACGGCGGGCCAGCCGCCCAGGCCCAGCTCGGCGGAGACGACGCCCTCGTTCATCTGGGCGCCCTCGGTCAGCCGGGGCTCCTGCGCGTGCTGGGCGACGACACCGCCGAAGGCCTTCACGTACTCCAGCGCCCGGCGCATGATCACGGCGTCGTCCACGCACTTGCCGTCGTCGGAGAAGACGGTGACCCCGGCGGCCGACTCGTGCATGGCGCCCAGCTCGGCGAGCTTCCTGCCCTCCAGGCCGACGGTGACGGCGCCGATGGGCTGCACGTCGCAGTAGCCGTGCTCCTGGCCCAGCCGGTAGACCTGCTCGACGACACCGGCGGTGTCGGCGACCGGGAAGGTGTTGGCCATGGCGAACACGGCCGTGTAGCCGCCGGAGGCGGCCGCGCGCGTGCCGGTCAGCACCGTCTCCGAGTCCTCGCGGCCGGGCTCGCGCAGGTGGGTGTGCAGGTCGACCAGGCCCGGCAGCAGCACCTTGCCGGCGGCCTCCACGACCTCGGCGCCCTCGGCACTCAGACCGACACCCACCTCGGCGATCGTCTCGCCGTCGATCAGCACGTCCTGCGGCTCGCCGCCGAGCACCTTCGCACCACGGATCAGGATCTTGCTCATGGGTCTTACTTCTCCTCGTTGGTGCGGGCGTGGGCAACGGCGGGCTCGTTGCCGCCGAGCAGCAGGTAGAGGACGGCCATCCGGATGGAGACGCCGTTGGCGACCTGCTCGACGACGGTGCAGCGCTCGGAGTCGGCGACCTCGGCGGTGATCTCCATGCCGCGGACCATCGGGCCGGGGTGCATCACGATGGCGTGCTCGGGCATCTTCGCCATGCGCTCGCCGTCGAGGCCGTAGCGCCGGGAGTACTCGCGCTCGGTCGGGAAGAACGCGGCGTTCATGCGCTCGCGCTGGACACGGAGCATCATCACCGCGTCGGACTTCGGCAGGACGCTGTCGAGGTCGTACGACACCTCGCACGGCCAGGTCTCGACGCCGACCGGCACCAGGGTGGGCGGGGCGACCAGGGTGACCTCGGCGCCGAGGGTGTGCAGCAGGTCGACGTTGGAGCGGGCGACCCGGCTGTGCAGGACGTCGCCGACGATCGTGATGCGCCTGCCGGACAGGTCCTTGCCGAGGCCGGCGTCGCGGCCGATCAGCCGGCGGCGCATGGTGAAGGCGTCCAGCAGGGCCTGGGTGGGGTGCTGGTGGGTGCCGTCGCCGGCGTTGATGACGGCCGCGTCGATCCAGCCGGAGGTGGCGAGGCGGTACGGGGCTCCGGAGGCGCCGTGCCGGATGACGACGGCGTCGACGCCCATGGCCTCCAGGGTCTGCGCGGTGTCCTTCAGGGACTCGCCCTTGGAGACGCTCGACCCCTTGGCGGTGAAGTTGATGACGTCTGCGGACAGGCGCTTCTCGGCGGCTTCGAAGGAGATACGCGTGCGCGTGGAGTCCTCGAAGAAGAGGTTGACGATCGTGCGGCCGCGCAGGGTCGGCAGTTTCTTGATCGGCCGGTCGGCGACCCGGGCCATCTCCTCGGCGGTGTCGAGGATCAGGACGGCGTCGTCGCGGGTGAGGTCGGCGGCCGAGATGAGATGACGCTGCATCTGTCAGGCTCCGTAAGGCAGTTCAATCGGGAGATATGGGGCAGACGGGCGCGTACGCGGGTACGCCGAAGCGGCCTTGCGCGCCTGACGTGCTACTGGTCGGTCTGCTTCACACCGAGCAGCACGGTGTCGCGACCGTCCTCCTCGGCGAGCTGGACCTTGACCGTCTCCCGCAGCGACGTGGGGAGGTTCTTGCCGACGTAGTCGGCGCGGATCGGAAGTTCGCGGTGGCCCCGGTCGACCAGGACCGCGAGCTGCACCGCGCGCGGGCGCCCGATGTCGTTCAGGGCGTCGAGGGCGGCGCGGATGGTGCGGCCGGAGAAGAGCACGTCGTCGACGAGGACGACCAGGCGGCCGTCGATGCCGTCACCGGGGATCTCGGTGCGGGCCAGCGCGCGCGGGGGGTGCATGCGCAGGTCGTCGCGGTACATGGTGATGTCGAGCGAGCCGACCGGGATCTTGCGGTCGGTGACCTGCTCCAGCTTGACGGCGAGCCGCTGGGCGAGGAAGACGCCCCGGGTGGGGATGCCGAGGAGCACCACGTCGTCGGCGCCCTTGGCGCGCTCGACGATCTCGTGGGCGATGCGGGTCAACACCCGCGCGATGTCAGGGCCCTCGAGAACGGGCCGCGCATCGGACGCCGGCGGATTCGCGGGCGAGACGTGCTTGTCCATACGAAACGGACCTCCTTCTCCGCCTCACGGGACGGACCTTAAAGGACGTCGGATTTGCGCCATCCACCCTAGCAGGCCACGGGAGGGCCTCGATCACCCCCCTGATTCACCCCCTTGGCCCAAGCGGCCGCCACTACCACGGAAGAGTCGGTGTGGACCATTCGGCTTGACGCACAAGAGTCACGCTGCGTAACCTCACAGTGAGTTACCAGCCGCGCGGCGGGCAACACAGCCGGCCGCGTCGACACAGTGTCCGGGGAGCTATATGTCCAGCGAATACGCCAAACAGCTCGGGGCCAAGCTCCGGGCCATCCGCACCCAGCAGGGCCTTTCCCTCCACGGTGTCGAGGAGAAGTCCCAGGGGCGCTGGAAGGCCGTGGTGGTCGGGTCCTACGAGCGTGGCGACCGTGCGGTGACCGTGCAGCGGCTCGCCGAGCTGGCCGATTTCTATGGTGTTCCGGTGCAGGAGCTGCTGCCGGGCACCACGCCTGGCGGCGCCGCCGAGCCGCCGCCGAAGCTGGTCCTGGACCTGAAGCGGCTGGCCACCGTGCCGGCCGAGAAGGCAGGCCCGCTGCAGCGCTACGCGGCGACGATCCAGTCCCAGCGCGGTGACTACAACGGCAAGGTGCTCTCCATCCGCCAGGACGACCTGCGCACCCTCGCCGTCATCTACGACCAGTCCCCCTCGGTCCTGACCGAGCAGCTGATCAGCTGGGGCGTCCTGGACGCGGACGCCCGTCGCGCGGTGGCCACCCACGAAGAGGGCTGAGACACCGGACATACCGCGCAGAAACGTCTCTACCAGGGGCGGAGCCGTCGTGCTCCGCCCCTGGCGCGTTGTCGCGGCCGCCTCGGCACAGCGCCGACCGCTCGCCCGTCCGCCCAATCCCCCCTCCTCGCCCCCTCGTCTGTGCCACGATCCTGCGAGCTGCACCGATGACGGAGCGGGGGGTGGGTCATGTCGGTGAGTGACCAGCGGGACGAGGCGCTGGACGCCCTGGTGGCTCTCGTGCGGGACATCCACGCGGGCCATGTGAGCGAGGAGGCCGCGGAGCAGCGCATCCGCGCCACGTGGCGGCTGACGCAGGACCAGGCGCGCCGTCTGGTCGGTTTCGGCCGGCACCATGTCCGGCTCGGTATCACCGCCACCGGCTATGTGGTGGCCCGGCTCCTCCTGGCCGTGTCCGACGAGCGGTGGGGGCGCGGCATGTCCTCCCCCTGGTGGCCGGCCGCCGACCTGCTGGTGGACGCCGTACGGCTCGACCTCGTCGAACGGCCCAGCGGCAGACGGCTGCGGCTGGCCTGCGCCGTCGCCGACGAGCAGATCGACACCCTCCGGCAGGCGGGTGAGCTCGACGAACTGGCCGAGACCATGTATGCGGCGGGCATCCTCCGGGTCCATCCGCACATCGGGGGACCCGTACTCGACGATGCCCTCGCCCTCCGGGAGCGGCAGCTCCGCGGCCAGTTGCGCGGCCGTATGTTCAGCAACGATCCCGACATGGGCCCGGACTCCATCGATGCCCTGCCCCACCCCGTGGACGCCGCGCTGGAGGCGCTGCCCTACCTCTACGGCGCGGTGGGGCTGAGCCGCGGCCACGAGCGCGCCCGCTGTCTGAACGCCGTCAACGAGGCGCTGGCCGTCCTCATGAACGATCCCGATGCCGGGAACTGGATGATGGACTCCTGGCTGGCGAACTGCAGAACCGCCGCAGGGCTGATCGACCCGGCCCGCGATCCGGTGAACGCGATACGGCTGCGGCGGATTCTCGCGCACTACGACGCCGAGCCCCCGCCGGACACGCTCGGGGAACTGCTGCCCATGCCACTGTCCGAGCTGGTGGGAGCGCTGGGCGAACGGGAGACCTGGGCCGTGGTGCACCAGGCTCTGGGACTGCTGCGGGAGACCGGCCGGCGCAACGCGCTGCGGCAGTTGGTGGCCGCCGTGTCCACCGAGTTGCCCGCGGCCAGGGAACCCGAGCTGCTCTGGGAACTGTGGCTCAGCCACGTCCATGTGCTGCCCGGCGATCCGACCCCCTGCCCGGCTGAGGACACCCAGGCGGAGATCGCGCGCGCGTTCGGCGACACGATGACAGCCCCGAACCCCTCGACCGCCACCGTCCTGCATCTGGCGGCGCACCTGTGCGAGGGCGGCGGTGCCCGGGCTGCCTGCGCCCTGCTGGACCAGGTGCCCGACTATCTGCCGGACGCGGGACCCGAGGTCGCGGCCGCCGTCAGATGCCTGCTGGGCAGCGCCTCGGCCAACGCGGCCGCCGAGCACCAGCGGGAAGGGGAGCCTACGAAGGCGATCGACCGGCACGCGGACGCCGCACGCCACTACGCCGTCCTGGGCCTGCAGAGCCAGGTGCTGCGGCAGCTGGAGCTGATGGTGAACTGCGCGGACGCGGCCTCCGTGGACGAGGTCACCCGCGCGGCCGTGCTGCTCCGGATCGCGGTCGCCCCGCACCTGGAGTCCGGGCTCTACGAGCCCTCCGCCTTCGCCCTCGTCGCGGCCGCCCAGACGCTCGGCAGCCGCGTGGCCGAGGGGCAGCAGTCGGCGCCCGCGCTGTTGATGCTGCACACGGCGGCGAAGGGGCTCGACTTCTCCCGCGCGCTGCAGACCCCCGGGCCCCGGCAGCCCGCCCCGGTTCTCGTGGAGCTCCGGCGCCGCGTCGAAGAACTCGAAGGCACACTCGGCGGGCCGGTGTCCCCGCGTCTGGCCGAGATCGGCGAAGACCTGGAGATGCTCTGCTACGCGGGCCCGCAGGAGCACACGTCCGGCCAGGCCGAGGACGAGTTGCTCGGCAATCTCCGGCGGTCCTTCGACCGTCAGCTCTCCCGCAGCCTGTACCTCCCGGGTCCGGCGACGGATCTTCCCTCCGCATACCCGGATCTGGACGATGTCGTGAGCGCTCTGCCCGCCGGCACCGTGCTCGTCTCCCTGTGGATCGCACAGCAACCGCGGGACACGGAGCCGGCCGGACCGGACGGGAAGCCCGCCGCGGCACTGCAGCTGATCACGATCACCGCGGAGGGCGTCCAGGACATGCGTGTGCTGCCGTACGGCGGCATGCCCGCCGCGGTGATCCAGGCGAGCAAGGACGGCTACCGGCAGACCATGCACCCCTTCGCCGCGACCGTGGCCACCGTGCGCGAGGTCGCCCGGGCCGACCCGCTGTACCGGGAGGTCACCCGGGCCGGCGAGGAGGAACTGGACTTCGCGCACATCTTCGGCGAGCTGGGCGACGTACTGACCCGTCTGTACGGCGAGGGCAAGCGGCACCTCTGCTTCTGGGCCCACGGCCCCTTCCACTACCTGCCGTTCCCGCTCCTGAGGCCGGCGGGGCGGCCCCTCGCGGACGACTGGACCGTGACCACCGTGCCCAGCCTGGTCTGTGTCACCGGGCCCCGGGACCCCGAGCCGCGCACCGGTACGGGGCTCGTGTCGCTGGGTGCCGCGCTGGGCGGCACGCCCTGGGGGCTGCGGCCGGAGCCGGTGCTGGACGAGCACGCGGCGGCGGTGGCCGCGCTCGCGGGCGGGGTCACCCTGGTCGGCCCGGACGCGACCCCGGCGTCCTTCCTGGCCCGTGCGCAGGGCGCCCGCTATGTGCACGTGGCGGCGCACGGCGCGCACAGCCAGGACGCCTCCTGGTTCCAGTGCCTGTACCTCAACCCGCCCGGGGACGGCGCGGACGGGCGGCTGTCCGGGCACGACGTGCTCGCCCACGACCTGCGCGGCGTGGACCTGGTCACCCTCGCCGCCTGCGAATCGGCGCTCGGACGGTTCGACCTCGCCGACAATCCGCGCGGGCTGCCCACGGCCTTCCTGCTGGCCGGGGCGCGGGCGGTGGTCGGCTGTCTGTGGCCGGTACGGACCGACGCGGCCACCTGTTTCTTCGGCGAGCTGTACGGGCATCTCGCCGAGCACCACGACACCCTGCGCGCGTTCCGGCACGCCCAGACGGTCACCCGCGACCGCTTCCCCCAGTACCGCGACTGGGGCGCCTTCACCTTTCACGGCGGCTGGACCCGCCCCGACCCGAGGAACGGCTGATGGCTCTCGAACTGCCGCCGCTCACCCCGTACGACGTCGATCTGGTCGTCCCCGCCACGCTCCAGGGAAACACCGCCGAGGAGCGCATCCGCCGCCGTCTGACCGTCACCGAGCCCTATGTCACCCGGCGGAGCCTGGAGCAGCTGTACGAGCTGGGGGTGAACCCGGCGCTGCTGTCGGCGTCCTCGCCCGACGACGACTATTTCCTGCTGGTGTTCGGCTGTGCGTTCCGGCCCGGCCCGGACGGCGACTCCGCGCCCTTCAAGGAGGCGAACATCGGCATCCGGCTCGACTCGCCCGGCGCCAAAAGGGCGCCCGTGGCGCTCGCCCTGTCCCCCGACACGGCGAGCGCGACCAGCGGGAACAGCAGTTTCCGGATCGCCCTGTCGGTGCCGCTCGGGGTGGCGGAGCCGTCCGTGGAGTACGCGGCGGAGGGCGCGAGGGAGGAGCGGTACATCACCGCGTACGGCCTGGGCAGCAGCAACCCGGAGTGGCTGCTGCGCGAGCAGCCGGGGCATCCGCTCGACGGGGACGTCCTGCTGGCCGTGGTGGTGGGCGTACCGGCCGGCGTCCCTGTCGTGGCCGAGGTGATCGTGGCGGCGTCCCTGCGCAGGCTCAGGCTCCTGCGCAGCCGGGCGGAGCTGCCGCCGCGCCTGCACACGATCGATCTGGCGTCCTCCGCCCGGCGGACGCTGCCCGGCGGCCCGGCCGGGGCGCTGCCCCAGGGCGCGGGCCAGTGAACGCCGAGGGCCCGCGGACGGATCCGCGGGCCCTCGGCGTGGCACGACATGAGCGTCAGGCGCCGTCCCGGCGCAGGGACGGCTTGAGCTCCTTCAGGCGGCCCAGCAGGCCGTTCACGAACGAGGGCGACTCGTCGGTCGAGAACTCCTTCGCCAGCTGCACCATCTCGTCCAGGACGACGGCGTCCGGGGTCTCGTCGACCCAGATCAGCTCGTACGCGCCCAGCCTCAGGATGTTGCGGTCCACGACCGGCATCCGGTCGAGCGTCCAGCCGACCGCGTACTGGGCGATCAGCTCGTCGATGCGCGTCGCGTGCACGGCGTAGCCCTCGACCAGCTGCATGGTGTACTCGCTGACCGGCGGCTGCCGGGTGTCGGACCGGGAGAGCCGGATCCAGTCCGCGAGGACCGTCAGGACGTCGGCACCACGCTGGTCGCCCTCGAAGAGGATCTGGAAGGCGCGCTTGCGGGCCGTGTTGCGGGCAGCCACGGTTAGCTGTTCACCCGGCCGAGGTAGTCGCTCGTACGGGTGTCGACCTTGATCTTCTCACCGGTGGTGATGAAGAGCGGGACCTGGATCTGGTGGCCGGTCTCCAGGGTGGCGGGCTTGGTGCCACCGGTGGAGCGGTCGCCCTGGACGCCCGGCTCGGTCTCCTGGATGACGAGCTCGACGGCGGCCGGCAGCTCGACGAAGAGAACCTCGCCCTCGTGCTGCGCGACGGTGGCCGTGAAGCCCTCGATGAGGAAGTTCGCGGCGTCGCCGACGGCCTTGCGGTCGATGTGCAGCTGGTCGTAGGTCTCCATGTCCATGAAGACGAAGTACTCGCCGTCCATGTACGAGAACTGCATGTCGCGCTTGTCGACAGTGGCCGTCTCGACCTTGACGCCGGCGTTGAAGGTCTTGTCGACGACCTTGCCGGAGAGCACGTTCTTGAGCTTGGTGCGCACGAAGGCCGGGCCCTTGCCGGGCTTGACGTGCTGGAACTCGACGACGGACCAGAGCTGGCCGCCTTCGAGCTTGAGCACCATGCCGTTCTTGAGGTCGTTCGTGGAAGCCACGGTTGCGGAATCTCCTGGACTGACGTACGACCCCGGGGTCACGCGCTACAGCGCGAGCAGCTCCTTGGTCGTGATGGTGAGTAGCTCGGGTCCGCCGTCCGCCTCGGGGCGTACGACGAGCGTGTCATCGATCCGGACACCGCCCCGGCCCGGGAGGTGGACCCCCGGTTCGACGGTGACCGGCACGCAAGCGTCCAGTTTACCCATGGCGGCGGGGGCCAACTGCGGGTCCTCGTCGATTTCGAGTCCGACGCCGTGTCCCGTCAGGGGTGACAGGCCCTCCGCGTAGCCGGCCGAGTCCAGCACCTGGCGGGCCGCGCGGTCCACGTCACGGCAGACGGCGCCGGGTGCCAGGGCCTCGCGGCCGGCCCGCTGGGCGGCGAAGACCAGGTCGTACAGCTCGACCTGCCAGTCGGCGGGCGACGTACCGATCACGAACGTACGGCCGATCTCGCAGCGGTAGCCGCGGTAGGTCGCGCCCAGGCACACCGAGAGGAAGTCGCCCTCCTCCACGCGCCGGTCGGTGGGGCGGTGTCCGCGCCGGCCGGAGTTGGGGCCGGTGGCCACGGAGGTGGGGAACGCCGGGCCGTCGGCGCCGTGGTCGACCAGGCGGCGCTCCAGCTCCAGCGCCAGGTGCCGTTCGGTACGGCCGACCAGGATGGACTCCAGCAGCTCACCGAGGGCCTGGTCGGCGATCTCGGCGCCGATGCGCAGGCATGAGATCTCCTCCTCGTCCTTGACGACCCGCAGCTGCTCCACGGCTGCGCCGAGGTCGGCGAGGCGCAGGCCCGGGGCGACGGAGCCGATGGCCCGGTGCCGGCGGACCGTGAGGTGGTGTTCCTCCACGGCCAGGGAGTCGGCGTCCTGGGCCACGGCCAGGTCCGCCGCCGCGACCGCGGTGTCGGCACCGGCGCCGACACCGACGCCGTTCGGCGGGAGGACGCGCAGGAGCAGGTTCTCGTCCGGGCGGCCGTCGCAGACCCGGTCGTCGGGCGGGCCGACGCAGACCAGGAGGTCCTCGCGTCTGCCGAGCAGCAGGGCGGAGCCCTGCGGGGCTGCACCCGCGAGATAGCGCACGTTGGCCGGGCGGGTGACGAGCGCTGCCGCGGTGCCGGCCGCGGTGAAGTGGTCTCTCAGCCGGGATCGGCGGGTCGCGTACACCTCTGACATGAGACGAGCGTAGGAGTTTTGCGTCGGTTATGCCGATTTAGTGGGGCCGAGTGGAGTCTGGAGGCTCACCAGCTCGGGGGGCTCGCTATCGCTCTCGCCAGGACCTCGTCCAGTACGCGGGCCGTGCCCGGGACGTCCAGCTGGGAGTTGTCGATGATCGGCAGGCCCGAGCCGTACCAGCCCGCCATGCGGCCGTGGATGCGGGCCACCTCCTCGTCGGTGAGGCGGCGGTTGCCGGTGCGCTCGGCGTTGCGCTCCAGGACGATGTCCAGGCCCGGGAGGAGCACGACCGGGAGCAGGCCGGGGCCGACGTGGCGCTTCCAGCCGCCCAGGCCCACGACCGGGCGGTCCGGGAACACGGCGTCGTCCAGGATGCAGGAGATGCCGTTGGCGAGGAAGTTGCGGGCGGCGAAGCCACAGGTGCGGCGGGCGAGGCGGTACTGGGCCTCGGAGTTGTCGTTCCAGCCGGACTGGGGGTCGGCGAAGCCCGAGCGGACCCATTCGCGCACGTCGTCGAGGCTGATGTGCGCGGTGGGCACCCGGCGGTGGTCCGCCCAGTACTTGGCGACGCTGGTCTTGCCCGCGCCCGCCGGGCCGATCAGCAGGACGGCGAGGGTGGTGGCCGTCGGGTCGGGGACCGAGGCGGGAGCGGGGGGCGCCGTGGGCACGCCGACCGGGCCGCCGGGCGGCAGCGGAACGTGGCCTGTGGTGTCCGGTGCCGGCGGTGCGGCCGCGGGCTGCGGGGCCGGGGGCTGCGCGAGGGGAGGCCGGGGCGCGGGAGGCTGCGCAGGCGTCGGCGGGACGACACCGGTCGGGGCCGGGAAGCCCGGCGGCGGGGGCACGGGGGCGGGACCGGGGGTGGCTCCCGGGTGCGGGCCCGGGTGGTGTGCGGCCGACGCCCAGCCGGCGTGCGGCACCTGCCCCGGCCGGTGGGGCGGCGGCAGCGGAGATCCTCCTGCGTGCTGCATCCGTTGCCACTCCGTCTCGTACAGGCTGTCGGCGCTGGCAGCAGGGGTGAACCCCGCTCCCCACCGAACGGTACCGTCCCCGGCCGTCGTTTGGTGAAACGGCCGGGGACGGTCCGAAGTGCCCGTTCCGGAAAGGGAATCGGACGCGCGCGGCCCTACTGGCCCACTTCGCCGTAGGCGGCGAGCAGGACGGCCGGGTCCGGGCTCTCCAGGACCGTCGGCTTGGCCAGGCCGTCGAGGACGATGAACCGCAGCAGATCGCCGCGGGACTTCTTGTCGACCTTCATCGTCTCCAGCAGCTTGGGCCACTGGTCGTAGCGGTAGTGCAGCGGCAGCCCCACCGCCTCGAGGACCGTGCGGTGGCGGTCCGCCGTCGCGTCGTCCAACCGGCCCGCCAGACGCCCCAGTTCGGCCGCGAAGTGCATGCCGACGGCCACCGCGGCGCCGTGCCGCCACGTGTAGCGCTCGTTCTTCTCGATCGCGTGGCCCAGCGTGTGGCCGTAGTTGAGGATCTCCCTGAGGCCCGACTCCTTCAGGTCCGAGGAGACGACCTCGGCCTTCACCCGGATCGAGCGCTCGATCAGCTCGGCCGTGTGCGGTCCCGCCGGGGTGCGCGCGCCCTCGGGGTCGGACTCGATCAGCTCCAGGATCACCGGATCGGCGATGAAGCCGGCCTTGATGACCTCCGCGAGCCCGGAGACGTAGTCGTTGACCGCGAGGGAGTCCAGCGCGGCCAGGTCGCACAGCACACCGGCCGGCGGATGGAAGGCGCCGACCAGGTTCTTGCCCTCGGCGGTGTTGATGCCGGTCTTGCCGCCGACCGCCGCGTCCACCATGGCCAGCACCGTGGTGGGGACCGCGATCCAGCGGACCCCGCGCAGCCAGGTCGCGGCGACGAAACCGGCCAGGTCCGTCGTGGCACCGCCGCCGACGCCGACGATGACGTCGGTGCGGGTGAAGTTGGACTGGCCCAGCGCCTTCCAGCAGTAGGCGGCGACCTCGGCGGTCTTCGCCTCCTCCGCGTTCGGCACCTGGATGGCGATGGCCTCGTAGCCCTGCCCGGCCAGGTCGGCGCGCAGCGCGTCACCGGTCTCGGCCAGCGCCTCGGGGTGGATCACCGCGATCCGCTTGGCCTTCTGGCCGATCAACCCGCCCAGCTCGCCCAGGAGTTGGCGGCCGACCAGCACCTCGTACGGCTCGGTGCCCGCCGTGCCGGCGACCTGGATCCGGGTGACTGCCTCGCTCATGCCTGCTTCAACTCCAGTGCTTCCAGCGTCTGTCGGGTGACCTCTTCGGGGGTGCGGCCATCGGTCGGTACGACGATGGTGGCGATCTCCTCGTACAGGTGCCGCCGCGCTTCCATCAGCTCGCGCCACTGCTTGCGCGGGTTGACCGCGAGCAGCGGACGGGCCGCGTTCAGGCCGGTGCGCTTGACGGCCTCTTCCACGTCCATCGAGAGGTAGACGACCCGCTGCCCGGTGAGCAGCGCGCGTGTGTCGGCGTCGAGAACGGCGCCGCCGCCGAGCGCGAGGACGCCCTCGTGCTCGGCGAGCGCGGTGTGCACCGCCCGCTTCTCGATCGCCCGGAAGGCGGCCTCGCCCTCGTCGACGAAGATCTCGGCGATGGCGCGGCCCTGCTCGGTGACGATGTCGTCGTCGGTGTCCCGGTAGCCGAGGCCGAGGTGCTCGGCCAGCAGCCGTCCGACGGTGGACTTGCCGACCCCCATCGGACCGACCAGGACGACCGCGGGCACAGCGCTCACCGGATGTGGAGGTGGTCGAGGTACGACCGCACGTTGCGGCGGGTCTCGGGGACGCTGTCGCCGCCGAACTTCTCCGCGACCGCGTCGGCGAGGACCAGCGCGACCATGGCCTCGGCGACGATGCCGGCGGCCGGCACGGCGGACACGTCGGAGCGCTGGTGGTGCGCCTGCGCGGCCTCGCCGGTGGCCACGTCGACCGTCTGCAGGGCCCGCGGCACGGTCGCGATCGGCTTCATCGCGGCGCGCACGCGCAGCAGCTCGCCGGTGCTCAGGCCGCCCTCCGTACCGCCGGAGCGGCCGGAGACCCGGCGGATGCCCTCGCCGGTCTGCACGATCTCGTCGTGCGCCTGCGAACCCGGGATCCGGGCCAGCTCGAAGCCGTCGCCGACCTCGACGCCCTTGATGGCCTGGATGCCCATGAGCGCGCCCGCCAGCCGGGCGTCCAGCTTGCGGTCCCAGTGCACGTGCGAGCCCAGGCCCACCGGCACGCCGTAGGCCAGGATCTCGACCACGCCGCCGAGGGTGTCGCCGTCCTTGTGGGCCTGGTCGATCTCCGCGACCATCGCCTTCGACGCGTCCGCGTCCAGGCAGCGCACCGGGTCGGCGTCCAGCTTCGCCACGTCGGCCGGGGTCGGGTAGACGCCCTTCGGGGCCTTCGCCGAGGCCAGCTCGATCACGTGCGAGACGATCTCGATGCCCGTCGTCTCCTTCAGGTACGACCGGGCGACCGCGCCCAGCGCCACGCGGGCCGCGGTCTCACGGGCGGAGGCGCGCTCCAGGATCGGGCGGGCCTCGTCGAAGCCGTACTTCTGCATGCCGGCCAGGTCGGCGTGGCCGGGGCGCGGGCGGGTCAGCGGGGCGTTACGGGCCAGACCGGCGAGGATCTCCGGGTCGACCGGGTCGGCCGCCATGACCTGCTCCCACTTGGGCCACTCGGTGTTGCCCACCATGATCGCGACCGGGGAGCCGAGGGTGAGGCCGTGCCGGACACCACCCAGGAAGGTGATCTCGTCACGCTCGAACTTCATCCGCGCACCGCGGCCATAGCCGAGCCGCCGCCGCGCCAGGTGGTCCGCCACCATCTCCGTGGTGATCGGCACGCCGGCGGGAAGCCCCTCCAGCGTCGCGACAAGTGCGGGACCGTGGGACTCCCCCGCGGTCAGCCAACGCAGCCTGCTCAACGAAGCTCCTCAGTGTTCGCGCCCGGTACTGCCCTGCGTACGCGGGTCCTCGCGTACGGCGACGGCGCGACCGGGTGCGCGACCCCGGTACGCCACCTCCGATCCTCCCACGTCCGGGGGCGGGACCTGGCTGCCGGTCCAGCAAGCGGACGGGGAATCTCGAGTTCAGCGGGCCGCGAGCGCCTCCTCTCCGGCGCGCCGCATGACCTCCAGGGGCGCCGGGGAGCGGCCGGTGACCTGTTCGACCTGGAGGACGGCCTGGTGGACCAGCAGGTCGAGGCCGCTGACCACGGCGCCGCCGAACATGGACCAGCGAGCCGCGAGCGCGGTGGGCCAGGGGTCGTAGAGCACGTCGAAGAGGGTGGCGGGGCACTCGGGTACGGCGGCGGCCAGGGCGTCGGTGGTGCCGGCGGGCGTGGTGGCGATCACCAGGGGGGCGCGCAGGGCCTGCCCGGCGTCCGCCCAGTCCGCCGTCCGCACCGCCACGTCGAGCCGTTCGCCCCACTGCCGCATCTCGGCGGCGCGGGCCTCGCTGCGCACGTAGACGGTGATGTCGCCGGTGCAGATCCGGGCGAGGGCGGCGAGGGCGGAGGAGGCGGTGGCGCCGGCGCCGAGGATCGCGGCGGAGTCGACCTGCTCGATGCCGTGCTCGCGCAGCGCGGCCACCATGCCCGGGATGTCGGTGTTGTCGCCGAGGCGGCGGCCGTCCTCGGTGAGGACGACGGTGTTGACCGCGTCGACGGAGGCGGCCGTGTCGCTGATCTCGTCCAGCAGCGGGATGACCGCCCGCTTGAGCGGCATGGTCAGGGACAACCCAGCCCACTCCGGCCCGAGCTTCTCGAGGAAGCCGGGCAGGCCGGCCTCGTCGACCTCGAAGCGGTCGTACGACCAGTCGGTGAGCCCGAGTTCGTCGTACGCCGCCCGGTGCAGCACCGGGGAGAGGGAGTGGGCGATGGGCTTGCCGAGGACGGCCGCCCGGTGGGCGTCAGTTGCCCGAGCTGGCATCGAACTTGTCCTTGAGCTGCTTGAATTCGGCAAAGGTCTTGGCGAATTCGGTGTTGCTCACACCGTCGGTCGCCACGAAATAGATCCAGCCGTCGTGGGTCGGATTCAGCGCCGCCATGATCGCGTCCTCGCCGGGGTTGCCGATCGGACCGGGCGGGAGTCCCTTGTGCTTGTAGGTGTTGTACGGGCTGGGGTTGCTGCTGATCTCCTTGAGGGAGATATGGATGTTGCTGGTGCCCTTGAGGTAGTTGTACGTCGAGTCGAACTGGAGCAGCTGATTCGTCTCGGTATTGGTGGGCTTGAGACGGTTGTAGACCACTTCCGACATCTTGCGGAAGTCGTCGTGCGTCTTGCCCTCCGCCTGTACCAGGCTCGCGACGGTGACGAGCTCGAACGCGTTGTTCAGGCCCAGCTCCTGGGCCTTCGCGGTGAGGCCGTAGGCGTCGTACTTGGACTTGGCCTGGGCGACCATCTGCTTCAGGATCGCGTCCGGCTTCATGCCCTTGGCGGCCGGATAGGTACCCGGGAAGAGGAAGCCCTCCAGCGGGTCCTTGAGCGCGCCGCTGTACTGCGTGTTCTGCGCCCAGGCCGGTAGACCGAAGGCCTTGTATTCCTGCCGGGCGGTCTTCTGTGTGGTACCGGCGGCGAGTTCGAGCTTCTTGTCGATCGCCTCGTAGACGCCCGCGTTGCGTTCGCCCGGGGTGACCACGACATTGTTCTGGCTCTTCGGGTCCAGCATCATTTTCACGGCGCTGGCGGCGGACATCTCCTTCTTCAGGAGGTATGCGCCGGCCTGGATGCTGTTGCCGCCCTTTATGTCGTTCTGCGCGTGGACGAAGGCCTCGGCGCTCTTGACGACGCCTGCCTCCTTGAGGCGGTTGCCGATGTCCCAGCCGCCCGCGCCCTTGGGGATCTCGACGGTCACCGTCTCGTTGATGCCGTCGCCCCTGTAGTCGGGGGCCGGGGCGAAACGGTTCTGGTAGAACTTGTAGCCGAAGTAGCCCACGCCGCCGAGGCCGCCGCCGAAGACCAGGACGACCACCATGCAGGCGCAGCCGGTGCGCCGCTTCTTGCTCTTGACGGGTTTCTTGCCCTTGCCGCGCCGGCCCGGCCGGTCGGCGAGCTCGTGTTCCTCGTCGTCGTCACCGTCATCGCCGCCGCCCGTGAAGAAGGGGTGCTGCTCTTCCTCCTCCTCGGGCGCGAACTCCGGCTCCGGTTCCGGCTCGGGGCGCCTGCGGCCGGGCGGCTCCGGCGGCGGGTAGGCGTCCTCGGTGCCGTAGAAGTCGGGCTGCTCCCCGCCGTAGGCGACGGGTTGCTGGCCGTAGGGGTCGCCGGGGTCGGCCGCGTAGGGCACCTGGCCATGGGTGCCGGCGGCGTCCCACCCGCCGTGCTGCTGGTACGGCTGCTGGGCGTGGCCGGCGTACTGGGGATGCCCCTGCTCGTCGTAGTACGGGTACTGCTCATGGCCGTACCCGGCCTGCTGCTCGTGACCCCAGTCGCCGTACTGCGGCTGCTGCGGGTAGTGCTGCGGCTGGCCACCGTAGGACTGCTGGCCGCCGTAGGCAGACTGCTGGCCGATGTGCGCCTGCTGCCCTTCCCATCCGCCGTCCCCGTACAACGGGTCCTGCGGATGCCACGGTTCGGAGCCCTGGCCCCGGCCATACTCAGTCATCGATCCCCTAGAGCCGCGAGGCCGACCGGTCACGCGGCCGATGGCCCGCTTCCGTTCCGCCTCCTCTTGCTGTGTGCCGACTGTTCGAACACCGGCACACCGCGCGGAACGTTACCGTATCGCGATCAGATGACCACTTCGACGCCCTCGCCGGGTGCTTTACCTGACACCCGTTCGGATTCGAGGGCCTGCTGCAGGATGATCACGGCGGCGGCCTGGTCGATGACCGAGCGGCCCTTCTTCGACTTCACCCCCGAGGCGCGCAGTCCCTGAGTGGCCGTCACGGTCGTCATCCGCTCGTCCACCAGGCGGACCGGCACCGGCTTGATGCCCTTGGCCAGCTCCTGGGCGAAGGCGCGGACCTTGACCGCGGCCGGGCCCTCGCCCCCCTTGAGGGAGCGAGGGAGTCCGACGACGACCTCGATCGGCTCGTACTCCTCCACCAGCTGCCTGAGCCGGCGGTGGGCGGCGGGGATGTCCCGGCCGGGGACCGTCTCCACCGGGGTGGCGAGGATCCCGTCGGGGTCGCACGACGCGACCCCGATCCGGGCGTCCCCGACGTCGATCGCGAGTCGACGTCCTCTGCGCATTTCCGACCGTTTCCTTACGTGCCGTTACTTGGCGGTCTCGGCGACCAGGCGCTCGACGGCGTCCACGGCGTCACCGACGGCGGCCGGGTTCTGACCGCCGCCCTGGGCCACGTCCGGCTTGCCGCCACCGCCGCCGCCGAGGGTCTTGGCGGCGGTGCGCACCAGGTCACCGGCCTTGAGACCGCGCTCGCGGGCGGCCTCGTTGGTGGCGATGACCGTGAGCGGCTTGCCGTTGTTGACCGTGAAGAGGGCGACCACGGCGGCGCGTCCGCCCTGGATGCGGCCACGCACGTCCAGGACCAGCCTGCGCAGGTCGTCCGGCGTCGTGCCGTCCGGCACCTGACCGGTGACGACGGCCACGCCGCGCACGTCCTTGGCGGACTCGGCGAGACCGGCGGCGGCCTGGAGCACCTTCTCGGCGCGGAACTTCTCGATCTCCTTCTCGGCGTCCTTCAGCTTGCCGAGCATCGAGGAGACCTTCTCCGGCAGCTCCTCCGGGCGGCCCTTGAGCAGCTCGGTCAGCTGGTTGACGACCGTGTGCTCACGGGCGAGGAAGCTGTAGGCGTCCACACCGACGAGAGCCTCGATACGGCGCACACCCGAGCCGATGGAGGACTCGCCGAGCAGCTTCACCAGGCCCAGCTGGGCGGTGTTGTGCACGTGCGTGCCGCCGCACAGCTCCTTGGAGAAGTCGCCGATGGTCACCACGCGGACGCGCTCGCCGTACTTCTCGCCGAACTCGGCGATGGCGCCCTGCTTCTTGGCCTCGTCGATGCCCATGATGTCGGCGCGCACGTCGAGGTCGCGGGCGAGCACCTCGTTGATCTTCTGCTCGACGTCGGTCATCACGGCCGTCGGCACGGCGGACGGGGAGCCGAAGTCGAAGCGGAAGCGGCCGGGCTGGTTCTCGGAGCCGGCCTGGGCGGCCGTCGGGCCGAGGGCGTCGCGCAGGGCCTGGTGGGTCAGGTGCGTGGCCGAGTGGGCGCGGGCGATGGCCTTGCGGCGGCGGGCGTCGATGGAGGCGACGGCCTTGGCGCCGACGGTGACCTCGCCGACCTGGACGACGCCCTTGTGGACGTACACCCCGGGGACCGGCTTCTGGCAGTCGCGGATCTCGATGACGGCACCGGAGTCGGCCTTGATCCGGCCGGTGTCGCCGATCTGGCCGCCGCCCTCGGCGTAGAACGGGGTGCGGTCGAGGACGATCTCGACCTCGTCGCCCTCGGTGGCGGCCGGCGAGGAGACGCCGTCGACCAGGATGCCGACGATCGTGGACTCGCCCTCGGTGTCGCTGTAGCCGATGAAGTCGGTCTCGCCGACCTTGTCGGCGATCTCACGGTAGGCACCGGCGCCGGCGTGGCCGGTCTTCTTGGCCTGGGCGTCGGCCTTGGCGCGCTCCCGCTGCTCCTTCATCAGGCGGCGGAAACCGTCCTCGTCCACGGAGAGGCCCTGCTCGGCGGCCATCTCCAGGGTGAGGTCGATCGGGAAGCCCCAGGTGTCGTGGAGCAGGAAGGCCTTGTCGCCGGAGAGGACCGTGCCGCCGGACTGCTTGGTCTCGGTGACGGCGGTGTCGAGGATGTTGGTGCCGGCCTTCAGCGTCTTGAGGAAGGCGTTCTCCTCGGCGACGGCGACCTTCTCGATGCGCTCGCGGTCGGTGATGAGCTCGGGGTACTGCTGGCCCATCATCCGGATCACGGTGTCGATCAGGTCGAGGACGACCGGACCGGTGGCGCCCAGCAGGCGCATGTTGCGGATGGCGCGGCGCATGATGCGGCGCAGGACGTAGCCACGGCCCTCGTTGCCGGGGGTGACGCCGTCGCCGATGAGCATCACGGACGTACGCATGTGGTCGGTGACCACGCGCAGGGAGACGTCGGAGTCGTGGGCGTCGCCATAGGCCACGCCGGTCAGCTCGGTGGCCTTGTCGATGACGGCCATGGAGGTGTCGATCTCGTACATGTTCTGCACGCCCTGCAGAATCATGGCGAGGCGCTCCATGCCGAGGCCCGTGTCGATGTTCTTGCTCGGCAGCTCGCCGAGGATCTCGAAGTTGTCCTTGCCGATGCCCTCGCCGCGCTCGTACTGCATGAAGACGAGGTTCCAGATCTCCACGTACCGCTCGTCGTTGACGGCGGGGCCGCCCTCGACGCCGAACTCGGGGCCGCGGTCGTAGTTGATCTCGGAGCAGGGGCCGCAGGGGCCGGGGACGCCCATGGACCAGTAGTTGTCCTTCATGCCGAGGCGCTGGATGCGCTCCTTCGGCACGCCGACGATCTCGTGCCAGATGCGCTCGGCCTCGTCGTCGTCCTTGTAGACGGTGATCCACAGGCGCTCGGGGTCGAGGCCGTAACCGCCCTTGTCCTGGGGCGTGGTGAGCAGCTCCCAGGCGTGCTTGATGGCGCCTTCCTTGAAGTAGTCGCCGAAGGAGAAGTTGCCGCACATCTGGAAGAACGTGCCGTGGCGCGTGGTCTTGCCGACCTCTTCGATGTCGGGCGTGCGCACGCACTTCTGCACGCTGGTGGCGCGCGGGAACGGCGGCTTGACCTCACCCAGGAAGTAGGGCTTGAAGGGCACCATGCCGGCGGGGACGAGGAGCAGAGTCGGGTCGTCCGCGATGAGCGACGCCGAAGGGACGACGGTGTGCCCGCGCTCCTCGAAGAAGCTCAGCCAGCGGCGGCGGATCTCAGCCGACTCCATCAGTGGTCCTCATTCCGGTTGTACGAGTGCTTCGCTTGCGAAGAAAACGACGTTTCGATGTACTTCGGTGTGCTGTGGTTGTTGCTGTTCTCGATGGCGGTGTACTGCCGGGGTGCGGGAAGTTCGGGGCTCTCCTGGATTCCCAGGGCCTCCTCCAGCTCGGCCTCCCGCGCGGCCATGTTGTCGCGGACGTCGAGGGCGAAGCCCACCGCGCGGTCCTTCAGCCGCTGACCGGTCTCCAGGGCCTTGTTCGCCGCGGTGGCGGCCAGGCTCTCGGGGGTCAGCTGCTTCAGCTTGCGGTTGACCTTGGTGGTGGCCCACACACCGGCGGCGACACCTGTGGTGAACCAGAACGTACGGCGGAACATCGCTCGGTCTCAGTCCTTACTTCCGCTTGCGTCGCGCGGCGGGGACCGTGCGGCCCACGATCACGGTACGCCGGGGCGCCTTGGCGGGCACGTCCTCCTTGCGGCCGCCCAGCGCCCGGCGCACGCCGTAACCGAAGGCCGCGACCTTGACCAGTGGGCCGCCGAACGTGGAGGCGACGGTCGTGGACAGCGCGGAGGCGTTCGACGTGACCTCCTGGACATCGGAGGCGATGGAGTCGACGCGGTCGATCTGGGTCTGCGCGGAACGCACCGCCTGGGAGGCGTCGGCGAGCAGCGGGACGGCCTGGTCGGTCACGTCCGCCACGAGCTTGGTGGTCGCCTTGAGCGTCTGGGCCAGCCTCGCGAGTGCCACCGCGAGGAAGGAGACCAGGATCGCCCAGAAGACGGCCACCAGGATCCCGGCCACCTCTCCACCGGACACTGTGCGCACCCGCTCCCTGAAACGTGCCTGAGCATCGAAAAAGTCGTGCCCCGAGCCTATCGCGCCACGGCCGGCGCTCCGTACCGGATTACCCGGCGTCGGAGACTGAGTTGCGGGAAGCGATTGTACGCACTGAACACACTTCAGTACGCTCCGTGTCCCATGCGAGGTCCCCAGCGCCCAGGCCCCTTCCCCGACGGCGATCCGCCCCTGGAACTGACCACGTTCGTCGGGCGTTCGGCCGAACTCGCCGGACTGGCGGCGGCGCTCGGCGGCTCGCGGCTGGTGACCGTGACCGGGGTCGGCGGCGTCGGCAAGTCCCGGCTGGCCGCGCGGGTCGCCGCCGGGTGGGCGTCCGGGCCGTGCGGCCGGGTGGAGCTGGCGCCGGTGAGTGATCCGCAGTTCGTGGAGTACGCGGTGGTGGAGGCGCTGGGCCTGACCGACCACACCACCCGGCTGCCCCGCCAGATGCTGCTGGAGCATCTCGCCGGGCGCCCGGTACTGCTGGTGCTGGACGGGTTCGAGCATCTGGCGGCGGCCTGTGCCGAGCTGACCGCGGAACTGCTGCGCAAGCTGCCCGAGCTGACGGTGCTGGCCGCGGGCCGGCGACCACTGGGGCTGGCGGGCGAACGGCTGTTCCCGCTCGCACCGCTCGGCGAGGACGCGGCGGTGGAGCTGTTCACGGACCGGGCCCGGGAGCAGGGGGTGAGCGTGTCCGACGGTCCCGAGGTGCGCGAGCTCGCCCGCCGGCTGGAGGGGATCCCGCTCGCGGTGGAACTGGCGGCCGGGCGGCTGCGGGCGCTGTCCCCCGGGCAGCTGGTGCAGCGGCTGGACGACCGGTTCCGGCTGCTGACCACGGGCTCCGGGCCATGGTCCGTCCCCGGTGGACCCCCGGCCCGCCACCAGACGCTGCGCACGGCGATCGGCTGGAGCCATGAGCTCGCCACGCCCGCCGAACGGCTGCTCTGGGCGCGGCTGTCGGTGTTCGCGCGGACCTTCGACCTGGAGGCGGCCGAGTACGTGTGCAGCGGGGACGGGCTGCCCGCCGAGGACGTCCTCGACGTACTGTCGGAGCTGCTGGCCCAGTCGGTCGTCACCCGCGAGGACACCCCGGCCGGCCCCCGTTACCGGATGCTGGACACCGTCCGGGCCTACGGCGCCGACTGGCTGGAGGCGGCCGGGGACGCGGGGCGGCTGCGCAGGCGGCACCGGGACTGGTGTCTGGGCCTGGCGACCTGGTGCGAGCTGGACTGGTTCTCGCCCCGGCAGCGCGAGATCGCCGCGCGGGTCGAGGCCGAGCTGCCGAATCTGCGGGCCGCGCTGGAGTTCTGTCTGACCGAGCCGGACGAGGCGCATCTCGGCCAGTGCCTGGCGGGGGCGCTGTGGTTCTGCTGGGTGGGCTGCGGGCGGCTCGCGGAGGGGCGGCGCTGGCTGGAGCGCAGCGTGGAGCTGGACTCGGAGTACGAGCAGTCCCGGCTCAAGGCGCTGTGGGTGCTCGGCTACGTGGCGGTCCTGCAGGGCGACACCGTGCCGGCGCTGGCGGCGCTGCGGGAGTGCCGGGAGCAGGCGGAGCGGACGGCGGACGCGACCGCGGTGGCGTACGCGGAGCACCGCACCGGCTGTCTGGCCCTGGTCAGCGATGACATGGCGCGTGCGGAAACGCTGCTGCGGTCGGCGCTGGAGCGCTATCAGGAGATCGGCGAGCTGAACAGCAACGTCCTGATGGGCCAGGTGGAGCTGGCGATGACGCGGGCCTTCCAGGGCGATCTGCCGGACGCGGTACGGCTGTGCGAGGACGTACGGCAGGTGTGTGAGGACCACGGGGAGCGCTGGGCCCGGTCGTACGCCCTGTACGTGCTGGCGTACGCGGCCTGGCAGGAGGGCGCTCAGGAGCGGGCGCGGGAACTGCTCACGGAGTGCCTGCGCCATGCGCACGCCTTCCACGACCTGCTCGCCTCGGTACTGACGATCGAGCTGCTGGCGCTGGTGACGGCGACCGAGGGTGAGGCGGCCGAGGCGGCGCTGCTCCAGGGGGCGGCGGCCCGGCTGTGGCCGTCGGTGGGGCTGCCGCTGTTCGGCTCGGCGTACTACAACGCCCCGCACGAGCACTGCGAGACCCTCGCCCGGCAGGCGCTGGGGGACGCACGGTACGAGGAGTGCGTGCGGGAAGGAGGCCGGCTCGACCGCGCTGCGGCGGTGGCCCGTGCGCTGGGGCATGCGCGGGTACGACCGCTGGACGGACTTCCGGCGCCACGGGGGCAGCAGCGCGGTGGCGGAGACTGGGGATCCCCCCTGTTCGAGCGAGGCCAAGAACGCGGGGGCGCGACCAGCCCCCACCGGTCCGCGCTGTCCGAACGGCCGGAACGACAAACCCGCCGCCTCCCGCGCCCGAAGGGCGGGGAGGCGGCGGGCTGAAGTACTACGCCCTGGCTGGGATCAGCGGGCGTAGTACTCGACGACGAGCTGCTCGTCGCAGATGACCGGAACTTCCTTGCGGTTCGGCTCGCGGTCCAGGCGGAACGCCAGGGCCTTGAGGTTCACCTGCAGGTAGCGCGGGATCTCACCCTCGGGGGCGAAGCCACCCTCGCGGGCGATCGTGAAGAGCGTCTTGTCCTTGGAGCGGTCGCGGACCTGCACGACGTCGTCCGGGCGGACACGGAAGGACGGCTTGTCGACCTTCTGGCCGTTGACCTGGATGTGGCCGTGGACGACCATCTGACGGGCCTGGTAGATGGTGCGGGCGATGCCCGAACGCAGGACCAGGGCGTCGAGACGGCGCTCGAGCTCCACGATCAGGGCCTCACCGGTCTTGCCCTGAACCTTGGACGCGCGCTCGTAGGCGCGGACCAGCTGGCGCTCGGAGATGTCGTACTGCGCGCGCAGACGCTGCTTCTCCAGCAGACGGACCTTGTAGTCCGAGTTCTGCTTGCGGCCACGGCCGTGCTCGCCCGGCGGGTAGGGGCGGGCCTCGAAGTACTTGACGGCCTTGGGGGTCAGCGCGATGCCGAGGGCACGCGACTTCTTGACCTTGGGGCGGGACTGGTTCGCCACTGTCTCTATCTCTTTCGTAGTGTTCGGCTCGTCAGGGTTAGGGAGGTCGCATCCGCAGCCGGGAAAACCCGCCGGGTCCGCGAGGGACCTGCCGGGCAGCCGCTTCCCTGGTCTGGGCACATACGTGCAGCACGCGAGTGGCCCACCGACCGTCCCGGAACCTCGGGTGGTGGTGGGCTGCCCGCGACACCGATCGACGGTGCGCGACGCTCCTGGAGCCGATCCGCAGGGGACCGGTCCGGCTGACTGTCCCGCTCTGACAGCGCGGGACTCAGCACTTCGGAGCAGTCTACAGGGTGCTCAGGAGCGTCTGCGACCGAGGTGTTTCCTGGTCCATTCGACCGCGTCGGCGTATCTGGCCTCGGTGCCGTGCCGGGTCGGGGTGTAGTACTCGCGGTCCTTCAGGGCGTCCGGGGCGTACTGCTGCGGGGCGATGCCCTCGGGCAGGTCGTGCGGGTACACATACCCCTGGGCGTGGCCGAGCTTGGCCGCGCCCTTGTAGTGCCCGTCGCGCAGATGCGGCGGAACCGGGCCGGCCAGGCCCCCCCGCACATCCTCCAGGGCGGCGCCGATCGCGGTGGTCGCGGCGTTGGACTTGGGGGCGAGCGCGAGCGCGATGGTGGCATGGCTGAGGGTGAGGGCGGCCTCGGGGAAGCCGATCATGGCAACGGCCTGGGCAGCGGCGACCGCGATGGGCAGTGCGTTCGGGTCGGCCAGGCCGATGTCCTCGCTCGCGGAGATCATCAGGCGGCGGGCGATGAAGCGGGGGTCCTCGCCGGCCTCGATCATGCGGGCCAGGTAGTGCAGGGCCGCGTCGACGTCGGAGCCGCGGATGGACTTGATGAGGGCGCTGGCCACGTCGTAGTGCTGGTCGCCGTCGCGGTCGTACTTCACCGCGGCCCGGTCGACCGTCTGCTCCAGCGTCTGCAGGCTGATCTCGCGCTCGCCCTGGTCCAGGGCGGCTCCGGCCGCGGCCTCCAGGGCGGTCAGGGCGCGGCGGGCGTCGCCGCCGGCGATGCGCAGCAGATGCTCCGCGGTGTCGTCGGGCAGGCCGACGGCGTCCTTCAGGCCGCGCTCGTCGCTCAGGGCCCGCTGGAGCAGGCCCCGGATGTCGTCGTCGGTGAGCGGTTCGAGGGTGAGCAGGAGGGAGCGGGAGAGCAGCGGGGAGATCACCGAGAAGTACGGGTTCTCCGTCGTGGCCGCGATCAGCGTCACCCAGCGGTTCTCGACCGCCGGGAGCAGGGAGTCCTGCTGGGCCTTGCTGAAGCGGTGGATCTCGTCCAGGAAGAGGACGGTCTCCTTGCCGAAACCGCCGGTGGCGCGGCGGGCGCCGTCGATGACCGCGCGGACCTCCTTGACGCCCGCGGTGATCGCGGACAGCTCCACGAACCGCTTGTTCGTCGCCTTGGAGACGACGTACGCGAGCGTCGTCTTGCCGGTGCCGGGCGGGCCCCAGAGGATCACCGAGGACGGTCCGGCGGGGCCGCCGGAGCCCTCGCCGACCAGCCGGCGCAGCGGGGAGCCGGGCTTCAGCAGATGCTGCTGGCCCACGACCTCGTCGAGGGTGCGCGGGCGCATCCGCACCGCCAGGGGGCTGCCTGCCGGGTCCTTCTCCTGGCGTTCTTCCGCCGCTGCGGTGAAGAGGTCGGGTTCCACGCTGAAACCCTAAGACACGGCACTGACAATGCCGTCCGCCCCGGGGTCAGGCCCAGAGCTGGCTGCCCCAGCGGGTGAGGATCAGCATGGCGATGATGCCGCAGTGGGTGACCGGGACGACCCAGGTGAACTCGCCGAGGAAGGACTTCAGCCAGCGCGGGGCCGGCAGGAAGTCGTTGCGGACGTTGAACGAGGTCACGAACCAGAACATGGTGATCGTCGCGACCCAGGCCAGCGAGCACCACAGGCACAGCGCGTTGATCCGGTACAGGGACTGGAACTGCAGCCAGGTGACGAAGCCGACGCCGAAGAGCGTGCCGAAGTTGAAGGTCAGCCAGTACCAGCGCGGGAAGCGGGCGCGGCCCAGCAGGCTCATGCCGACGCAGATGACGATGCCGTAGCAGACCAGGCCGAGCCAGGGGTTGGGGAAGCCGAAGGCCGCGGCCTGCTTGCTCTCCATGACGCTGCCGCAGGACACGATCGGATTGACACTGCAGCCCGGCGTGAACGTCTTCCCCGCGATCTTCGCTTCGAGGATCTTGTTCTTGTCGAGCGTGATGACCCAGGCCGCCAGCAGTCCGGCCGCACCGGTGATCACCAGCAGCAGGGCGAAGGCGCGGCTGCCGCCCACCGTGCGGGGTGCGTCGGCGGCACGCTCGGGCCCGGGCTCCGTGGAGAGGTCTGTGACTGTCGTCTTGCTCATCCGCCGATTCCGTCGCTTGAGAGTTGGACCATCTTCGGGCACGGGTCATTGTGCCGCACGCGCATGTGTGTCCACCGTTCAGAGGACATAAGGAGGTACGCACGGTGGTCACGGACCGTTCGGTTCCGGCCGAAGCTCGGGGGCATGACAGCACACGCGAACGAACGCGCGGTGGACATCCGGGGACTGCGCAAGCGGTACGGGGGCGTGACCGCGGTCGACGGTCTCGATCTCGGAATCCGGCGCGGTGAGGTGTTCGGGCTGCTCGGGCCCAATGGCGCGGGCAAGAGCACCACGGTGGAGATCCTCCAGGGCAACCGGTCCCGGGACGCGGGCGAGGTGTCCGTCCTCGGCGCGGACCCGGCGACGGGCACGCGCGCGTGGAGGTCCCGTGTGGGAATCGTCTGGCAGGACGAATCGACGCCCGCCGAGTTGACGGTCCGCGAGACGGTACGGCACTTCGCCCGCTACTTACCCGCGCCCGCGCGACCCGGAGGAGGTCCTCCACCTGGTCGGCCTGGACGCGAAGGCCGACAGCCGCGTCAAGTCCCTCTCGGGCGGCCAGCGGCGCCGCCTCGACGTGGCACTCGGCGTGATCGGCGGCCCCGAGCTGCTGCTCCTGGACGAACCGACCACCGGCTTCGACCCGGGCGCCCGGCGCCGGTTCCGGGACCTGATCCGGCTGCTCGCCGACGAGGGCACCACGATCCTGCTCACCACGCACTACCTGGAAGAGGCCGAGACCCTCGCGGACCGCCTCGCCGTCGTCACGAAGGGCCACGTCGTCGCCGAGTGCTCACCCGACGAGCTGCGCCGGCGGTACGGCGGTGAGGCCACCGTGGCCTGGACGGAACCCGACGGCTCCCCGCGCACGGAGCACACCGACCTGCCGACCCGGACCGTCGCCGCGCTCATGGGCCGCTTCGACGGCGAGATCCCCGGGCTGGCCGTGACCCGCCCCACCCTGGAGGACGTCTACCTCCGGCTGGCCGGACAGGAGGCCGTGCGATGACCACGACCACCGTACGAGCCACCGACCGCGCGGCCGCCGGATCCCTGCCCGGCGCCTGGCGGATCGGTCTGCTGCGGGGCGGCCTGGAGATCAGGCAGTTCTTCCGGCAGCGCGAACAGGTGGTGTTCACCTTCGCCTTCCCCGTGGTGTTCCTGTTCCTGTTCGCGTCGATCTTCCACGACGACGGCGGGGGCGCCGGGATCACCGCGTCCCAGCTGTACGTGCCCGCGATGACGGCCTCCGGGATCATGTCGACGAGCTCTCCGTCCACGACGACGGCTGCGGCTTCGACCCCGCCGCCGTCTCGACCGGATACGGTCTGGCGGGGCTGCGCGCCCGCGCCGCCGAAGTGGAGGGCACCGCGGCCGTCCGCAGCGCACCGGGCGACGGTACGACGGTGACCGTACGCCTGCCCGTGCCGGTCCCCGTGGGGAGTGAGGGGCCGTGATCCGGATCGTCCTGGCCGACGACCATCCCGTCGTACGGGAGGGACTGCGCGCCATGCTGAGCGCCGAGCCGGACCTGGAGGTGGTCGGCGACGCGGCGAGCGGGCCTCGGGCGGAGGCACTGGCGGCGGAACTGCGCCCGGACATCGTGCTGATGGACCTGCGGATGCCGGGTGGCGGAGGCGTGGACTCGATCGTGCGGATGACCGCGGCCGGGCTGCCGTGCCGGGTGATCGTCCTGACGACGTACGAGACGGACCGGGACATCCTGCGAGCCGTGGAGGCGGGCGCGGCGGGCTACCTGCTGTGCGGAGATCGGCCGCCCCTGTTCATCGGCGAGTCGACGGTGAAGACCCACCTGCTGCGCATCTTGGGCAAGTTGGAGGTGGACGACCGGACGGCGACCGTCACCCGTGCCATGCGGTACGGGTTGCTGGAGCAGTGAGGAGGGCGCCGGAGGGTTCCGGCGCCCTCCTCACGGGGGCTACTGGCCGAGCCGGGAGCGCAGTTCCGGCAGGACCGCGTCCAGGGCGATCGCCGTCTGGTCGCCGGACTCCATGTCCTTCAGCTGGACGACGCCCTCGGCGAGGTCGCGTTCGCCGGCCACAAGGGCGTAGCGGGCGCCACTGCGGTTGGCGTTCTTCATGGCGCCCTTCAGGCCCTTCCCGCCGTACGAGAAGTCCGCCGCGATGCCCGCCTTGCGCAGCTCGGTGACCTTGGCGAACAGGACGCGGCGGGCCTCCTCACCGAGCGGGACGGCGTAGACCGACGTCGAGGACGGGAGGTCCAGCTCGATGCCCTCCGCCTCGAGGGCGAGGACCGTGCGGTCGACGCCCAGGGCCCAGCCGACGGAGGGCAGTGCCGGGCCGCCGATCATCTCGGACAGGCCGTCGTAGCGGCCGCCGCCGCCCACCGCGGACTGCGAGCCCAGACCGTCGTGCACGAACTCGAAGGTCGTACGGGTGTAGTAGTCCAGGCCGCGCACCAGCTTCAGGTCGTCCTCGAAGGTGACGCCCGCCTCGGTGAGCAGTCCGCGGACCTCCTCGTGGTAGGCCTTGCACGCGTCGCACAGGTAGTCGCGCAGCAGCGGGGCGCCCGCGAGCTGCTTCTGGACCGACTCGCGCTTGTCGTCGAGGACCCGGAGGGGGTTGATGTCGACGCGCCGGCGGGTGTCCTCGTCGAGGTCCAGGCCGCGCAGGAAGTCCTGCAGCGCGGCCCGGTACACCGGCCGGCACTCCTTGTCGCCCAGGCTGTTCAGCAGGATGCGGAAGTTGCTGAGGCCCAGCGAGTGGTACGCCTGGTCGGCCAGGATGATCAGCTCGGCGTCCAGGGCGGGGTCCTCCGCGCCGATCGCCTCGGCGCCGACCTGGGAGAAGTGCCGGTAACGGCCCGCCTGCGGCTGCTCGTAGCGGTAGTACGAGCCCGAGTACCAGAGCTTGACCGGGAGGTTGCCCTGCCGGTGCAGGTTGGCCTCCAGAGCCGCGCGCAGCACGGAGGCCGTGCCCTCGGGGCGCAGGGCGAGCCTGTCGCCGCCCTTGGTCTCGAAGGCGTACATCTCCTTGGTCACGATGTCGGTGGACTCGCCGACGCCGCGCGCGAACAGCTCGACGTTCTCGAAGCCGGGGGTCTCGACGTAGCCGTAGCCGGAGTCGCGCAGCGGGGTCGCGATCGCCTCGCGCACGGCGAGGAACTTCGCGGAACGCGGCGGGATCAGGTCGTAGGTGCCCTTGGGGGCCTGGAAGGTACTCACGAAAAGCTCTCTCGTCACATTCCTCGTCGGGGAGCGGCATTCATGCCCGCTCCCTGGCCGGCCGCCACCTGCCGCAGATAGGGGTTGGCGGTGCGCTCCTGGCCGATGGTCGTCTGGGGGCCGTGGCCGGACAGCACCACGGTGGAGTCGTCGAGCGGCAGGCACACGCGGGCCAGCGACTCGAGCATGTCCGCCATGGATCCGCCCGGCAGGTCGGTGCGTCCGATGGAGCCGGCGAACAGCAGATCCCCGGAGAAGAACACCGACGGGATGTCGGCGGTCTCGGGCATCCGGAAGGTCACCGACCCCCTGGTATGGCCCGGCGCGTGCGCGACGGAGAACTCCAGGCCGGCCAGGTCGAGGGTGGTGCCGTTCGTCAGCTCGCGGACGTCGTCCGGCTCCCCCACGGTCAGCTCGCCCATCAGCGGCGCGCCGATGGAGCGGCCGAGCGCCTTCTCGGGGTCGCTCATCATGTACCGGTCCTCGGGGTGGATCCAGGCCGGTACGTCATGGGCGCCGCAGACCGGGACGACCGAGGCCACGTGATCGATGTGGCCGTGGGTGAGGACGACGGCGACGGGCTTGAGCCGATGCTTCTTCAGTGCTTCCTCGACGCCTTCGGCGGCCTGGTGGCCGGGGTCGATGATCACGCACTCCTCACCGGCGGCGGGGGCGACGAGATAACAGTTCGTCCCCCAGGCCCCGGCGGGGAACCCGGCAATGAGCACGATCGTCCTTCGTTGTGTCGATACGGGTGGCCACAAGCTGTGGTCCAGAGCCTACCGGCGCTGCCGTTTCCTCAGCGAACCCATATACGGTACGGGGCTACACGCAACGGTCGGCTCACGAGAACGCACGCGTACCGGTCGACACACGACACGCATGAGGAGAGAACCCGGTGGTCAGCCAGGAGCAGCGGCGGCGTCAGCTCGCCCGGGAGAAGTTCTTGCGGCAGCAGCAGCGGCGCACCGAGGCGCGCCGCAAGGCCCGCCTGCGCAACTCGGTGATCGCGTCGGTACTGGGCGTGGTCGTGATCGGCAGTGTCGCGCTGTACACGACCGGCGTGCTGAAGAACGACGGCAAGAAGACCAACACCGCCGCCGACGTCACGCCGAGCGCCTCGCCGACCAGCAAGGCCGCGGACCCGTGCGCGAAGCCGGCGGCCGGTTCGGTGAAGAAGCTGAGCTGGAAGAAGGAGCCGGCGATGACGATCGACACGTCGGCGTCGTACGCGATGAAGCTCGCGACGACGTGCGGTGACATCGACATCGCGCTGAAGACGGCGGCCCCGCACACGGTGAACTCGTTCGACTTCCTGGCCGGCCAGGGCTACTTCGACCACACCAAGTGCCACCGTCTGACCACGGACGGCATCTTCGTGCTCCAGTGCGGCGACCCGCAGGGCACGGGCATGGGCGGGCCGGGCTACACGCTCCCGGACGAGAACCTGAAGGACAAGAGCCTGAAGGGCAACACGTACCCGGCGGGCACGGTGGCGATGGCCAACACCGGTCAGAAGCACACCGGCGGCAGCCAGTTCTTCCTGGTCTACAAGGACAGCCCGCTGCCGCCCACCTACACGCCCTTCGGCACCGTCTCGGCGGCCGGCATGAAGGTGCTGCAGAAGATCGCCGCGGCCGGTGCGCAGGCGGCCGACCCGACCTCGGGCAACACCGCGCCGAACGCGACCGTGGTGATCAACAAGGCGACGGTGACGAAGTCCTGACGCCGCCTTGAACCCCAAGACGGCCAACTGCGGAATTTTCGGTCGCGCTGGATGCGGACAGGCAACCCGCTGGTCGCCTATGTTGGCCGTGACGAAACTGTGGACGATGCCCGGGGGCACTGAGGCCCCTCGCAGGCATCATGTGGAGGAGGCGCTGTGAGCAGCGACCCGTGGGGCCGCGTCGACGAGACGGGGACCGTGTACGTGCGTACGGCCGACGGCGAGCAGGTCGTCGGATCCTGGGCGGCCGGCTCCCCTGAGGAGGCGCTTGCCTACTTCGAGCGCAAGTACGAGGGCCTGGTTGTCGAGATCGGCCTCCTCGAGAAGCGAGTGCAGACCACCGACCTGTCGGCGAAGGACGCCCAGACCGCGATCGACCACCTGCGCGAGCAGGTGGACGCGCACCACGCGGTCGGCGACCTGGCCGCGCTCCGTCAGCGGCTGGACAAGCTCGTGGAGACCGTCGAGGCACGCCGTGAGGAGCGCAAGCAGCAGCGGGCCAAGCAGTCCGACGAGGCCCGCCAGGCCAAGGAGGACCTGGTCACCGAGGCCGAGCAGCTGGCGCAGTCCGACCAGTGGCGGGCCGCCGGTGAGCGGCTGCGGTCGCTGGTGGACACGTGGAAGGGTCTGCCGCGGCTCGACCGCAAGTCCGACGACGAGCTGTGGCACCGCTTCTCGCACGCCCGCTCGGCGTTCTCCAAGCGGCGCAAGGCGCACTTCGCACAGCTGGACGCGCAGCGCGAGGAGGCCCGCAGGACCAAGGAGCGGCTGGTCGCCGAGGCCGAGTCGCTCCAGGGTTCGACGGACTGGGGTGTGACGGCGGCCCGCTACCGCGAGCTGATGACGGAGTGGAAGGCCGCGGGCCGCGCCCAGCGCGAGCACGAGGACGACCTGTGGAACCGCTTCCGCGGCGCCCAGGACGTGTTCTTCGCCGCCCGCAGCTCGGTCTTCGCCGAGCGGGACGCGGAGCAGTCGGAGAACCTGAAGCTGAAGGAGGAGCTGGCCGAGGAGGCCGAGAAGATCCTCCCGGTCACGGACCTCAAGGCCGCCCGGGCCGCCTTCCGCTCGATCAACGAGCGCTGGGAGGCCATCGGCCATGTCCCGCGGGACGCGCGACCGAAGGTCGAGGGCCGGATGCACGCCATCGAGCGGGCGATCCAGGAGGCCGAGGAGGCCGAGTGGCGCCGGACGAACCCGGAGGCACGCGCGCGTGCCGAGGGGCTGACCGGTCAGCTGCAGGCCGCCGTGGACAAGCTGAAGACGCAGATCGAGCAGGCGCGCGGCCAGGGCAACAACGCGAGGGCCGACAAGCTGGAGCGCGAGCTGGAGGGCCGCCAGGCGCTCCTGGACCAGGCTCTGAAGGGCCTGCAGGAGTTCGGCGGCTGATTCCCCGATGCCCAGGTGAAAGGCCCCGTACGGCGCGTACGGGGCCTTTCGCATGTCCGTGTGCGCGGGCTACGACCGGCTGCGTCCCGAGGTCACGCGGTACACGTCGTACACGCCCTCGACGCCCCGTACGGCCTTCAGGACGTGGCCGAGGTGCTTCGGGTCGCCCATCTCGAAGGTGAACCGGGAGGTGGCCACCCGGTCGCGGGAGGTCTGGACGGCCGCGGAGAGGATGTTGACGTGCTGGTCGGACAGGACGCGGGTGACGTCCGACAGCAGCCGGGAGCGGTCCAGGGCCTCGACCTGGATGGCGACGAGGAAGACCGAGGACTGGGTGGGCGCCCACTCGACGTCGAGGATGCGCTCGGGCTCGCGGGACAGTGACTCGACGTTGACGCAGTCGCTGCGGTGAACCGATACGCCGCTGCCGCGCGTGACGAAGCCGATGATCGGGTCGCCGGGGACGGGCGTGCAGCAGCGGGCCAGCTTGACCCACACGTCGTCGACGCCCTTGACGACGACGCCCGGGTCGGCGCTGGAGCGGCGCTTGCGGCCGCGGGTGCGGGACGGCGGGACCGTCTCGTCGATCTCCTCGGTGGCCGCCTCCTCGCCGCCGAGGGCCTGGACGAGCTTCTGCACGATGTTCTGCGCGGAGACATGGCCCTCGCCGATCGCCGCGTACAGCGCGGAGATGTCCGAGTAGCGCATCTCGTGCGCGAGCGTGACGAGGGAGTCACCGGTGAGGATGCGCTGGATCGGCAGGTTCTGCTTGCGCATCGCCCGGACGATGGCGTCCTTGCCCTGCTCGATCGCCTCGTCCCGGCGCTCCTTGGAGAACCAGGCCCGGATCTTGTTGCGGGCGCGCGGTGACTTGACGAAGCCCAGCCAGTCGCGGGACGGGCCGGCACCGGCCGCCTTGGAGGTGAAGACCTCGACCAGGTCGCCGTTGTCCAGGGTGGACTCGAGCGGTACGAGTCTGCCGTTGACCCGCGCCCCTATGGTGCGGTGGCCGACCTCTGTGTGGACGGCGTACGCGAAGTCGACGGGCGTGGCCCCCGCGGGCAGGGCGATGACGTCACCCTTGGGGGTGAACACGAAGACCTCGTTGCGGGACAGGTCGAAGCGCAGGGACTCCAGGAACTCGCCGGGGTCCTCGGTCTCCTTCTGCCAGTCCAGCAGCTGGCGCAGCCACGCCATGTCGTTGAGGTGGTCGTCCTTCTTGCCGGCCCTGGGCACGTCGGTGCGCACCTTGGAGGCGCCGGCGACGGCCTCCTGCTTGTACTTCCAGTGCGCGGCGATGCCGTACTCGGCGCGGCGGTGCATGTCGAAGGTGCGGATCTGCAGCTCGACCGGCTTGCCGTTGGGTCCGATGACCGTCGTGTGCAGCGACTGGTACATGTTGAACTTGGGCATCGCGATGTAGTCCTTGAACCGGCCGGGGACCGGGTTCCATCGCGCGTGCACGGTGCCGAGGGCGGCGTAACAGTCGCGGACCGTGTCGACGAGGACACGGATACCCACCAGGTCGTAGATCTCGGCGAAGTCGCGGCCTCGCACGATCATCTTCTGGTAGACGCTGTAGTAGTGCTTCGGGCGGCCGGTGACGGTCGCCTTGATCCGGGCGGCCCGGAGGTCGGCCTGGACCTCGTCGGTCACTATGGCCAGGTACTCGTCCCGCTTGGGCGCGCGCTCGGCGACGAGCCGTACGATCTCGTCGTACATCTTGGGGTAGAGGATCGCGAACGCGAGGTCCTCCAGCTCCCACTTGATGGTGTTCATGCCGAGGCGGTGGGCGAGCGGAGCGTAGATCTCCAGCGTCTCCCGCGCCTTCTTCTCCTGCTTCTCGCGCTTGAGATAGCGCATGGTGCGCATGTTGTGCAGGCGGTCGGCGAGCTTGATGACCAGGACACGCGGGTCCTTGGCCATCGCCACGACCATCTTGCGCACGGTCTCGGCCTGCGCGGCCTCGCCGAACTTGACCTTGTCCAGCTTGGTGACGCCGTCGACGAGCAGGGCGACGGTGTCGCCGAAGTCGCGGCGCAGCTGGTCGAGGCCGTACTCGGTGTCCTCGACGGTGTCGTGCAGCAGGCCCGCCATGAGCGTGGCCGGGTCCATGCCCAGCTCGGCGAGGATGGTGGTGACGGCGAGCGGGTGCGTGATGTACGGGTCGCCGCTCTTGCGCTTCTGACCGCGGTGCCAGCGCTCGGCGACCTGGTAGGCGCGCTCGATCTGCCGGAGCGTCGAGTTCTCGATCTTGGGGTCGTTGCTGCGCACTATCCGCAGCAGGGGCTCCAGGACCGGGTTGTACGGGTTCGCGCGCTGGACGCCGAGGCGGGCCAGGCGGGCGCGGACGCGGTTGGAGGAGCCGGTGCGGACGGGCTGGCCGGCGGGCTGGCGCACGACAGGGGGCTGCACCGGGCGCTCGGGCGGGGCCGGCTTGGGACGGGAGGCCTCGGCAGCCTTCTCGACAGGCGCGGCCTGGGCGTGCTCGATCGGCCCGCGGATGTCGTTCTTCGCGTCGGACGCGTGCGGCGCGGGCTTCGCCGCGGCAGCCGAGGCGGACTCGGGCTTTGCGGCGGTCAGGTGCTGGGCCTCGTCTGGCAAGAGGGCTCCTCGTGCGCGATCCGGGTCCCCCGGTCAGGCTCCGGAGACCCCATGGTAGCGATCCTGCGGCTGGTCATCGCCTTCAGGCGGCTGTGAGGACCGTCTACCTGTGCAACGCGGGAGGCTTCCGCCGGATTCCGGAAGGTGGATTCCGGGTGTTCGGAAGGGGTGCGGGCGGTGTCCCGGGGGTGGTGGTCGCGGGTGCCCCTCACATGCGTACGGCCGCCCCGGCGAGGTACCGGGACGGCCGTACGACGATGGGGGCAGGGCTGGTCAGACCTGGAGCAGGGCCTCCAGCGGAGCCTCGCCGAGGGCCGGGGTCAGGCGGGCGCGGCCGGCCAGGAAGCCCAGTTCCATCAGCACCGCCAGGCCCGAGACCTCGGCTCCGGCGCGCTGGATGAGGTGGATCGCCGCCTCGGCCGTACCGCCCGTCGCGAGGACGTCGTCCACGATCAGGACGCGGTCGCCGGCGGTCAGGTCCTCGGCGTGGACCTCGATCTCGGCCGAGCCGTACTCCAGGTCGTACGCCTGGCGCAGCGTCGCTCCGGGCAGCTTGCCCGCCTTGCGGACCGGGATGAAACCGAGGCCGGCGCGGACGGCGACCGGGGCGCCGAGGATGAAGCCCCGGGCCTCCAGGCCGACGACCTTGGTCGCGCCGGTGTCGGCCGCGATCTCGGCGAGCGCGTCGGTGAGCGCCGTGAACGCGGCCGGGTCCGCGAGGAGCGGGGTGATGTCCTTGAACATCACGCCCGGCTCGGGATAGTCGGCGACGTCACGGATACGGCTGAGCAGCAGCCCTGTGATGTCTGCGAGCTCGGTCATCGGCGCTTCCCGGAGGCTCGGCCGCGGCCCCGGCTGCGGGGGCCCACGACGGCGGGGGCGCCGTCCTCGTCGTCCGCCACGGCGGCGCGGTCGACCGCGAGGTCCTCCTCGGCGGCGGCCTGGGCGCGCTTGGCCAGGACCCGCTTGGTGAGGGCCTTCATCGCCGGCTCGCGCTCCTTGAGGTCGGCGACGAGCGGGGTGGCGATGAAGATCGACGAGTAGGCACCGGCCGCGAGGCCGACGAACAGCGACAGCGAGATGTCGTTCAGCGTGCCGGCGCCGAGGAAGCCACCGCCGATGAACAGCAGGCCCGCCACCGGCAGCAGGGCCACGACCGTGGTGTTGATGGAGCGGACCAGGGTGCCGTTGATCGACCGGTTGGCGATGTCGCTGTAGGTCCAGCGGGTCTGCCTGGTGATGTCCTTCGTCTGCTCCTTGAGGCTGTCGAAGACGACGACCGTGTCGTAGAGCGAGTAACCGAGGATGGTGAGCAGACCGATGACCGTACCGGGCGTGACCTCGAAGCCGACGAGGGCGTAGATACCGGTCGTGATGGTGATGTCGTGGATCAGTGCGACGAGGGCCGCGATGGCCATGCGCCACTCGAAGGCGATGGCCAGGTAGATCACGACGAGCACCATGAAGATCGCCAGGCCCTCCCAGGCCTTGTTGGCGATCTGCTGCCCCCAGCTCGGGCCGACCAGGTCGGCGGCGAGCTTCTCGGGGTTGAGGTTCAGGTCCTTGGCCAGGTCCTGCTTGATCTTGTCGGACTGGCCGGTGTCGATGCCGGCGATCTGGATGCGCAGGCTGCCGTTGCCGAGCTTCTGCACGATCGCCTCGTGACCGGAGGCGCTCTTGGCGTAGTTCTCCGCCTGGGCGACCGAGGTGCTCATGTGGGTCGGCGTGGTGAAGACCGCGCCGCCCTTGAACTCGATGCCCATGTTCAGCCCGCGCACCGCCAGGCCGAGGATGGCCGTGATGGTGATCAGGATGGAGACGCCGTACCAGATCTTGCGCTTGCCGACGAAGTCGTAGGAGATCTCGCCGCGGTGCAGTCGAGCGCCGAGGTTGCCGAGTTTCGACATCGCTCACGCCTCCTTCGGGTCGGCAGAGCCGGTGGCGGGACCGGCGGGACGGCGGGTGCGGCGCAGCGGTGCCTTGGCACCCAGGCTCTTCGGGTCGAGTCCGGACCACTTGTGGCCGTTCGCGAAGAACGTGCGGCGGGCGAGGAGCGTCATGAGCGGCTTGGTGAAGAGGAAGACGACGACCACGTCGAGCACGGTGGTCAGGCCGAGCGTGAACGCGAAGCCCTGGACCTTGCCGACGGTGACGATGAACAGGACGGCGGCGGCGAGGAACGAGACGAAGTCGGAGACGAGGACGGTGCGCCGGGCACGCGGCCAGGCCCGCTCGACGGCGGGGCGCAGCGAGCGGCCCTCACGGATCTCGTCCCGGATCCGTTCGAAGTACACGATGAACGAGTCGGCGGTGATACCGATGGCGACGATGGCACCGCAGACGGCCGGCAGGTTCAGCGCGAAGCCGATGGCGGGGCCGAGCAGCGACATGATCACGTAGGTGAGGATCGCGGAGACCAGCAGCGAGGCCATCGCGACGAGCGACAGACCGCGGTAGTAGACCACCAGGTAGAGCACGACCAGCGCGAGGCCGATCGCGCCCGCGAGCAGACCGGCGTGCAGCTGCTCACCACCGAGCGCGGCGGTGACGGTGGTGACGGACTGCTCCTGGAAGGACAGCGGCAGCGCGCCGTACGACAGCATGTTGGCCAGGCTCTGGGCGTCCTGCTGGGTGAAGCTGCCGGAGATCTCCGCCTGGCCGCCGGTGATGGCGGACTGCACGTACGGGCTGGAGACGACGTCGCCGTCCAGGACGATCGCGAACTCGTTCTGCGGCTGCTGGTTCTTGGCCAGCTCACCGGTGACGTTCGCGAACTTCTTGGAGCCGCTGGAGGTGAAGGTCATCTGGACCTGCCAGCCGGAGGCGCCCTGGGTGTCGAAGACGGCCTGCGCCTTCTTCACCTCGGTGCCGTCCACGGCGACCGGGCCGAGCACGTACTTGTACCAGGCGCCGCGGATCTGGCCGCAGGCCACGGTGGGGTCGCCGGGCTTGGCGCTCTTGCCGGCGTTGGCGCGGTCCGCGGGCTTGGTGCAGTTCAGGGCGGCGTACTGGGCCCGGAGCTTGGCGGCGTCCGCGGCGGCGCCACTGGCGGGGGCCGAGGGGGTGGCCGACGGCTTGGCGCTGCCGGAGGCGGACGTGCTCGGCGAGGGGGTGGAGCCGGCCTTCAGCGCGTCGGTGACGGCGCGGCCCTGGGAGGTGGCCGAAGCCGTGGGAGACGACGCCTTGGCCTTGCCGTTGTCCGCCTTGTTCGAGGCCGACGGGGAGGCGTTCGCGGAGGGGCTCGTGCTCGCCTTCGCGCCCGGCTTCGGCGAGGAGCTGCCGCTGGAGGACGCGCTCGGCGAGGGGCTCGGCGTGGCGGTGCCGCTGGGCTCGCTGGCCAGGACCGGGCGGAAGTACAGCTTGGCGGTGGTGCCGACCTGCGCTTGCGCTTCCTTGGAGTTGGTGCCCTTGGGGATGTTGACGATGATGTTGTCGTTCCCCTGGGTCTGCACCTCCGCCTCGGAGACGCCGAGGCCGTTGACACGGCGGTTCATGATGTCGACCGCGGTGTCCATATTGGCCTTGTTGATCGCGGACCCCTGGTCGGCCTTCGCCTTGAGCGTGATGCTCGTACCACCGGCGAGGTCGATGCCGAGACGCGGAGTCTTGTTCCCGGAGAGGAACATGCCTCCGGTGAGCGCCACGATGGCGATCAGAATGAGGGCCAGCGAGCGCCCTGGCTTGCTCTGGGCGCTCGCGCTCCGGCCCCTCTTAGGTGCTGCCACCTTCTCGTACTCCCTCTCGGGCCGCCCCGCGACCTGGTCGGCGCGGTCGGCCATGACATGGTGTCGGACTCCCGTGAAACAGACGCGCCCGGTGGTGCGCGGGGCGTGATTATGCCGCCTGGCGCACCACCGGGGCGTGACTACTTCGCGTCGGAGTCGCCGTCGGTCTTCTTCGGCTCGTCGTCGGCCTTGGCCTCGGCGGCCTCGGCCGCGTCGGTTCCGTCCTCGTCGGCGTCCTTCTTACCGAGATCAACGGCCTTGTCGTCGGAGGCGGCGGCAGCGGGCGAGTCGGACTCGTCGGTCTCGGTGAGGGAGGAGGCGTCGTCCGGGACGATGTCGGCGTCGGACTTCAGGTCGTGCTCGATGCCGTGGACGATGCGGTTGTACTCGTCGTCGGTGAGCACGGCGCCGATCGCGTTCTTGGCGAAGAGGAGGTCGACGCCCGGTCCGGCGTCCAGGAGGACCGTGTCCTCGTTGACCTCCTTGACCGTCGCGTACATTCCCCCGATCGTGCGGACACCGGAGCCGGGCTGCATCTCGTTCCGCATGGAGGCGGCCTGCTGCTGCTTCTTCTTGGCCGAGCGCGTCATCAGGAACATGGCCGCGATGAGCACGATGAAGGGGAGAAGGGTAAAGGCATTCACGGGACGGGGTTTCCTTCGCGCGACCGCGACGGGAAGCGGCCTGTTGATGGGGGTGTGGGTCGGCGCCACCCGCAAAGGCGGCATCGGCGGAGTCTAAGCGAGTCCGCGTGCATGGAACAACGCTCAGCATGGCACCTGGGTTCCTGACCCCGCCAATGCCCTCGCCGGTGCCTTCGCCACTGCCTTCACCCCCGCCACAGCCGTCACTTGGGCAGCACGGCGCCGTCAGCTGCCGAACAGGTCCTGCTGACCGCTCCCCCCGGCTGCGGCACGCGGCGGGGTCAGGCCGAGGTGCGCCCACGCGGCGGGCGTGGCGACCCGGCCGCGCGGGGTGCGGGCGAGCAGTCCCTCGCGGACGAGGAACGGTTCGGCGACCTCCTCGACGGTCTCGCGCTCCTCCCCCACGGCGACGGCGAGCGTGGACAGGCCGACCGGGCCGCCGCCGAACAGTTTCAGCAGGGCCTCCAGCACGGCGCGGTCCAGCCGGTCGAGGCCGCGGGCGTCGACCTCGTAGACCGCGAGGGCGGCCGCGGCGATCTCCCGGGTGATCAGGCCGTCCGCCTTGACCTGCGCGTAGTCGCGGACGCGGCGCAGCAGGCGGTTGGCGATACGGGGCGTGCCGCGGGAGCGGCCGGCGATCTCGGCGGCGCCGTCCGGCTCGATCCCGACGTCCAGCAGGTGCGCCGAGCGGTGCACGACCCGCTCCAGCTCGTGCGGCTCGTAGAACTCCATGTGCGCGGTGAAGCCGAAGCGGTCGCGCAGCGGGGGCGGCAGCAGGCCCGCGCGCGTGGTGGCGCCGACCAGGGTGAACGGGGGCAGCTCGAGCGGGATGGCGGTGGCGCCGGGGCCCTTGCCGACGATGACGTCGACGCGGAAGTCCTCCATCGCCATGTACAGCATCTCCTCGGCGGGCCGGGACATGCGGTGGATCTCGTCGAGGAAGAGGACCTCGCCCTCCTGGAGGGAGGAGAGGATCGCGGCGAGGTCGCCTGCGTGCTGGATGGCGGGGCCCGAGGTGATGCGGATGGGGGCGCCCATCTCGGCCGCGATGATCATCGACAGGGTGGTCTTGCCGAGGCCGGGCGCGCCGGAGAGCAGCACATGGTCGGCGGTGGCGCCCCGCGCGCGTGCGGCCCGCAGCACGAGGTCGAGCTGTTCGCGGACCTTCTCCTGGCCGATGAACTCGCCGAGGTCCTTGGGGCGCAGGGCGGCCTCGACGGCCTGGTCCTCCCCGTCGGCGACAGAGCCCACCAGCCGCTCCGCGGCGGGACCGACGAGCGCCTCGGGGGCGGGGTTGTCGGTGCTGTCGTCCCAGTTCATGTGGTGTGCCTCGATCGTCGTGGGGTCAGCGGGCGCGGTTCAGGGTCTGCAGGGCGGCCTTCAGCAGCTGTCCCACCTGTGGGGTGCCGTCGGCGGCCTCGGCCTGGGGGGTCACGGCGGCCACCGCCTCGTCGGCCTCCCGCGTGGCGTAGCCGAGGCCGATGAGGGCCGCGTGCAGCTGGTCGCGCCAGCCCTGGGTGACGGGCGCGCCGATCGCGGGGGCCGTCCCGACGGGCTCGCCGAGCCGGTCCCTCAGCTCCAGCAGCAGCTTCTGCGCGCCCTTCTTGCCGATGCCGGGGACGGCGGTCAGGGCCCTCTCGTCGGCGGTGGCGACGGCGCGGCGCAGCGCGTCCGGGGTGTGCACGGCGAGCATCGCCTGGGCCAGGCGCGGGCCGACGCCGCTCGCGGTCTGGAGCAGCTCGAAGACCTGGCGCTCGTCGTCGTCGGCGAAGCCGTACAGGGTCAGCGAGTCCTCGCGGACCACGAGGGAGGTCGCCAGCTTGGCGGGCTGGCCGAGGCGGAGCGTGGACAGGGTGTTCGGCGTGCACTGGACGGCCATGCCGACCCCGCCGACCTCGACGACCGCCGCGTCGGGGGCGAGCGCGGCGACCGTGCCGCTGACGAAGGCGATCATGCCGTACGGCCTTTCGTTGCGTGGACTGTGTGGCGGGCGACCGCCTGCTGGAGCCGGTTCTGGGCGGGGGCGCGCCAGATGTGGCAGATGGCGAGCGCGAGGGCGTCGGCGGCGTCGGCCGGCCTGGGCGGCGCCGGCAGCCGGAGCAGCCGGGTGACCATGGCGCCGACCTGCGCCTTGTCGGCCCGTCCGCTGCCGGTGACGGCGGCCTTGACCTCGCTCGGGGTGTGCAGGGCGACGGGGATGCCGCGGCGGGCGGCGCACAGCATGGCGACCGCGCTGGCCTGTGCGGTGCCCATCACCGTGCGCACGTTGTGCTGGCTGAAGACGCGCTCCACGGCGACGAACTCGGGCCGGTGCTCGTCCAGCCACTGCTCGATGCCCTGCTCCACGGCGAGGAGACGGTGGCTCAGGTCGGCGTCCACGGGCGTGCGTACGACACCGACGCCGAGCATGGTGAGCGGCTGGCCCGCGACCCCCTCGACGACGCCGACACCACACCGGGTCAGCCCGGGGTCCACCCCCAGTACGCGCACGCGCCCCTCCCTCCGATCACCTGCCGATCGCCTGTTCGTGCAGGCTATCGGGTGCCACTGACAACGCCGTACAACGCGACGGGCCGACGGGGTGTGTCCCGTCGGCCCGTGCGACCTGCGAAGCCCGTGGTGGCGTTACGCCTCGACCTTCTCCATGATCTCGTCGCTCACGTCGAAGTTCGCGAAGACGTTCTGCACGTCGTCGCTGTCCTCGAGGGCGTCGATCAGCTTGAAGATCTTCTTGGCGCCCTCCTCGTCCAGCTCGACCTGGACGGACGGCACGAAGCTGGACTCGGCGGAGTCGTAGTCGATGCCGGCCTCCTGGAGGGCGGTGCGGACCGCGACCAGGTCGGTGGCCTCGCTGATGACCTCGAAGGTCTCGCCGAGGTCGTTGACCTCCTCGGCGCCCGCGTCCAGGACGGCACCGAGGACGTCGTCCTCGGTCAGCTCGCCCTTGGGGACGATGACGACGCCCTTGCGGCTGAACATGTACGCCACGGAGCCCGGGTCGGCCATGTTGCCGCCGTTGCGGGTCATGGCGACGCGGACGTCGGAGGCGGCGCGGTTGCGGTTGTCGGTGAGGCACTCGATGAGCACCGCGACACCGTTGGGGCCGTAGCCCTCGTACATGATCGTCTCGTAGTCGGCGCCGCCGGCCTCGAGACCGCCGCCACGCTTGATCGCGGAGTCGATGTTCTTGTTCGGGACCGACTGCTTCTTGGCCTTCTGGACCGCGTCGTAGAGCGTCGGGTTGCCATCGAGGTCGACGCCGCCCATGCGCGCCGCGACCTCGATGTTCTTGATCAGCTTCGCGAAGAGCTTGCCGCGCTTGGCATCGATCACGGCCTTCTTGTGCTTCGTCGTAGCCCATTTAGAGTGGCCGGACATCTGCCTGTCTCCTTCGCGTAACCCTCTACATAACGAACGCCAGAGATCCTACAAGGACTCCGCCGCCCGGTTCGCGCGCACCATGTCCACGAACAGGGAGTGCACGCGGTGGTCGCCGGTCAGTTCCGGGTGGAACGACGTGGCGAGCGCGTTGCCCTGGCGGACGGCGACGATGTGGCCGTCGTGCTCGGCGAGCACCTCGGTCTCGGCGCCCACGGACTCGACCCAGGGGGCGCGGATGAAGACGCCCTCCACAGGATCGCCCTCGATGCCCTGCACGTCGAGCGCGGCCTCGAAGGACTCGTTCTGCCGGCCGAAGGCGTTGCGGCGCACGATCATGTCGATGCCGCCGATGGTCTCCTGGCCCGAGCGCGGGTCGAGGATCTTGTCGGCGAGCATGATCATGCCCGCGCAGGTGCCGTAGACGGGCATACCGCCCTGCACGCGCGCGCGGAGGGGCTCCATCACGCCGAACAGGACGGCCAGCTTGGAGATGGTGGTGGACTCGCCGCCGGGCAGGACGAGACCGTCGACCTCGGCGAGTTCCTCGGGGCGCCGCACCGGCCTGGCCACGGCGTCGGCCGCGGCCAGGGCGATGAGGTGCTCCCGTACGTCGCCCTGGAGGGCCAGGACGCCTATGACAGGGGCTTCGTGGGACATGTGGTGATTACCAGCCGCGGTTGGCGTAGCGCTCGGTCTCGGGGAGGGTGTCGCAGTTGATGCCGACCATGGCCTCGCCGAGGTTGCGGGAGGCATCCGCGATGATCTTCGGGTCGTCGTAGAAGGTGGTGGCCTTCACGATGGCGGCGGCGCGCTTGGCCGGGTCGCCGGACTTGAAGATGCCGGAGCCCACGAAGACGCCCTCGGCACCGAGCTGGCGCATGAGGGCCGCGTCGGCCGGGGTGGCGACGCCACCGGCGGAGAACAGCACGACCGGGAGCTTGCCCAGCTCGGCGACCTCCTTGACCAGCTCGTACGGGGCGCGCAGCTCCTTGGCGGCGGCGTACAGCTCGTTGTTGTCGTAGCCGCGCAGACGGGCGATCTCGTTCTTGATCTGACGCAGGTGGCGGACGGCCTCGACGACGTTGCCGGTGCCGGCCTCGCCCTTGGAGCGGATCATGGCCGCGCCCTCGGCGATGCGGCGCAGGGCCTCGCCCAGGTTGGTGGCACCGCACACGAAGGGGGTGGTGAAGGCCCACTTGTCGGAGTGGTTGACCTCGTCGGCCGGGGTGAGGACCTCGGACTCGTCGATGTAGTCGACGCCGAGGGACTGCAGCACCTGGGCCTCGACGAAGTGGCCGATGCGGGACTTGGCCATGACCGGGATGGACACGGCGTTGATGATGCCCTCGATCATGTCCGGGTCGGACATACGGGCCACGCCGCCGTCCTTGCGGATGTCGGCCGGGACCCGCTCCAGGGCCATGACGGCCACGGCGCCCGCGTCCTCGGCGATCTTCGCCTGCTCCGGCGTGACGACGTCCATGATCACGCCACCCTTGAGCTGCTCGGCCATGCCACGCTTCACGCGGGCGGTACCGGTCTCGGGAGCCTGGTTGTCGATGGTGGACACGGATGACCTCACTGAAGGGAAAGAGGGTGACTGCCTCAGCAGAGGAAACGCGAGTGGACCAGGCCACAGCAAGGGCCAATGGGAAGCCGGTGGATCCTTTTGGTTCACCGGGGGTTCAGGCGTCCCGCTCCACCAGGGCTGTGGGAGGCTCGTCGTCCATCTCGAAGGCCAGCGGGAACGGGGCGTGGCCGGCGAGCCGGAACCAGCGGACCTTGCGGTGCTCACGGAGCCTGCGGGCGGCGCCCACGGCGTCGTTGTGGAAGCGGCGGGCCATCGGGACCCGGCGGACGGCCTCGGCCAGCTCACGGGCCGCCTCCTCGCCGCCGGGGGCCTCGCGTACGGCCTCCACCTGCGCCGGGGCCTCGAAGACCGCGCGCAGCGCCTGGCTCAGCTCGCTCTCCGCGACCTCCCGCTGCTCCTCCTCGGCCTGCCGGGCCGCGTGCGCGGCCTCGTACAGCACGATCGAGGCGGCCGGGTCCAGCACGCCCGAGGTGGCCAGTTCCTGCGTCACGGAGGCCCGCCGCAGCAGCTGCGCGTCGAGTGCGGCCCGCGCGGCGTCCATGCGCACGTGCAGCCGGTCCAGCCGCCCGGCCGTCCAGCTCAGGTAGACGCCGATCGCGACGAGGACGACGAGGATCCAGATGAGGGTTGCGCTCACGCCGGAAGGCTATCGGCTGCCGCCTCGCGCCCCTCACGGCGAGCCGGCACCGGCCTCCGGGGCGCTCCGCAGGCACGCCTCACAAGAGCCGGCACGCGGTCCGTCCCCCGCGGCCAGGATCCACCGCGCGGGTCCGACGCCGCCCGAACGCTGTCCGCCCGGCGACCTGCCTCCGCAACGGCCGCCCGCCGGCCGGCACGTCGCGCACGAGTTCCGCGCGGCCCCCGGGCACGTCTCACGCGCGCGTGCACACTCCGGTCAACCATCCGTCGCTCGCTCCGGCCCCGGGACCCTACGATCGCTCCGAGCGCGCGGTGGCCGACCCTCGCGAGCGCCCACACCGGCCGAACGCCGCACGCCACGCGCGCGAGTGCGACACCGGCCCGCGCGGTGCACAGGCGTGTCTCACGTGGCCCGTGAACCCCGCGTGCCGATCCCATGCGAGTCCGGGCACCCCAGCGCCGGTCCCCGCCAGGCCCGAAGGGCACCCCAGCGCCAGTCCCCCGCCGGGCCAGGCCCAGGCCCAGCCAAGCCCGAACCGCCGGCCCCAGCCCCCGCCGAACCGCACCGCTCCCGGACGAGACCTGAACCCGGCCCCGCCCGAACCGCGCCGCGCCCAGGCCAGGCCAGGCCAGGCCAGGCCCAAACCGTCAGTCCCGTGCCAGGCCGAACCGGGCCCGCAACCCCGTCGTCCGTTCGTCCGCCGCGACCGCTGCCGCGCCGGCTGTCACCGTCTCGTAGACCGACAGGATGTCCGCGCCCACCGTGGACCAGTCGAAGCGTCGTACGTGGGCGCTGCCGCGTTCGCGTAGTTCGGTGCGGCGGGCGGGGTTCTCCAGCAGGTGTACGGCCGCCTCGGCGAGGGCGTCGGCGTCCTCGTTGGCGAAGAGTTCGCCGGCCTCGCCCTGGTCGAGGACCTGGACGAAGGCGTCGAGGTCGGAGGCGAGTACGGGGGCGCCCGCCGACATCGCCTCGACCAGGATGATGCCGAAGCTCTCGCCGCCGGTGTTGGGCGCGACGTACAGGTCGACGCTGCGCAGGAAGCGGGCCTTGTCCTCGTCGCTGATCATGCCGAGGAACTCCACGCGCGCGCGTAGCTCCTTCGGGAGGTCCTCCACGGCCGCCTCCTCGTCACCCCGGCCGGCGACCAGAAGGCGGGCCTGGGGGCGAGCCGCCAGGATCTTCGGCAGAGCCTTCATCAGGACCGGCAGGCCCTTGCGGGGCTCGTCGATACGGCCGATGAAGCCGATGGTGTCCCCCTGCCACTCCGGCTTCGGCTCGGCCTTGGCGAAGAAGTCCACGTCGACGCCGTTGGGGATGACCACCGCGTCCCCGCCGAGGTGCTCGACCAGGGTGCGCCGGGCGTACTCGCTGACCGCGATCCGCGCGCTGATCTTCTCCAGGGCGGCCTGGAGGATCGCGTACGCGGCGATCATCGCGCGCGAGCGGGGGTTGGAGGTGTGGAAGGTGGCCACGATGGGGCCCTGCGCCGCCCAGCAGGTCAGCAGGCCCAGCGAGGGCGAGGTCGGCTCGTGGATGTGGACCACGTCGAAGGCGCCCTCGTGCAGCCAGCGCCGTACCCGCGCGGCCGACAGGAAGCCGAAGTTCAGCCGGGCCACCGAGCCGTTGTACGGCACCGGAACCGCGCGGCCGGCCGAGACGACGTACGGCGGCAGCGGGGTGTCGTCGTCGGCGGGGGCGAGGACGGAGACCTCGTGGCCGAGCCGGAGGAAGTACTCGGCGAGGTCGCGGATGTGGAACTGGACGCCACCGGGCACGTCCCAGGAGTACGGGCAGACGATCCCGATTCTCACGAGGGTCCCTTCGCGGGGTCGAGGTCGGCGAGCCACAGCCGCTGGAGCATGTGCCAGTCCTCCGGATGGTCGGCGATCCCGGTGGCGAAGGCGTCGGCCAGCGCCTGTGTCATCACAGACGTCTTCTCCGCGCGCGTGCCTGACTCCGGTACCTCGACCGGGGGATGCACCTGCCCCTGCATGACGGGCGAGTCGTCGTACCAGAGGGTGACCGGCAGCAGCAGCGCGCCGGTCTGCTGGGCGAGCAGCGCCGGGCCCGCGGGCATCCGGGTCTTCTCGCCGAAGAAGTCGACCTCGACCCCGGAGGCGGACAGGTCACGGTCGGCGACGAGGCAGACCAGGCCACCGTCGCGCAGCCGCCGGGCCAGGGTGCCGAAGGCGGAGCCCCCGCTGTGCGGCAGGACCTCCATGCCGAGGCCCTCGCGGTAGGCGACGAAACGGTCGTAGAGCGTCTCGGGCTTCAGCCGCTCGGCGACCGTCGTGAACGGGGTCTCCAGCTTGGTGGTGACCCAGGCGCCGGCCAGGTCGTAGTTGGCCATGTGCGGCAGCGCGAGGATCACGCCCTGCGGGGAGGCCAGCCCGTCGGTGAGGTGGTGAACGTCCTTCGGGTCGAAGCCCGTCCTTATGCGCTCGCGGCTCCAGGCGGGCAGCCGGAAGGACTCCATCCAGTAGCGCAGGTACGAGCGCATGCCCGCGCGGGACAGTTCGGCGAGCCGCTCGGGGCTCGCGCCGGGCACCACGCGCGCGTAGTTGCTCTCCAGCCGCCGCACGCCCTTGCCGCGCTGTTTCCAGGCGGCGTCCGCGATGGTGCGGCCGAGCCGGACCGCGACGGGTTCGGGGAGCTTCTTGACGGTGCTCCAGCCCAGGCCGTACAGCGTGTCGGTGAGCCGCTCCGCGGTGCTCATTTCGCGGCCTCGCGGGGGCTCTGCCGAGCGGCCTCCTCCGCCTCCGCGGACTCACGGCGGACGGTGACGACCCGCTGGACCAGCGTGACCAGGCTGCCGGCGGCGACGATCCACAGGGCGATCGGCAGCAGCCACTGGATGCCCGGCACACCGAACGTGTGCAGACCCGCCAAACCGGCCGCGACCAGCGAGATCACCAGCCGCTCGGCGCGCTCCACGAGCCCGTTGACGGCGACCGGCAGCCCGATCGACTCACCGCGCGCCTTGGTGTACGACACCACCTGGCCGCTGGCCAGACAGAAGATCGACACCGCGCACAGCACGTTGTCGTTCCCGTGGCCCGCGTACCAGAGCGCGAAGCCGCCGAAGATCGCACCGTCGGCGACCCGGTCCAGGGTGGAGTCCAGGAAGGCACCCCAGCGGCTGGAGCGGCCCAGCTGGCGCGCCATGTTGCCGTCGACCAGGTCGGAGAAGACGAACAGGGTGATGACGACCGTGCCCCAGAAGAACTCGCCCCGGGGGTAGAAGACCAGCGCGCCCGCCACCACACCGGCCGTGCCGATGAGCGTGACCGTGTCGGGGCTCACCCCCCGCCGGATGAGAAACGCGGCGAACGGTGTGAGGACACGCGTGAAGAATGCACGCGCGTACTTGTTCAGCATGGCCTTCCCGACGGTCGTGTCGCCGCGGCCCTGGTGGCCTCCGGCTGGCCCATCGTAGCCACGCGCGCGCGTGCGTGACGGGCGGGCACCCACAGCCCGTGCCACGAACCGGTGTACGCGCCCGTGCGCGGGGCGTGCGCGGCGCGATCGGCGTCCGCGACCGTCGTTCGTATGGACGCAGCGTGACGGGAGTGGAAAGCTCGAATAACCGCGGGCGTCGCCGGAGCCGCCAGAGCACGCGGGTTCCGCGTGTCCGCGCCCACAGTGACCTCACCGTGCACGGGAGGCAGGATCATGGGCGACAAGACACAGACACACCCCGGGGCCGCCGGCAGGGCTCTTGAGGCCGACCAGCCCGCGTCCGTACGGAACGTGGTGCTGGTCGGCCACTCCGGTTCGGGCAAGACGACCCTGGTGGAGGCCCTCGCACTGACCGCGGGGGCGCTGAACCGGGCGGGCCGCGTCGAGGACGGCGGCACCGTGTCGGACTACGACGAGATCGAGCACCGCCAGCAACGCTCCGTACAGCTCTCCCTGGTGCCGGTCGAATGGGACGGCATCAAGATCAATCTCCTGGACACACCCGGCTACGCCGACTTCGTCGGGGAGCTGAGGGCCGGTCTGCGCGCCGCGGACGCGGCCCTCTTCGTCGTCTCGGCCTCGGACGGGGTGGACGGCTCGACCCGGATGGTCTGGGAGGAGTGCGCGGCCGTCGGCATGCCCCGCGCGATCGTGATCACGCACCTGGAGGCCGCGCGCGCGGACTTCGAGGAGATGACCCGGACCTGCGCGGAGGCCTTCGGCGGGGACGACCCCGACGCCGTGCTCCCGCTGTACCTGCCGCTGCGCGGCCCGGAGGGCCCCGACGGGCACGCGCCCGTGACCGGGCTGGTCGGGCTGCTGTCACAGAAGCTGTTCGACTACTCGACCGGGGAGCGCAAGGAGTCCGAGCCCGGCGCGGACCAGCTGCCGGACATGGAGGAGGCCCGCAACCGGCTCATCGAGGGGATCATCGCCGAGAGCGAGGACGAGACCCTCATGGACCGCTATCTCGGCGGCGAGCAGATCGACGTCGAGACGCTGATCGACGACCTGGAGCGGGCCGTCGCCCGCGGCTCGTTCTTCCCCGTCCTGGCGGCCGCCCCGGCAGCCGACGGCGCCAGGCAGGGCCTCGGCACGGCCGAGCTGCTGGAGCTGGTCACCGGCGGCTTCCCGACCCCGTTCGAGCACCCACTGCCCGAGGTCAGCACCATCGGCGGCAAGCCGCGCGAGCTGAAGCCGTGCGACACCGGCGGCCCGCTGGTCGCCGAGGTCGTCAAGACCTCCTCGGACCCCTACGTCGGCCGGGTCTCCCTGGTCCGCCTCTTCTCCGGCACCCTGCGCCCCGACCAGACGGTGCACGTCTCCGGGCACGGGCTCACCGACCGCGGCCACGAGGACCACGACGTCGACGAGAAGGTCGGCGCGCTGTCCATGCCCTTCGGCAAGCAGCAGCGCCCGGTGACGCACGCCGTCGCCGGCGACCTGGTGTGCGTGGCCAAGCTGGGCCGTGCCGAGACCGGGGACACGCTGTCCGCGAAGGACGACCCGCTGCTCGTGGAGCCCTGGCGGATGCCCGACCCGCTGCTGCCGCTCGCCATCCAGGCGCACAGCAAGCCCGACGAGGACAAGCTCTCGCAGGGCCTGTCCCGGCTGGTCGCCGAGGACCCGACCATGCGGCTGGAGCAGAACCAGGACACCCACCAGGTGGTCCTGTGGTGCCTGGGCGAGGCCCACGCGGACGTCGCCCTGGAGCGGCTGCGCAGCCGCTACGGCGTCCAGGTCGACGTCGTCCCGCACAAGGTCTCCCTCCGGGAGACGTTCGCGCACAAGGCGAGCGGACGCGGCCGGCATGTGAAGCAGTCCGGCGGGCACGGGCAGTACGCCATCTGCGAGATCGAGGTGGAGCCGCTGCCGGGCGGCTCGGGCATCGAGTTCGTGGACAAGGTGGTCGGCGGCGCCGTACCGCGCCAGTTCATTCCGTCCGTCGAGAAGGGCGTGCGGGCACAGGCCGCCAAGGGTGTCGCCGCCGGGTATCCGCTGGTGGACGTGCGGATCACGCTGCTGGACGGCAAGGCGCACTCGGTTGACTCCTCCGACGCCGCCTTCCAGACCGCGGGCGCGCTGGCGCTGCGGGAGGCCGCGGCCGACGCGCGGATCCATCTGCTGGAGCCGGTCGCCGAGGTGTCCGTGCTGGTCGGCGACGACTACGTGGGCGCCGTGATGAGCGACCTGTCGAGCCGGCGCGGCCGGGTGCTCGGCACCGAACAGGTGGGCTCCGGGCGGACCGTGATCCGGGCCGAGGTGCCCGAGTTCGAGATCGGCCGGTACGCCGTCGACCTGCGCTCGCTGTCGCACGGCACGGCCCGCTTCGACCGGACGTACGCCCGGCACGAGCCGATGCCGCCGCAGATCGCCGAGCGGATCCGCGAACAGGCGGACGAGTCGGTGTAGTTCACCGACGCCTCAGGGGCCCGGTGGTCGGGCGGCTTCGGCCGTCCGCCCACCGGTTGTCGGTGGCGGCGGATACGCTGATCACCTGATCGCGCCGTGCCGCAGTCGTCCGGTGGTGGTGGGGATTTCGGCGCGACGGCCTGTTCAACAGGTCCGCAACAGGTGTGCGGGGCAAGGAAGTCGGGAAGGCCGCAGAAGCGACACGGCGGCGAGGGGGCGGGAATGTCGATCGGAACGGAGTGGGACGGGCCGCAGGTGCCCGTCTCGGGTGACGCGAGTCAGGCGGCGACCGCGGCGTTGGCCTCCGCGGCGTACCGCGACAGCCCGATCGACGACATCAAGAAGGCCGACAACGACTGGCACGAGTCGACGGTCAAGGCCGGCCGGATCGCGCTGCTGAAGCCCAATCTCGGTGAGGCGTTCTCGCGGGCCGTGGTCGCCCGCATGCTCGCCCCCGGCCGCAAACCGCTCATCCAGTCCTTCGGCTCCGAGCCGCAGTTCGTCGTCGAGCACTGTCTCGCGGCCAACAACATCCGTCGTGAGCGCGACAACCGCCTGGCCGCCGTCACGGCACTGTGCGGAGTGGTGTTCCTGCCCGGCCTGATCGTCTGGCTGCTCGTCTTCCAGCTGCGTACGTACATCGCCAAGCGCGACGACAAGCGGGCCGGATCGCTGGCCACCGCGCTGCTCCTCGCCGTCGGCGCGGTCGCCGTGCTGTTCCTGATCAAGATGCCGTTCACCGGCTTCTGGGCGTGGTACGCGCGCCTGGCCGTCGTCATGCCCGTCCTCGGCTGGTTCTGGGCCAAGCGGATCTGTGAGAACACCGCCAAGGACCTGCGGGCCCGCTGGGACGGCCTGCTCTCCGGCACCAGCGTCGGCGCCAAGGTCCCCGAGGCCGTGCCGCGCGGCCCCAACCAGACCGCGGCCGAGGAGCTGCGCCAGTCGCTGGCCCGGCTCAGCGCCGAGCAGCAGTCCAACTCGGTCTTCTACGCCGGCCCCAAGGGCATACTCGGCATGGGCACCCGCTGGGGCGCCTGGCAGCTCGCCGAGGACCTGCTGCCCGCCGACCCGTCCCGGGAGATCCACCCGTTCCGCAGCTGGGACGTGGTCCGCGCGATCCACGACCAGCTCGGCCTGCTGCAGCGCGGCCCGCTGAACACCGGCGGCTTCCCCAAGCCCTCCATAAAGCACTGGATCGTCACACCGATCGGCGAGAAGGCCGCGGCGGTGTCCCGGCCCGAGGGCACGGACGTCGAGGCGTTCCAGATCAAGCCGCACGCGATACAGGACATCTGCAACAAGCAGCAGTTCGGCAGCGGCGACCGGCACTACCTGGGCGTGCAGTGGACGCTGTGGGACGGCCAGCTGATCATCACCATGCTGATCACGGTGACGGTGCTGCACCAGACGCTGCGCATCGAGGTGACCGGGCACGCGCTGGGACCGGTGAACCCGCTGTTCACCTCCAAGCCGGAGGCGCCGACCAAGGAGGTCTCCAAGTCGCTCAAGCCCTGGGAGACCCGCACGATCAAGCTGCCGTTGGTCGGCACCGACGAGGTCGTACGGCTGGCCGCGCGCGCCCCGCTGACCTGGTATCCGCCGCTGCTCAACTGGCTCGGCGGCTCGCTCGCCCTGCCCGAGCCGTTCGGCCTGCGGCACGCCTGGGCCGACCAGCCCTGGCGGCACCGCTTCATGGCCGACGACGCGCTGCGCGCGGCCACCCCGGTGCTCCGGGTGGTGCACTCGGCCGCGATCCGGGTGCTGGAGGAGAACGGCGTGGACACGGAGAAGTTCGGCGCCCGTTCGGCGTTCCTCAGCGGCAATGTGCAGGACCCGACGCCGAGGAAGGCCGACCTGTACGACGCGTGAGCGGTGCCCTCACCGGAGGGCACCCCACGGCTACGCCGGCCACGCCTCCGCCAGCATCTTCCTCGTGTCGGCCAGGAGCTGCGGCAGCACCTTGGTGTGGCCCACCACCGGCATGAAGTTCGTGTCGCCGCCCCAGCGCGGGACGATGTGCTGGTGCAGATGGGCGGCGATGCCGGCGCCCGCGACCGTGCCCTGGTTCATGCCGATGTTGAAGCCGTGCGCGCCGGACGCGGTGCGCAGGGCCGTCATCGCCTGCTTGGTCAGCTCGGCCAGCTCGGCGGTCTCCGGCCCGGTCAGCTCGGTGTAGTCGGCGACGTGCCGGTACGGCACGGTCATGAGGTGGCCGCCGTTGTAGGGGTACAGGTTGAGCACGGCGTACACGTGCTCACCGCGCCGGACGATCAGCCCGTCCTCGTCGGACTTGGCCGGAATCGTGCAGAAGGGGCAGCCGTCGTCGGCCCCCGGGCCGGTCGGCTTGTTCTCGCCCTGGATGTACGCCATCCGGTGGGGCGTCCACAGGCGCTGGAACGCGTCCTGCGTCCCCACTCCGATCTGCTGTTCCGGCTCACTCGTCATGCCATGCAGCATATGGCGTCCCACCTGCGGGCAGGGAAAGGCCCCCGAGGAGAACCCCGGGGGCCTCGGAATCAGGCGGTTCAGACCTGTGCCCGCTCCACCACGACTTGAGCGATCTTGGCGATGGCCTCGTCGAACGGGATGCCGTTCTCCTGGGAGCCGTCGCGGTAGCGGAAGGACACCGAGCCGTTCGACATGTCCTCGTCGCCCGCGATGACCATGAAGGGCACCTTCTGCTTCTGGGCGTTGCGGATCTTCTTCTGCATACGGTCGGAGGAGGAGTCCACCTCGACGCGCAGGCCCTTCTTCCGGGCCGTCGCCGCGAACTTCTCCAGGTACTCCACGTGCGCGTCGCCGACCGGGATGCCGAGCGCCTGGACCGGAGCCAGCCACGCCGGGAAGGCACCCGCGTAGTGCTCCAGGAGGACCGCGAAGAAGCGCTCGATCGAGCCGAAGAGGGCGCGGTGGATCATCACGGGGCGCTGCTTGGAGCCGTCGGGGCCCGTGTACTCCAGGTTGAAGCGCTCGGGCAGGTTGAAGTCGAGCTGGATGGTCGACATCTGCCAGGTCCGGCCGATCGCGTCCTTGGCCTGGACGGAGATCTTCGGGCCGTAGAACGCGGCGCCACCCGGGTCCGGGACGAGGGGCAGGCCCTGCTTCTCGGCGACCTGGCGCAGCGTCTCGGTCGCCTCCTCCCAGACCTCGTCGGAGCCGACGAACTTCTCCGGGTCCTTGGTGGACAGCTCCAGGTAGAAGTCGGTCAGACCGTAGTCGCGCAGCAGGCCGAGGACGAAGGTGAGCGTCTTGTCCAGCTCCTCGGACATCTGCTCACGGGTGCAGTAGATGTGCGCGTCGTCCTGCGTGAAGCCGCGGGCGCGGGTCAGACCGTGCACGACACCCGACTTCTCGTACCGGTACACGGTCCCGAACTCGAAGAGGCGCAGCGGCAGTTCGCGGTAGGAGCGGCCGCGCGCGTCGAAGATCAGGTTGTGCATCGGGCAGTTCATGGGCTTGAGGTAGTAGTCCACGCCCTCGTCGAGCTGCATGGGCGGGTACATGCCCTCGGCGTACCAGTCCAGATGCCCGGACGTCTCGAAGAGCTTCCCCTTCGTCGCGTGCGGGGTGTAGACGAACTCGTAGCCCTCTTCCTCGTGGCGGCGCCGCGAGTAGTCCTCCATGACCCGGCGGACGATGCCGCCCTTGGGGTGGAAGACGGCGAGGCCGGAGCCGATCTGCTCCGGGATGGAGAAGAGGTCCAGCTCGGTGCCGAGCTTGCGGTGGTCGCGCTTCTCGGCCTCGGCGAGGAAGTCCAGGTAGCCCTTCAGCTCGTCCTTGGACGGCCAGGCGGTGCCGTAGATGCGCTGGAGCATCGGGTTCTTCTCGCTGCCGCGCCAGTAGGCGGCCGCGTTGCGCATCAGCTTGAACGCCGGGATGAGGCGGGTGGAGGGCAGGTGGGGACCGCGGCAGAGGTCCTTCCAGCACAGCTCGCCGGTCTTGGCGTCCAGGTTGTCGTAGATCGTCAGCTCGCCGGCGCCGACCTCGACGTCCGCGCCGTCGTCGTGGGACGCGGAGCCCTTGAGGCCGATCAGCTCCAGCTTGTACGGCTCGTCGGCCAGCTCCTCGCGGGCGGCCTCGTCGGTGACCACGCGACGCGAGAAGCGCTGCCCACGCTTCTGGATCTCCTGCATCTTCTTCTCGATGGCCTTGAGATCCTCGGGCGTGAACGGCTTCTCGACGTCGAAGTCGTAGTAGAAGCCGTCCTTGACGGGCGGGCCGATGCCCAGCTTGGCCTCGGGGAAGATCTCCTGCACGGCCTGCGCCATGACGTGGGCGGTGGAGTGGCGCAGGATGTTCAGGCCGTCCTCGGACGAGATCTCGACGCCCTCGACGGTCTCGCCGTCCTTGACCTCGTAGGCGAGGTCCTTGAGCTCGCCCCCGACACGCGCGGCGATGATCGAGCGCTCGCCCGCGAAGAGGTCGGCGGCCGTAGTGCCCGTCGTCACCACGCGTTCTTCCCGCTCGGAATCGCGTTGGATGATCACACGGACGTCTGACACCGGTCTCTCCTGACTGAAGGTGGGGTGCGGCGCCATACCAGGAGCGCGCGCACAGGCGATCGTACCGACCCGACCGCACCGACCGCTAAACGGTCACCCTCAGTCCCCGTCCCCGTACTCTCCCGGCCCCCCGTCCCCGCAGGCCTCCTCGAAGAAGTCCAGGTTCTCCTGGAGGGCCTTCATCAGCCGGTCCCGCTCCGCCTCGTCGACCTGGACGGGGACGACCCCGGAGGCTCCGGTGAGCCGGCGGAAGCCGCCCCGGCGCTCGAGCCGGCCGTGCACGCGCACCGGGAGTCCGACGAGGTGGGCGTGGCCGGCGATGCGGTAGTCCTCCTCGTCCAGGGTGACGCGGAGATGCGGGACCTCGGCGCCGGCGAGGACGCGCAGCCGTACGGTGCCCTCGCCGCCGGGTCCGGAGCGGCGCATGCGGACCACGGCGCCGGTGATCAGGACCGGCACGGAGGGTTCCTCGCGCAGATAGCGGGCGGCGGCCTCGCGCAGCGCGGGCAGGTCGCCCGGGGAGAACTCGACGGGTTCGGCGGAGGGGGCGCAGCCCTCGGGGACGCCGGCGCCGGGTGCCCAGGCGACGGCGATCCGGGCGCCCTCGGTGCCCCGGACGAGCGCGGCGAGCGCCTCGGTCAGCTCGCGGCTGACCCCGGCCTCGACGGCGCCGTCGAAGGCGTCCATGCCGCCGGTGGCCCGCTGGTAGTCGATGGCTTCGCGGGCTGCGAAGAGGGCCTGGTGGAGGCGGACGGCGAGGGGCCGGCCGGTGGGCACGGGCGCGAACGCGGTGAGGGTGCGGCCCTCGGCGGCGGGGCCGACCAGGACGTCGTCCAGCAGGGAGAGCGCCGCGCGGCGGTGGCGGGCGCCGTGGTAGCCGGCACGCGCGCGGGTGGCGAGCGCGGCGGCGAGCAGCATCTGCCGTGCGGCGCCGCGCAGTTGCTCGTCGGCGCTCCAGGGCGCGGCGCCGACGGGCCCGCCCGGGGTGTCCCGCCACCAGCGGATCTCGTCGCTGGGCACGGCGAGGGAGATCAGCACCTCGCGCGCGGCGGGGGTCTCGCTGCGGGCGAGGGCGTCGAGGGCCTCGCCGAGCAGGTCGTCGCTGTCGGGGAAGGCGCGGCTCTCCGGCACGAGCAGGCTGGTGCCCGCGCCGCCCGGTCCAGGCGGGGTCCAGCGGCCGTACCGTCCCGGGGCTCCGCCCCGGCGCTGCCAGCCCGCCCGGTGCAGCAGGGCACCGAGCACGGCGGGGTCGACCCGGGCGGGGTCGGGGGGCCGGTGCCAGGCGGGGTCGTCGGGATGGGGCCGGACCTGGCGGGGCAGCTCCTCGTACGGACGGCTCCTCATGGCCTGCCTCCCGTCCCGACCCGCGTCATGATCTCGCAGAGCGCCCGGTCGTCGAAGATGCGCGTGGTCGGGATCCGCACGGTGGTCCGGTGCCGGCCGGTGACGGGGTGGCCGGCGAGGTTGACCCAGTAGCAGCAGTGCCTGAGGTCGAGCCGGTCGTGGCTGGCGCGCAGCCAGTCGTCCTGGGAGCGCGGGACGAGCATGACGACCAGGATCTTGTGCACCGAGACGGGTGTGCGGGCGAGCTTGCGCAGATGGTCGTTGTCGAGGGTGAAGGAGAACGTGCGCCCCGGAGGGTTGGGGGCGATCTGGTACGTGGCCTTCAGCTGCACCTTGATGGTGACCTCGTCGTCGACGGTGTGTCCGGGCGCGCTGTGGCTGACGTGCCAGTCGATGCCGTTGTCCGGGAAGGGCTGGGACAGCGAGCATCCCGCGGCGGCGGCGACCGCGTGCAGATAACCGACCTGCAGTGTCTCCATGCAGGCGGTGGTGGCGAGCGTGCCGCGGACGGTGCCCGGGCGATCGGGCAGCAGCCCGCCCCGCTCGGGCTGCGCTATGGCCATGACCAACAGCCTTCCAGGCAATGAGTGTCCCCGCTGCGGGCCGCTGAACTGCAAAGACCCGTACTCCTGTTGTCTCCCCCCGGCGTACGCCGCAAACAGCCCGGGTATCACCAAACGGGCAGAAGACGGAACGTCATCTGCGGTGGGTGAACGAGGAGTTGGGTTCAGATGACGACCTGGTACGAGGGGCCGCTGGCCGCCTTCGACACGGAGACGACGGGTGTGGACGTCGAGACCGACCGGATCGTGTCGGCCGCTGTCGTCGTCCAGGACGCGCCGGGCACCCGGCCCCGGGTGTCCCGCTGGCTGGTCAACCCGGGTGTCCCGGTGCCGGCGGCGGCGACGGCGGTGCACGGGCTGACGGAGGAGCACCTGCAGCACCACGGCCGCTGGCCGGCGCCGGTGATGTACGAGATAGCCGAGCAGCTGGCGGAGCACGCGGCGATGGGCCGCCCGCTGGTGGTGATGAACGCGCCGTTCGATCTGACGCTGCTGGACCGGGAGTTGCGCCGGCACCGGGCGTCCCCGCTGGACCGCTGGTTCGAGTCGGTGCCACTGCGAGTGCTGGACCCGCGGGTGCTGGACAAGCACCTGGACCGGTACCGCAAGGGCCGCCGCACGCTGACCGATCTGTGCGCGCACTACGGCGTGGAGCTGCAGGACGCGCACGACGCGGCGGCGGACGCGCTGGCCGCCCTGGACGTCGTACGGGCGGTGGGCCGGCGTTTCGCCACCCGGCTGGAGCGCCTCTCCCCCGCCGAGCTGCACGCGCTCCAGGCCAACTGGCACGCGGCACAGGCCCGCGGCCTTCAGGCGTGGTTCGCGCGCAGCGGCTCGGAGGAGATCGTCAGCACGGACTGGCCGCTGCGCCCGGAGCTGCCGGCGGCGGCATGAACACGCGGAAGGCCGGTCCGCTGCGGCGGCCCGCCCTTCTCCGGGTGGGCGATACTGGGTTCGAACCAGTGACCTCTTCGGTGTGAACGAAGCGCTCTCCCACTGAGCTAATCGCCCGGGAACGCACTGAACAATACAGGTCGAGGCGCCGATCCTTCAAACCGCTTCGAGGTAGCGCTCCAGCCCGCGCCGTCCGGCGGCCATCATCAGCCGGTGGTTGAGCCGGAAGACCGGCCGTCCCGGTACGGCCAGCAGTCTGAGCAGGGGCTTGCGTACGTCCACGACCTGCTCGTACCGGGCGAGGGTGCCGGAGCCGTGGGCGGTGACCGTCCAGCGGGCCCAGCCCTCGATGTCGCCGGAGACGGCGATCTGAAGGATCCCGGCGGCCGGGTCGTGGCGCGTCTCGTGTGCGGTGATGGTCATGGCGTACGGCAGCACGGACCGGATGGTGATGACACCGGTGCCGCCGTCCAGCCGGGTCACCGCCCGTACCTGCGGCCACCAGCGGGGATAGTCCTCGGGCCGCTCGAGCGCGGCGTACACGGCCGCCGGCGGGGCGGGCAGGGACCACAGGCTGAGGAAGCGGTAGTGGTTCCAGTCCATGACGGGAGTCTGCCCTGCGCGGTGATCTGAGTACGCGTACTCATGCGTCGCGCCGTGGCGCGGGCCACACTCGGGAGGCGAGCGCCGCCGCCCGTGCGACGGCGCTCGCCCGGACCCGGCCCGGCTACGGCATCCTGTCGCCGAGCAGGGCCAGGTTCTCGATGGCCGCGAGGCCGTAGAGCGCGGTGTCGTTGCTGGACACCCAGGCCGCCTCGCCGCCCTCGACCAGGGTGACCGGTCCGGTCAGCTTCTCCGTCTTCCACGGCGAGGACTCGGTGTAGCCGTCGGAGCCGTAGAACTTGGTCCAGGCACGCTTGGCCAGGGTCGCGTCGCCCGTCTGTACGGCGGCGTAGGCGTCGAGGCGCGAGTGGCCCTGGAAGAGCAGCAGGGTGCCGAAGTCGGAGCCGTAGCGGGCCTTCTGTTCGGCCTTGGTGGCGTTGAAGTAGCGGCAGTAGTCCAGGTAGGCCGACTTGAACGCGGGCATGTCGACCAGGTGGATCAGCTCGGCGGCAAGCTCGTTGAGGCCGAAGACCGCCGAGAGGTGGGACACGGCCACGACCGGCTTGTCGGCGACGGCGAACGTGCCGGTGTCGAGGTCGTACAGCCCGCTGCCCTGGACGAAGCCGTTGGGCTGGGCGGCGATGCCCTCCATCGTGGACAGCACGCGTGCCCTGGCCTTCTCCCACTTGGGGCCCTTGCGTTCCCACTCGGTGAGCCAGGCCGAGACCAGGCCGCTCCAGTCCGTGCCGAAGCCGATGGACAGGGCGTGCCGGTCGGGGGTGTAGGGGTCGGTGCGGACCTTGCGCTGCGGGTCGAGGACGAGGAACGTCTCGTCGGAGTCGACGTTGGCGTGCATGAGGTCGCCGACGCGTTCGTCGCCGGTGAGGAAGTAGTAGAAGCGCCGATACGTCGTGTTGGCGATGCGCTGCTGCTTGGCGCTGTCGCCGAAGTGCTGCACGCCGTGCCGGGTGCCGAGGCCCGCCCACGTGCCGAGGTGGTAGACGTCGACCTCGCCGGTGTGCCGGGTGAGCGCCTCGGCGAAGCGGAAGAGGTCGGAGCGGCCGCTGCGCAGGTACGCGTACCAGAGCCACAGGTCGGGCGAGAGCTCGGAGTTGTCCCAGGCGTAGCCGCCGACGTCGTAGCGCCACTGGTGGCGCACGGTGTCGTAGGTGTGCATGAAGTCGCCGTAGTCCCAGAAGCCGTACCAACGGCGTTGCTCCACCTGGTCCTTGTAGTAGGTGAACAGGAAGTCGAGGTGGTCCTCGATCTTCGCCTTGGCGGCGGTGGAGCGGTCCGGCTCGGAGAACAGGCCGGGGCCGAAGACCTTGGCCCTGATGAGCTGCCTGGGCGGGGCGGCGAGCTGCGGCAGCACCCGTACGGCCTGCACCTGCTGGGCGAGGGTGTCGGCGTCGGGGGTGGCGTCGTTGGCCCAGAAGAGGAGTTCGGAGGTGCGGGCGATGCCGTAGGGGGTGCCGAACTCGGGCTCGTAGTCCTCGTAGGTGGTGTTGAGGCCCTCGAGCTGCTTGGCGTAGGTGTCCTGGCCCATGCCGTCGTGGTAGAAGCGCAGGTCCATGGGCTGGGCCTCGGGCGACCAGAGCCAGAGGGTGACGGTGGCCTCGTCGGTGTGGGCGTCGCGGATGTCGAGCTGGGCGGGGAACTTCTCCCAGAAGTCCCTGAGGCCGAAGGAGAGTCCGCCGCTCACGCCGCCGACGTAGCCGAAGCCGGAGGCCCGCTTGCCGCCGCCTGCGGCGATCCAGCCGTAGCCCTGCTTGGTGCGCTTGCGCAGGGTGAAGCCGTCGGCGGAGAGCTGGGCGAGGGTGTAGTCGCCCCAGTGCGGGATGTACTGCAGGCGGGTGGTGACGCGCTGGTCCCAGGTGGAGGGGTCGGGCAGCTTCTGGCCCGCGTACTGGGCGGCCTGCACGGCGGCGCCGGGGTCGCGGCGCAGTCCGGTGATGCCCTGGACGGCCTCGCGGAGCAGTCCGGTGCCCTCGCCGCCGATGCGGATGTGCCGGTCGTACGCCGCGTCGCGCATCGGCACGGAGAAGCGGACGCCGAGCCCCCGGATGAAGTCGCCGGAGGCCTTGCCGGGCTCCTGGGTGCCGTCGTAGGTGATGGTGTGCACCATGCGGAAGGAGTCGGCGCCGGCGTAGAAGTACAGCCGGATCGAGAACGGCAGCCAACTCCGGCTTCCCTTGCGGTGCTTGCCGTCGACGCGGACGACGGCACGGACCGGGCCGTCCTGTTCGACGGTGACGGAGTCGATGGCACCGTCGAACCGCTCGGTCTTCACCGTGCCCTGATCCTCGTCCTCGACCTCGGGCTGCCGGATGAGGACGAGCCGCCCGTTCCTGGCGATCTCCGTCGAACCCCGGGTGACGGACTTGATCAGCGTCGAGCCGTCCTTGCCGATCCTCGCGGTGAGGACGCCGGTGGAGACGTCGATGGTGCCGCCGTTCTGGTCGACGGTGACCTTCTTGTCGGGTGCGGCGGGCGTCCCGGCGGTGAGGGTCAGCTTGCCGTTGCCCGAACTCACCGCGTGGGCGGTCCACTTGAGGGAGCCGTCGGGCCAGTAGGCGAGCGGCCAGGTCTGGACGGGGACGTCCTTGCCGCCCTCGTCCGTGAGCGCGAAGGCCTGGTCCTCCTGGTAGGCGCCCATGGGCCAGGGCACGCCGACCGTGGCGCCGGGCGCGGCGCCGAGGCCGCCGTCCTCCAGCCAGCCCAGGGTCACGGGGTCGGCGCCGCCGGCCGCGGCTCTCGGCGCGGCCTCGGCGTCCTTGGCCCCGAGCGCCCAGCTGAACTGCGCGGCGGCTCCGGCGGCGGCGGCCGCCTTGAGCAGGGACCTGCGGGGGATGGGAGACATGCTCGTTCCTTCCATGACTGGCTGGTCAGGGGCATGACAGAGAGGTGGTACGGCGCCCGGGGCGCCGACCCTGACAACGGGCACCGCCGGCTCAGCGGCGCCGGTACCGCTCCTCCACGGCGACGGCCGCCGCCGTGACGGCGCCGAGCACGGGCACCGCCAGCGGGGCGATGAGCAGGGCGGAACAGCAGGTGAGGACCGCTCCGCCGACGAGCAGGAAGGATCCGGCGGGGTCGAGGACGGTACGGCGGCCCGCCTCGGCGAGGAGGCCGCGCCAGGGGGTGCCCGGCGTCCAGACGGCCGCCGCGCGCAGCCCGGCGACGGCGATCCCGATCAGCGCGAACAGTCCTACGGCTCCCACCAGCGGCCCGCCGGGCAGCCCGGCCCGTACGGCCTGGACGTCCAGCCAGGCCAAAGCCGCAGCCACCCAGCCGGCGAGCCCGACCGCCCAGCCTCCGCGCAGGGCGGCACGGAAGTCGGCGGCGAACTCCCGCCATCCGCCGCCCTGGTGGCCGGTGCGGCGGCGCAGATGCCGCGCGCCCGCGGCGAAGGCGGCCGGGTAGGTGACGACTCCGAGCGAGGCCACCGCGATCCACACACCGGTCAGCAGACACTCGGCGAAGACGGCGAACCGCTCGGCGAACACGGACTCCCGGCGCGGTTTCACCCGTGCTTGGGCCATGGCGGGGTCAACCCTTCAGTCCGGAGGTCGCCATGCCGTCGATCAGATAGCGCTGGAAGGCGAGGAAGAACAGCAGCACGGGCAGCAGCGCGACCAGGGACATCGCGATCATCCCGCCGTAGTTGGCGGCCACACCGTCGGAGTCGCGGAACATCATCAGGCCCAGGGAGACCGTGTACTTGCCGGGCTCGTTGAGGTAGATCAGCGGGCCCATGAAGTCGTTCCAGGCGTTGATGAAGGTGAAGATCGCGCTGGTGATGAGCGCCGGCCGGGACAGCGGCAGCACGATCGACCAGTAGATGCGCAGGTGCCCGCAGCCGTCGAGCCGGGCGGCCTCGTCCAGCTCCCTCGGCAGGTTCCGCATGAACTGCACCATGAGGAAGACGAAGAAGGCCTCCGTGGCCAGGTACTTGCCGATCAGCAGCGGGGCGTAGGTGTTGACCCAGCCCAGCTTCTGGAACATCACGTACTGCGGGATCAGCAGCACGTGATACGGCAGCAGCAGTGTGCCGATCATCAGCGAGAAGAGCACGTTGCGCCCGGCGAACCGGATGCGGGCGAAGGCGTACGCGGTCAGCGAGCAGGAGATGAGCACGCCGACGACGGCGCCGCCGGCGTAGAAGAGGGAGTTCTGGAAGAACGTCCAGACCGAGATGTCCGCGATGCCGTCGGTGAGGCCCTTGAAGTTACCGAGGATCGGGTGGGACGGGAACAGCGTGAGGCTGTTGATGATGTCCTTGCTGGGCTTGAACGAGGCGCCGATCACCCAGACGACCGGGTAGAGGATCACCGCCAGGATCAGCAGGGCGCCGAGGTGCCAGGCGAGGGAGCCGGTGCGCTTGCGGCCGAGTCCGCCGCTGATGGGCTTGCTGGTGGATGGGGGTACCCCCGGCTCGAGAGAAGCCGAGAGATTGGGGGAACTCATCGGGCGTCCTCCTCGTAGTGCACCCACTTCTTCTGGGACCAGAAGAGGACGGCCGTCACCAGGGCCACGGCGAGCAGCAGCATCCAGGCCATGGCGGAGGCGAAGCCCATCTGGGCGTTCTTGAAGCCCTGCTGGTACAGGTAGCAGGTGTAGACGAGCGTGGCGTCGGCCGGGCCGCAGTAGGTGTTGGAGACGACGTAGGCCGAGCCGAAGATCTGGAAGGAGTGGATGGTCTCCAGCAGCACGTTGAAGAAGAGCACCGGGGAGATCATCGGCAGGGTGATGGTCCAGAACTTCCGGAAGGGCCCGGCCCCGTCCACCTCGGCGGCCTCGTACAGCTCCTTGGGCACCTGCTTGAGTCCGGCGAGGAAGATGACCATGGGCGCGCCGAACTGCCAGACGGTGAGGGCGACCAGACAGTACAGCACCCAGTCGGCGTTGCCGACCCAGCCGCCGACGTGCCAGCCGAAGAAGGACTGGGTACGGTCCACGATCGCGCCGTCGGAGAACAGCGACCGCCAGACGAAGCCGACCGAGACACTCGCGCCGATCAGCGAGGGGGCGTAGAAGGCGGCCCGGTAGAAGGCCTGGCCGCGCCGGCTCTGGGCGAGCAGCAGGGCCACCCCGAGGGCGAGCAGCAGCTTCAGTGGGGTGCCGATGATCACGTACTTCGCGGTCACCTCCACCGACTTCTGCCAGCGCGGGTCGTCGAACATCCTGGTGAAGTTGTCGAGCCCGACCCACTTCGGGGTGTTGAAGAGGTTGTAGTCGGTGAACGCGAAGTACAGCGAGGCGACCATCGGGCCCGCGGTCAGCAGCAGGAAGCCGGCGATCCACGGGGACATGAAGAGGTAACCGGCGAGGTTCTCGCGCCGGCGGCCCGGCCGCCCGGTGGTGGCGGAGGCGGCCGAGCGCGTCTTGCGGGCGGCGGGCACGGAGTCCTTGACGAGCGTCACGGCATGTTCCCCATCAGGCCTGGAAGGCGGCCTCGGACTCGGTGAAGAACTGCTTCACCGCGTCGGAGACCTTCGTCTTGCCCTGTCCGAGGTCGCCGCCGATGCGCAGGAAGGCGGCCTCGATGGTGTCGGCACCGGAGGGGTGCGGGGTGATCGTGCCGAGTACGCCCGCCTTGGCGGTGTCGGCCTCGTACTGCGCGATCTCCTTGTTGACCTCGTCGGCCGGCTTGAACGCGGCGTACTGCTCGGTGCTCGCGAGGATGCCGCGGTCGTAGCCCATGATCGTGCCGACCTGGGGGTCGTGGACCATGAAGTCGATGAACTGCGCGACCTCCTTCGGGTGGGAGGTGTGGGCGGAGGCGCTGAGCATCAGGGAGGCGAGGTACTGGCCGGTCTGCTTGCCGTCCGTGGTCGGAATCGGGGCGAGGCCGTAGGTGCTGTTGCCCTCCGCCGTGTAGCGGACGGTGAAGTTGTCCCAGGTGAACTCCGAGGCGCCGTGTCCGGCGGAGAGCGAGGACTTGGGCTTGTCCTGCTCGACGACCTTCGGGTCGGTGACGATCCCGGCCTTGACCCGGTTGTAGCCGTCGGTCCACCACTCCGTCAGATCGGCCTGGTCGAAGCCGAGTCCGTCCTTGGTGAAGAACGCCTTGCCGTTCTGGCGGAGGTAGAGGTCGTAGAGGTACATGATCGTGAAGTAGCCGGTGTCCCCGGGTACCTTCGTCCTGTCGTGGATGGTCTTCAGCGCCTTGAAGTAGTCGTCCCAGTTCCAGCCCGCGTGCGGTTCGACGCCCGCCTTCTGGAAGACCTTCTTGTCGATGACGAGCGCCATGGTGTTGGAGCCGACCGGAATGCCGAGCTGCTTGCCGTCGACCTCGCCGACCTTCGTGACGCCGTCGCGGAAGTGATCCAGGCTCAGATCGCCTGCTTTCGCCTGGGAGTTGAGGTCGAGCAGAATTCCGCGCTTGTCGTACTTCCGGAGAAATCCGACGGCGTTCTGGAAAACGTCCGGGGGATTTCCGCCGGCGGCCTGCGTCTGGAACTTCTCCCAGAAGGACTGGTACGTCTGGAAGTCCGTCTTGACCTTGATCTTCGGGTACTTCTTCTCGAAGAGCGCGATGGTCTGGTTGATCTTCTTGGCCCGCTCCTCGGCACCCCACCAGGAGTAACGGATCGTCACCGTCCCGTCCCCGGAACCGCTTCCGCCCCCGCAGCCGGCCAGTGTGCCGAGCCCGAGCGCGGCCGCCGAGACCCCGGCCGCCTTCAGGATCGTACGCCTCTCAGGATTCCTGCTGGTTCCCACAGTCGGGCCCTCCCCGCAGCATTGCCGCCGTCGCCGTGAATCGTTTCAAGTAAGCGCTTGCTGGCACAAGTTACGGAGGGGCCCGGGGTGCGTCAATGATTCGGACAGGATTTTCTTGCGGGTGCGGGGGGCTGAGGGTCGGGCTGCCGACAGTCGGCGCAGGTGAGGGGGTGTGCGGTCGGCGGGCCGAACGGAGGGGGTGGGAGCGGGGTTTGGCGGGGGCGGGGGGTGAGGCGGAGCGGGTGCTGCGGCGGCGGGGGTTCGGCGAGGCGCCGACGGGTGGGTTGGTGACTGCGGCTGCTGGAAGTACGAGACGTGAAGTGCTCTCCCCGACTGCAGCCGGGAGATTCCCGCCTCCCTTGCGGAGCGGACGTGACGCCTTGCGGGCGCCTGACAACTGCGCATCCGACAGCCGGGACGGGCGCGTGGCCCATCCGGTACAGCTGCAAGACGTTCCGGGCGGCGTTGTGGTCGGCGTCGCCGGACCAGCCGGCCTTCGCTCTTCCCGGCGTGGTGAAGCCGCACATCGAGCAGCGCCGGGCGGGAACCTTGTGCGGAGTGCCGCCGTGACGGGCGGTCTTGCAGGTCGGCATCGTCACGGTGCGTCCCCCTGCCTCCTGGCTGACGGAACGGTTCAGGCCGGACTTCTGCGCGACGCTCTTCCCGGGGTCCTCGATCGTGCCCCTGGCGCTCTTGACCTTGTCGGGGATGTCCAAGCCCGGCTTGCGGAGGCGCTCTCGGTGCGCGGCCCGCTGCTCCCGTCGGAACAGCCCGACCTTCGGTGGTTGCCGTCGGACAGGGCGAGAGAGAGTGTGATTCCGGCGTCGATGCCGACCGGGGGCGTCCTTGACCAGCCCGCTCCGGTGATCGGAATGCCTGCGTGGCGGAGCTGAAGCAGTTCAACGGCGACGATGACCACGTGCACCCGCTTGTGCACGATCCGCCCAAGGTCCAGCTCTCCAAGCTGGTCGACTCACTCACGGGCGTCTCCGCCCGGCCGCTCCGCGAGGAATGCGCTTCGCTGCGCAGTGAGCCCCTGGGCCCTGCCGGACGGTGACGCATACGCCGACGGCCCACCCGCTGTTTCGCAGATGGGCCGTCGGTCCGGGTGGGCGATACTGGGTTCGAACCAGTGACCTCTTCGGTGTGAACGAAGCGCTCTCCCACTGAGCTAATCGCCCGGACGCAGGAAGAACATTACCCCATGTCAGGGGGTGCTTCCGACCAGGCCGTGGGCCGGCGGACGCCCGGGGTGACGGGGCCGGCTCACTCTTCGTTGATCTTCCACGGCATGACGAGGCCGAACTTCCCCAGGTAGATCCCGGCCAGCGCCACGACGACGGTCAGCCCGATCGCGGTCAGCGTGATGTTGCGGCGGCGCACCCTGGGGTCGAGGGCTCGCTGGGCCGCCTCGGTGACCTTGCGTTTGGTCCAGCGGAGCACGAGCTGGGCCCAGACGAACTCGGTCGCCCAGATCGCCATGCCGCCGAAGATCACCACCCAGCCGGGTCCCGGCAGCGGCAGCATGATGATGCCGGCGACCACGACCGCAAGGCCGACCACGAAGACGCCGACCTGCCAGCTCAGGTGCAGGACTCGGCGGGCCTTGATGAATCCCGGCGCCCGGGACCCGAGCCCGGCCGCCTGCCCGGCCTCCCGCCCTGCTTCCCGACCCGCCGTCCGCGGGTCCGCCTGTGCCTTGTCCGCCGCCACGGCGGCCTCGCCCGACTCGTCACTCCCCGTATTCATACAGACAAACCCTACCGGAGCGAATCCAGTCACTGAAATGGTCGTAGATCCGGTACGAGTTCTCGGCCGGAAGAGTTACGTAAAGACACGCAAAACCCTCAGAGGGGTTTACAACGGCACCGTAGGTGGCATGTCGATTTCGCCGACGTGCGAATCCCCGAGCGCACACTGAGCGAAAGGCCCTGGCGCTTATGAACACCACGGTCAGCTGCGAGCTGCACCTGCGCCTCGTTGTGTCGAGCGAGTCCTCCCTGCCTGTCCCCGCAGGCCTGCGGTACGACACGGCCGACCCCTACGCCGTGCACGCCACCTTCCACACCGGAGCCGAGGAGACCGTCGAGTGGGTGTTCGCCCGCGACCTCCTCGCCGAGGGGCTGCATCGCCCCACCGGCACCGGCGACGTCCGCGTCTGGCCATCGCGCAGTCATGGTCAGGGCGTCGTGTGCATCGCCCTCAGCTCCCCGGAGGGGGAGGCGCTGCTCGAGGCCCCGGCGCGGGCCCTGGAGTCCTTCCTGAAGCGAACCGACGCCGCCGTGCCGCCCGGCACGGAACACCGGCACTTCGACCTGGATCAGGAACTCTCACACATCCTGGCGGAGAGCTAGGTCGCGGCCTCCGAAAGCAGCCCGGCGCCGTCCACTCGGGGAGACGGCTCGGGCCAAGACAACCGCATACGGCACAGCCCGGCGCCGTCACCGTGAGTGTTCACGGGGCGGCGTCGGCCTGTGCCCGCCCGGCCCCGCCGCGCCGGGAGACAGGCGGGACCGGGAACCCCGTCGGGCGTGGGGGCGTTCTCCCGGCACATCGGAGTCGGGCACAGGCCGGTGCGCCGGGCGCGATGTCGCTACCATCGGCCAGCATCGGCGGGCGTCGCCCGACCCCCCAGGCCAGGGAGCGAAACGTGCTGATCACCCACGACACCCGGTGCGCCCTAGACGCCGTGGTCGATCTGGTGAACACCGCGCCGGAGGACGGCGCGGCGGCGGACGGACTGCCCGACGTCCAGGCTCTCGCTGATTTCGTACAAAAACACGAATTCAGCGACGTCGGCGTGCTGTCGGAGTTCGACCTCTCCGCGGTGCGCAGGGTCCGGGGACGCTTCGCGGCGATCTTCGCGGCCCCGGACCCCCGGTCCGCCGCCGGACTGATCAACGAGCTGGTGGCCGCGGCCGGCACCACCCCGCGCCTGACGGACCACGACGGCTACGACTGGCACGTGCACTACTTCGCGCCCGGTGCCTCCGTGGCCGACCATCTCGCCGCGGACTGCGGGATGGCGCTCGCCTTCTTCGTGGTGGCCGGGGAGCAGGAGCGGCTGCGGCGCTGTGAGGCACCGGACTGCCGGCGCGCCTTCGTGGACCTGTCCCGCAACCGCTCGCGCCGCTACTGCGACAGCCGCACCTGCGGAAACCGACTGCATGTGGCCGCCTACCGGGCCCGGCGCAAGGAAGCGACGGGCTGACCGCGCAGCTCCGGGGCCCCTCCCCCTCCCTCCCCTCCCCCCGCTTTCTCAAGACGCTCGGCACACTCGGGTCGACGTCGGTCCCGGCGGGTGGCGCCGGGACGGACGTGTACGGCTCACAGCAACAGCAGGTCGTGCAGCGCAGCCATGAGGAGCAGACACCCGATCACCGCAAGGAAGATCATCAGCGGTGGCTGGGAAAGGGCGAAGAGGCACCCGCGCGGCTCGTCCTTCGGCGGCGCGGCCTCGCTCTGTGTCGTGTCCAGCATCTCGCGGAGATCATGGCGCAGGAGTGGGCCTGCACGCGATCACCATGCCATCGGTATGCGAGAGTTGCCGGATTCCGCGCCGTCTCGTCCGACTTGCTTCGGGTTGTGAACGGATCCGGACGCGCCCATGACGCACTGTGTCGTTTCCGTCCGAGCGGGCCTGCGTGCCCTTGGGCGTGCCCTTATGCCGCCGCACCCGTCATGCGGCCGTCATATGCCGTGCTTCTTGAGGATGGCCTCGATGTCGCTGAAGTCGTCGGTGGAGCCCGTGGCGCGCGGGGCCTTGGTGGATCCGGCCGCCGAGCGGTTCCCCGGGCCCAGGGAAGGCGCGGAGGCCGTCGGGGCCACGGCCGGCGCGGTCGCGCCGGCGCGGGCCGCTCTGCGCTCCGCCCGGGTGCCGCCGCGCCGGCGCTCGACCGCCCGCGTGCCCGCGAAGAGCAGCCAGGCCGCGCCCAGCACGCCGAAGCCCGCCCAGGCGGTCGGGCTGAAGGCGGTGTCGGCGAGCCAGCCGACGACCCCGGTCATCACCAGGCCGACCGGCACCAACGAGTAGGCCGCGATGCGGGCCGCCGCCAGGAAACGCTTGCGGTAGGCGGTGACCACCGCGATGCCCAGGCCCGCCGCGGACACGGCGGAGCAGACGGTCTCGGCAATCATCCGGTCCTCCTGGCTGGCTCGGTCGGGTGAAGGGTCGAAGGCAGAACACCGGCAGGGCGGCACACCGGCAAGGCACAACACGAGACGCGGCACGTCGTGGTGGCGTGCTTCGTCCCTTCCATCCTGCACCGCGCCGTCCCCGCGATGCCATGCCTCTGGCGGACATCAGGGACATCTCCGGGTCGTCTCCTCCTGGAGTGCCGTACGTCCCGATTGGGTCGGCCCGGCCCGGCCTGGAAGACTGGGCGGCATGAGCGACTCCTCCCCCGCACGCACCGACGCCCCCGTTCTCGACGTCTGGTGCGAGCTGCAGTGCCCTGACTGCCGCACCGCCCTGGACGACGTCCGCGCCCTGCGCGCCCGCTACGGTGACCGGCTGGAGCTGCGACTGCGGCACTTCCCGCTGGAGAAGCACAAGCACTCCTTCGCCGCCGCGCAGGCCGCCGAGGAGGCGCTTGAGCAGGGCAAGGGCTGGCCGTACGTGGAGGCCGTGCTGGGGCGGGTCGAGGAGCTGGACCGTGAGGGAGAACCCTTCCTGGTCGAGGTGGCCCGTGAACTCGGGCTGGACGCCGAGGAGTTCGACACCGCGCTGATCGACGGCCGGCACATCCTGATCGTGGACGCCGACCAGGCCGAGGGCAAGGCGATCGGGGTGACCGGCACCCCGACGTACGTCATCGGCGGCGAACGCCTCGACGGCGGCAAGAGCCAGGAGGGCCTGCGCGAGCGCATCGAGGAGATCGCCGACCGACTGCTCGCCGAGCAGGACGTCTGACCGCCACAGCCGTCTGACCGTTACAGCAGCGGCTTGGTGAGGGAGCGGGAGGTCGTCTCGTAGCCGAGGGACTCGTACAGCCGCTCCGCCGGGGCATTGCCCGTGTGCACGTTGAGGCCGAGGACCGCACGGCCGGCCTCGATGGCCTGGCGTTCCGCAAGCAGCATGAGCGTACGGCCGTGTCCCTTGCCGCGGTGGGTCGCGTCGGTCTCGACGTCGAACACGAACGCCTTGTCGTCCCGCAGGGCCAGCCACAGCGTGCCCACCCGGACCCCTTCGTGCTCCAGGACGCTGAAGAGCATGCCGTCGGTCGCCAGACCATGCGGCAACAGCGTCTCGTGGTCGCTGCGGGCCTTGGCGTAGGCCGCGTCCTCGGGGACGCCCCGCTCGATCCACATGCGCGCGTAGCACTCGCTCTCGTACGCGTACCAGGCCTCGAAGTCGGCCTCGGTCATGGGCCGCACGCTGCTGCCCGGCGGCAGTTCGGGCGGGGTCGCGCCGAGGCGTTTCTCCATGCCGCGGTTGCGCAGGGTGTAGCCGAGGGTGTCGAACAGCCGAAGGGCGATGTCCGCGGAGGCGGGGACGAGGGTCTCGATCTGGGTGCAGCCCCAGCCGCGTGCCACCTCCTCGGCGGCGAGCGCGGCCACCGTGGCCCGGCCGCGCCGCCGGTCGGGCTCGGCGATCCACAGTTCGCGGATGCCGGCCACCGTGTTGCCGAAGGACCGCGAGGTGCCGAGGTGGATCTCGCCGACGGGACGGCTGTTCACGCACACCTGGTAGCGGCGCGAGCGGGTGCCGTCGGGATGCTGCTGAAGCGGCTCGACCGGCCGCAGGGTCGTGGTCATCACAGGTGTTCTACCCGCGCCCGGCCACCGAGTCAGCCCGTTTTCCGGGCCCGCGACCGATGCCGCAGGCCGGGCTCGGCAGCCGCAGGCCGGGCTCAGGGGTCCAGGTCCTCGCCGGACCGCTCGTCGAAGATCCGCATCGCCTTGGCGGTCACCGGGCCCGGGGCGGCGGGCAGTTCGCGGTCGTCGACGCGGTGCACGGCCTGGATGTCGCGCAGGGTGGAGGTCAGGAAGATCTCGTCGGCGCGCCGGAGGACGTCCAGCGGGAGGTCGGTCTCCTTGGCGCCGGTCCATTCGACCGCCAGGGCGCGGGTGATGCCGGGAAGGCAGCCGGAGGCGACCGGCGGGGTGTGGATCTCGCCGTCCAGGACGACGAAGACGTTGGATCCGGTGCCCTCGCAGAGCTGTCCGACCGTGTTGCCGAACAGCGCTTCGGAGGCGCCGTGTTGGTGGGCGCGGGCCAGGGCGACGACGTTCTCGGCGTACGAGGTGGTCTTCAGGCCGGTCAGGGCGCCGCGCTCGTTGCGGGTCCACGGGACGGTGATCACGGCGGTGGTGCCGGGGCGGCGGGTGGTCTCGCCGAGGGCGACCACGAGGGTCGGTCCGTGCTCGCCGCGGTCGGAGCCGAGCGGGCCGTGGCCGCCGGTGTAGGTGATCCGCAGTCGGCCGAGCGGCATCGGGTTGGCCTCGAGGACGGCCGCGCAGGCCTCGCGGATCTCGTCGTGGTCGGGGTCGGGCAGGCCGAGGCCCCGGGCCGAGCGGGTGAGCCGGTCGAGGTGACGGGTGAGGGCGAACGGTCTGCCGTCGACCGCCTTCACCGTCTCGAAGACGCCGTCGCCGACGGTCAGCCCGTGGTCGAAGACGGAGACGGTGGCGGACTCCAGGTCCCGCAGCCCGCCGTCCAGCCAGATTCTCATGCGTACACCCCTCCGCTCGCCTCGTACGTTCCCGACGCTACCGCGAGCAGCCGGGAGGCCTTCAGCTCGGTCTCCCGCCACTCTCCCTCGGGGTCGGATCCCCAGGTGATGCCGGCGCCGGTGCCGAAGCGCAGCAGCGCCGTACCGTCGTCGGAGCGGTCGATCCAGAAGGTGCGGATGCCGACGGCCAGCTCGCCCGTGCCCCGGTCGGCGTCGACCCAGCCGATGCCGCCGCAGTACGGCCCGCGCGGGGCGGTCTCCAGGGCCTCGATGATCGTGAGGGCACTCGACTTCGGCGCGCCGGTCACCGAGCCGGGCGGGAAGGCGGCCGTGAGGAGGTCCGGCCAGCCGGCTCCGTCGCGCAGCTCGCCGCGGACCGTGGAGACCAGGTGGACCAGGCCGGGGTGCTTCTCCACGGCGCACAGGTCGGGGACGGTGACGGTGCCGGTGGCGCAGACGCGCCCGATGTCGTTGCGGACCAGGTCCACGATCATCACGTTCTCGGCGTAGTCCTTCTCCAGGAGGTCGGCCTCGGTACGGCCGGTCCCCTTGATGGGCCCGCTCTCGACGATCCGCCCCTCCCGGCGCAGGAACAGCTCGGGCGAGGCGGTGGCGATCTCCACGCCGTGCTCGGGCAGCCGGATCGTCCCGGCGTACGGCGCGGGGTTGCCTCGGGCCAGCAGGGCGGTCAGGGCGTCCACGTCGGCGTCGGGGGCCACGGGTGCGCTGAGCACGCGGCACAGGTTGGCCTGGTAGACCTCGCCGGCCGCTATGTGCTCGCGGATCCGGTGGACGGCCGCCGTGTACGCCCCGTGGTCCAGGGAGGAGGTCCACTCCTGTGCCGCCGGGCCTCGCCAGCCGCCGGGCACCGGTGCGGGCACGGGCTCCTGGCGTACGTCCGCGAAGCGGGCGCAGGTCAGGCGGCCCTCGAAGTCCGCGCAGACGGCCCAGAAGCCGTCGGAGTCCAGGGCGGCCGGGTCGCCGGTGACGTCCAGGAGGCCGGTGGCGAGGCGGTCGCCGAAGCGGGCCAGGGCAGGGGGCCGGGAAGGGTGGTGAGGCACGCGATCGAGTCTAGGTCGGGTGTCCGACAGGTGGCTCCGGGATGTCCCTGAGGGGGCCCTGACCATGTCGTCCGTCGGGTGTACCGCAGCACGCTGCGCAAACGCGTTTTTGTGCTGGCCCGGGAATCCGCTAGAGTTCAACACGTCGCCGGGACGCGGGAGCGGAACGAAACGACAAGCGGACGTAGCTCAGTTGGTAGAGCGCAACCTTGCCAAGGTTGAGGTCGCGAGTTCGAGCCTCGTCGTCCGCTCGAAGGAAGAAGGGGTCATCCCGATCCCCTACACTCCTGGTGGAGTGGCCGAGAGGCGAGGCAACGGCCTGCAAAGCCGTCTACACGGGTTCAAATCCCGTCTCCACCTCCAAGGACGATTAGCTCAGCGGGAGAGCGCTTCCCTGACACGGAAGAGGTCACTGGTTCAATCCCAGTATCGTCCACTGGATCTTCTCGAAGATCCTCCCGCGCGATTAGCTCAGCGGGAGAGCGCTTCCCTGACACGGAAGAGGTCACTGGTTCAATCCCAGTATCGCGCACTGACTGTGATGGTCACGTCACAGCCTGCGGACGATTAGCTCAGCGGGAGAGCGCTTCCCTGACACGGAAGAGGTCACTGGTTCAATCCCAGTATCGTCCACACCTCGGAGAGCCCCCGGCCGTCTCGTACGGCTGGGGGCTTCTTCGTGTGCGCAACTCCTCGCCGGCCGAGCCTGCTTGGTGTTTCCCCCGCAAACGGCACAAATGCCGGCGCAGCTCCCCAGCTGCGCCGGCATTTGTGCCGTCCGCCGCACCCCCGTCCCCACGGGGTTTCCTGGATGGATGTCCCCGCCCGGACCGCTCTTCCGGGCCTGGGGTCGCCGCTCAGCGCCCCAGCATCGCACCCACGGACGACGCCTGTGTGGCCACTGTGTCCCAGCCGTCGAAGACGATCAGGAGCAGGGCCGCCAGGGGAAGGGCCATGAGCGTCGCCACCAGGGGGTGGCGGCGGCCGGTGCGGCGGGGAGCGAGCGTCGTGCGTCGCGGTGCCGTGTGGGCCATGGTCCCTCTCCTGACCGTTTCGGTTGTCCTCGGAGCGGCGGGTGTCTGACCTCGGGGGACGAGTGCTGCACCCGCCGCTTGTCCTCAAATCTAGGCGCGCGGCCCGCGCCGGGCGTCATGCCTTCGTACCGATTGCCGGGCCTCCCGGAGGATGAGCCATGACCTGGGGCGTACTCCCCAGGGTGGAGACGTCGGTGCGGGTCTCGGGGTCTTCCCGGAGGGGACGTCCGCCGTATCCCGTCATGTCCGGAGCGTCCGGGGCGGCGAGACGTGACTTCGATCACTCCGGCGGCGGGCGGGAGCGCTGCCGTGTCCGCCTCATGGTCCTTCCGGTCACCGGTCCTCCCGCCCGCCCGCGGTGGCCGTCGGACGGGTCCGCTCACCTGCGTCACCTGGCCTCTCGGGGGTTCAACCGCCGTACGTCGACGACCGGTTGAGGGCACAGCGCACTCAAGGGCACCGGCCGGCGTGGTTTGCTGACCGTGTCTCACATCGGGCGGGCGGTGCGCACAATCCGTTCGGGCCGGAGGGCGCGGCCTCTGCGCGCCGACGGCCGTGTAAACGTAAGCTGTGCCACGTCACAGGGACCGGGCAGCGGGGATGAACATGGCGATGATGCGCCTGAGGCGCGAGGACCCGCGCGTCGTCGGCTCGTTCAGGCTTCACCGACGGCTCGGCGCCGGCGGGATGGGCGTGGTCTACCTCGGCTCCGACAAGAAGGGGCAGCGGGTCGCGCTGAAGGTGATCCGGCCCGATCTGGCGGAGGATCAGGAGTTCCGCTCGCGGTTCGCCCGTGAGGTCTCGGCGGCCCGTCGGATCAGGGGCGGCTGTACGGCCCGGCTGGTCGCCGCGGATCTGGAGGCCGAGCGGCCCTGGTTCGCCACGCAGTACGTGCCCGGCCCCTCCCTGCACGACAAGGTCGCCGACGAGGGCCCGCTCGGCGCGGCCGACGCCGCGGCGATCGGCGCGGCCCTGTCCGAGGGCCTGGTCGCGGTGCACGAGGCCGGGGTCGTCCACCGGGACCTGAAGCCCTCCAACATCCTGCTGTCCCCCAAGGGCCCGCGGATCATCGACTTCGGCATCGCCTGGGCCACCGGCGCCTCCACGCTCACCCACGTCGGCACGGCGGTCGGCTCCCCCGGCTTCCTCGCGCCCGAGCAGGTGCGCGGCGCGGCCGTCACCCCGGCGACCGACGTCTTCTCCCTGGGCGCGACCCTCGCCTACGCCTCCACCGGTGACTCGCCCTTCGGACACGGCAGTTCCGAGGTGATGCTGTACCGGGTGGTGCACGAGGAGCCGCAGCTGCACGGCGTACCGGACGCGCTCGCCCCGCTGGTGCGGGCCTGTCTGGCGAAGGACCCCGACGAGCGGCCCAGCACCCTGCAGCTGTCGCTGCGGCTGAAGGAGATCGCCGCCCGTGAGGCGCAGGGCCTGGACGGCACCGTACGGCCGCCCGTGCCACGCGCCGCGGAGGCGGACCGGCCCACGGGACGGCTCGTCGACACCTACCCCGAGCAGCAGCGCACGCAGCGGCGGACCTCGCCGGGGACGCCGGTGTCGCGCGGCTCCGTCCCGTCGCGGGGCGGCGGGGTGCCCTCACGGGGCGGCAGCGGCGCGCGCGGTACGGGTGCCGGCTCGCGGCCGGGTACGGCCCGTCCGACGCCGGCTCCTCGTGGTGGCGGCCCGCGCTCCGGCAGCGGGAGCCGGCCCGCCGCGCGCGGCGGTTCCGGGCGGCCGGCGCAGCGTACGACGGGGACCGGGCTGCGGCCGGCCAATCCGCGGTTGCTGCGGCAGCGGCTGTTCGTGTTCGTGGTGGTGACGCTGCTCGTGGCGCTGGGCATCGCGCTGGCCCAGGGCTGCCAGGGCCCGGCGCGCGGACTCGGTGGCGACGGGGGCGTACAGCGGCAGGACGCTCAGCAGCATCAGCCGCCGCACGCCGAGGGCCAGGCAGCGGACCCTCACGCGGCGACGCCGATCCACGCCTCCGGCACGTGAGCGCCGTGCGGAGCGGTCGTCAGGACCCCGGGCGGCCGGTGGCCACCGCGTAGAAGGCCACCGCCGCTGCCGCGCCCACGTTGAGCGAGTCGACGCCGTGGGACATCGGGATGCGCACCCATTCGTCGGCGGCGACCAGTGCCTGGGTGGACAGCCCGTCCCCCTCGGCGCCGAGCATCAGGGCGACCCGGTCCATCGTGTGCGGGGCGGCCTCGTCGAGGCTGCGGGCCTTGTCGTCCGGGGTGAGCGCGAGGAGCGTGAAGCCGGCCTCGCGGACCGAGTCCAGCCCCTTGGGCCAGGTCTCCAGCCGGGCGTACGGCACCGAGAACACCGCGCCCATCGAGACCTTGACGCTCCGTCGGTACAGCGGGTCGGCGCAGTCCGGCGACAGCAGGACCGCGTCCATGCCGAGCGCCGCGGCCGATCTGAAAATCGCCCCTATGTTCGTATGGTCGTTTACGGATTCCATGATCACGACTCGGCGTGCGGAGCGCAGCAGTTCGCCGGCCGTGGGCAGCGGCTTGCGCTGCATGGAGGCGAGGGCGCCGCGGTGCACGTGGTAGCCGGTGACCTGTTCGGCGAGTTCGGGGCTCACGGCGTAGACCGGGGCGGGCAGTTCGTCGATGACGTCGCGCATGACGTCGATCCACTTGGCCGAGAGCAGCATCGAGCGCATCTCGTAGCCCGCTTCCTTGGCCCTGCGGATGACCTTCTCGCCCTCGGCGATGAACAGGCCCTCGGCGGGCTCGCGCTTGCGCCGCAGTTCGACGTCGGTCAGACCCGTGTAGTCGGCGAGACGCGGGTCGTCGGGATCCTCGACGGTGATGAGATCGGCCACAGGGTGATACTGCCTTGTCCTGGGTGTGCTGCCAACGGCTGGGAACGGGTGGGTTACCCGAGGTTACGCGTGATCAAGCCATAGGTGGTCAGGCGACCGGCTCGGGGCCGACCTTCACGACCTCGCCGATGACGATGACCGCCGGGGGCTTCACGTCCTCGGCGCGCACGGTCTCGGCGACCGTGGCGAGGGTGGCGTCGACGCGACGCTGCGCGGCCGTCGTGCCTTCCTGGATCAGGGCGACGGGGGTCTCGGGGGACTTGCCGTGCGCGACGAGCGTCTCGGCGATCTTCCCGATCTTGTCGACGCCCATCAGGATCACGAGCGTGCCGGTGAGCCTGGCCAGCGACGGCCAGTCGGCCAGGGAGCGCTCGTCGTCGGGCGCCACATGGCCGCTGACGACCGTGAACTCATGGGCGACGCCCCGGTGGGTGACCGGGATGCCGGCCGCGCCGGGCACGGAGATCGAGCTGGAGATGCCGGGGACGACCGTGCAGGGGATGCCGGCCTCGGCGAGCGCCTGCACCTCCTCCATGCCCCGGCCGAAGACGTACGGGTCGCCGCCCTTGAGCCGTACGACCGACTTGCCCTGCTTGGCGTGCTCGATCAGCGCGTTGTTGATGGCCTCCTGGGCCATGAACCGGCCGTACGGGATCTTCGCCGCGTCGATCACCTCGACGTGCGGCGGGAGTTCGGCGAGCAGGTCGCGCGGGCCGAGCCGGTCGGCGATGACGACGTCCGCCTCGGCGAGGAGACGGCGGCCGCGGACCGTGATCAGGTCGGGGTCGCCGGGGCCCCCGCCGACCAGGGCCACGCCGGGGGTACGGGTGCGGTGGTGGGGCGCCACCAGGGTGCCGTCGCGCAGGCCCTCCACCACCGCGTCGCGGATGGCCGCGGTGTGGCGGGGGTCGCGGCCGCGCGCGTCCGTGGTGAGTACGGCGACGGTGACGCCCTCGCTGTGGCCGGTCGCCGGGGTCCAGGCGGTGGCCTGGTCGGCGTCGTCGGAGCGGACGCACCAGACGCGGTTTCGCTCCGCTTCGGCGGAGGCGGCGGTGTTCGCTTCGGGGTCACTGGTGGCGATGAGGGCGTACCAGGCTTCGGCGAGGTCGCCGTCCGTGTAGGGGCGCCGCTCCCAGGTGATCTCGCCGGTGTCCGCCATGGCCTCGACGGAGGGGGTCGCCTCGGGGGACACGACGACGACGTCCGCGCCCGCCGCGATCAGGGCCGGGAGGCGGCGCTGGGCCACCGTGCCGCCGCCGAGGACGACCACGCGACGGCCGGAGAGGCGGAGGCCTACGGGGTAGGCGGGGTGTTCGGCCATGAGGGGTGACTCCTCTTCCGGCGGTCGTGCGATAGCCCTGACGTGCGGATTTTACGTGGGCAGCGGTGAGGGCGGGTCAGGTGTCCGGTGGTTGGGCAACGTGACCGGGCACCACCGCGGCACGCTGGTACGGGGTCCGGCACCACAGTGCCGGACCCCGTACGCAGACCTCTACTTCTCGGTGACCCCCGCCGAATCGAACGTGGCCACCTCGTGCATGGCCCTCGCCGTGCTCTGGACCAGCGGAAGCGCGAGCAGGGCGCCCGTGCCCTCGCCCAGGCGCAGGTCGAGGTCGACCAGGGGGCGCAGGCCGAGCTTGTTCAGGGCGGCCACGTGGCCGGGCTCTGCGCTGCGGTGGCCCGCGATGCAGGCCGCCAGGACCTCGGGAGCGATGGCGCGGGCGACCAGGGCCGCGGCGCCGGCGCTGACGCCGTCCAGGATCACCGGGGTGCGCAGGGAGGCGCCGCCCAGGAGCAGGCCGACCATGGCCGCGTGCTCGAAGCCGCCGATGGCCGCGAGGACGCCGAGCGGGTCGGCCGGGTCCGGCTGGTGGAATTCCAGGGCGCGGCGGACGACCTCGGTCTTGCGGGCCAGGGTCTCGTCGTTGATGCCGGTGCCCCGTCCTGTCACCTCGGCCGGGTCGGCACCCGTGAAGACGGAGATCAGCGCGGCGGACGCGGTGGTGTTGGCGATGCCCATCTCGCCCGTGAGCAGCGCCTTGTTGCCGGCGGCCACCAGGTCGCGGGCGGTCTCGATGCCCACCTCGATGGCCTGCCTGGCCTCCTCGCGGGTCATCGCGGGGCCGGTGGTCATGTCCGACGTGCCGGCCCGGACCTTGCGGGGCAGCAGGCCGGGCGTGGCGGGCAGGTCGGCGGCGACGCCGACGTCCACGACGCACACCTCGGCGCCGACCTGGGCGGCGAAGGCGTTGCAGACCGCTCCTCCGCCGAGGAAGTTGGCCACCATCTGGGCGGTGACCTCCTGCGGCCAGGGGGTGACGCCCTGGGCGTGCACCCCGTGGTCGCCCGCGAAGATGGCGACGGCGGCGGGCTCCGGGATGGGCGGCGGGCACTGCCGGGACAGCCCCGACAGCTGCGCGGAGATGATCTCCAGCATGCCGAGCGCCCCGGCCGGCTTGGTCATGCGCTTCTGGCGCTCCCAGGCCTCACCGAGGGCCTTGGCGTCGAGCGGGCGGATCTGTGCGACGGTCTCGGCAAGCAGGTCGTGGGGTTCCTCTCCGGGCAGGGCGCGGCGGCCGTACGTCTCCTCGTGCACCACCCAGGACAGGGGGCGTCGCTTGGACCAGCCGGCCTGCATCAGCTCGGGCTCGTCCGGGAACTCGTCGACGTACCCGACACACAGGTACGCGACGACCTCCAGGTGCTCGGGCAGGCCGAGCGCGCGGACCATCTCCCGCTCGTCGAAGAAGCTGACCCAGCCGACGCCGAGGCCTTCGGCGCGGGCGGCGAGCCAGAGGTTCTCCACCGCGAGCGCCGAGGAGTAGGGGGCCATCTGCGGCTGGGTGTGACGGCCGAGGGTGTGGCGGCCGCCACGGGTGGGGTCGGCGGTGACGACGATGTTGACCGGGGTGTCGAGGATGGCCTCGATCTTCAGTTCCTTGAACTGCTTGGCCCGGCCCTTCGGCAGCGACTTGGCGTACGCGTCACGCTGACGCATCGCCAGTTCGTGCATGCTCCGCCGGGTCTCGGCGGAACGGATGACGACGAAGTCCCAGGGCTGCGAGTGACCCACGGACGGCGCCGTGTGGGCGGCCTCCAGGACGCGCAGCAGCACCTCGTGCGGGATGGGGTCACTGCGGAAGCCGTTGCGGATGTCGCGGCGCTCGCGCATGACCTTCAGGACGGCCTCACGCTCGGCGTCGGCGTAGGCGGGCGCGGCGGGGCCGGTGGACTGTTGTTGTTCCGCCACCGCGGCCGTGCTCTCTTCTTCCCGCTCTTCCTGATCGGCGGCCCTGGTCCGCAGGTCCTCCGCGTGCTGTACGACATCGGGGGCCGGCGCGGCTGCCGACTCGCCCTCGCGCGGCGCGGGCACCGAGGCCACCGGCTGCGGCTCCTGCGCGGCCTCCTCCGTGGGGAGGACCAGAGGCTGCGGCGGGGTCGGCGCCAGGTGCGGGGTGGTGGGCACCTGTCCCTCGACCGGCACGAACTGCCCGAGCGGCTGCTCCGGCTGCGGCTCCAACGGGACGTGGGAGGGCAGCGGCTCGATCTGACCGGCCTCGGCGGGGGCCTGCTGCTCGGCGGCCTCACCGGCAAGGGCGGGAGCGGCGTCGGTGGGCTGCGTCTGCGGGCCCGAGGGGGCGCCTTCGGGGGCGGCGGCCTGCTGGACGGCGTCCTGGGCGGCCGGCTCGGGCTGAGCCTGCGGCACGGCGACGGCCTGGGCCTCCGGATGGCCCGGCAGGGCTTCGGCGGGGAGCCCGGCGGGGTCGGCCAGCTGGGGGCCCTGAGCCGGGTAAGGGTGCGGCTCAGGGGTGGCGACGGGCTCGACCACGGCCGGGGCGGGCACGGCATCCTGCGCCGGGGCCGGGGCCGCGGGGGCCGCGGTCTCTGCCGCCTGGGGCGCGGGGGCCGGGGCACCGGACTCGGGCAGGGCCGCCGGCTCGGGGGCCGGTACGGCTTCGACGGCGGGCGCGGGCTGAGCCGCGGCGGGTTGCGTCTCTACGACGGCAGCCTGCGGCTCCACCACGCCGGGCTGGGCCTGCACGACGTCGGGCTGGACCTGCACGACGTCGGGCTGGACCTGCACGACGTCGGCCTGCGGCTCCACGGCGACGGGAGCGGCCGGGGCCGGCTGCTGTGCCGGGGCGGCGGACTCCGCCTGGGCCACGGCCTCCGGAGCGGCCTCGACCACGACGGCCTGCGCGGCAACCTCGGCGACAGCGACCTCCGGAGCAACCTGGGCAGCGTCTTCCACGGTGACGGCGCCCTCGGCGACCGGCACGGCCTGTGCGTGTGCCTGTGCCTGCGGCACGCCCTCGCCCTCGCCGGCAACGGCGACGTCCGCCTCCTGAACGACGTCCGGAGCCTGCGCCGGCGCGGCCTCGCCGGGCACCGCAGAGGCCTCCTCGACGGCGACGGCACCCTGTTCGGCGGGGTTCGCCGGCGCCTCGTCGGGGACAACCGGCGTGCCCTCGGGCACGGCAGGCCCGGCCTCCGTCAGCGCCTGGGCCTCGGCCACGGGCGCACCGTCACCGGCGGCACCGCCGACGGCGACCGCGCCCTCGACGGGCTGCTCGACGGCGATCGGCGCGACGCTCTCGGGAACCGCCCCCGCAGGAGCCGTGTACACCCCGTCGTGGCCGAGCACGGGCTGCGCGCCGTCGTGGCCGTGCACCATCTGAGCGATGCCCGGTGCCGGTGCGGCGGCCTGGTGTGCGAGCCGGGCGACGGCGGCCTGGGCGGCGCCGGACGGGTCGGCCTGGGCGGCGGCCTCCGCCGAGACCACGGCCTGCGCGGGCGCCGTGGCGGCCTCCGCGACCGCGGCCGGGTCAACCGATTCCGCAGCCGGTGCCCGCGTGTCGGCCTCGGCCACCGCGGCCGCCGGGGCGGGCGTGGGCGCCGTACCCCAGGGGGCCGCGTTCTGCGGAGCCATGTCGTGCAGCGGCGGGGCGTCGAGGTACTCGGGGCCGGCCGGCGCCGGGGTGGGCTGGCGGACCGGCGCTCCGGCCGGGCCGCGGTCGGCGAGGGAGCGGACCGGGCTGGCGGAGGCGTCCGGGATCGGCGGGCCGAGGTGCAGCGGGCGGCGCGGCGGCTGCGACGCGGCCGAAGTGTCGTGCGGGGCGGAGAGGATGGGGGACGGCGGCACGGACGCCGGGGCCGGGTTCGGCAGGCGGACGCCGCTGAGGTCGACGGAGCCGCTGTCGCGGCCGGCCGTCTCGTGCGGGCCCGGCTCATGGACGGCCTCGACGACCGGTTCCGGGGCGGGCGGCGGTACCTCGTTGCCCCAGGCGCCCTGGGCGCCCGGCAGCAGCAGGTCTTCGTCCTCGGCAGGCGACTCGGAGAGGTAGGTGTACGCACCGTGCGCGGCAACGCCCGGCTGCTCCACCATGCCTGCGCTCTCCGGCTGCCCCTCGCCCGGGACCTGGCCGGTGTCGGTCATGCGTACCCCTCGCCCATCGGTTAGTGCTCTCCTACGACCAGCTCACCCGGAACGGCGCACCGACCGCCTCGCAGTGAAGAACGAGCGTCCGTGCCCAGCGGCACGAACGAGCCGCCGGAAAAGGCGACAAAGCCATTCAGTGGCATTGTCCCGGCCGTTCCACCATCGCGACAGCATGATCCGCGACAGCCCGCTGTGGACTGCGCCACGTTGCGCGTCCTCCGGTTCCGCAGTACCACACCCACCCCAAAACGGGCGTGCTTTCCGGACATTGGCGAACGAAGTTCCGGGCCGCCCGGTGCGGTACAACGATCGGCCAGCCTACCGCGCGCAGTACGACAACAGGATCACGGGGCGCGATCGGGCACAACACCGCTGAGCAGGAAGGCAACGTTCCGCTCGGTCTCCGTCCAGGCCCGGGTGTCGAGGGCGACGGACTGCAGCAGGGCGCACTCGACGCGGTAGCCGTGCTCCGTCAGGTCGCGGCCGATGAGTTCGGCCGCGTCGCGGGTCGCGGCGTGCGTGACGATGCGCTGCGGGCGCCGGTCGGCGACCGCGGAGACGACGGCCGCGCCTCCCCCGCCGACCCGTACGACGTCCGGTTCCGGCAGGTTCTCGAGGACGTGCGGGGCGCTGCCGTGCACCACTTGGAGCTGTACCCCGAACCGGCGTGCGGCTCCCTCGGTGCGGGCGCAGGCACCCGGGTCCCGGTCGACGGCGATGACGGCGGCTCCGGCGCGCGCGGCCTCGGCGGCGAACGCGCCGGAGCCGCAGCCGATGTCCCAGACCAGGTCGCCGACCCGGGGCCCGAGCCGGGCGAGTTGGGCGGCGCGCAGCAACTCCGTCTCGCCCTCGCCGAGCCCGCCACCGGGTCCGCCGCCGTAGGACTCGTCGGGCTGCACCCAGCCGCGGGGGCCGGTTCCGGGGTCGCGGCCGGCGATCCAGCCGCCGCCCTCCCCCGCGCCGGCCGGGCCGACCGGTCCCCCGATGACGATGACGACGTTGGGGTCGCGCCAGGTGTGATCGGCCGCCTTGTCGGAGGTGACGACGCTGACCTGTTCGCGTTCGGTGCCCAGTTCCTCGCAGATGACGAAGGTGCGGTGGACGCCGTCGAGCAGCAGCCCGAGTTCGGCGGGTCCGGCGCCGGGCGAGGTGAGGACGGCGACCTTGGTGTGGGCACGGCAGACGTTCACGGCGCGGCGCAGGGTGCGCCGGTGGGCGACGACCACCTGGGCGTCGTCCCAGGGCATGCCGGCGCGGGCGAAGGCGGCGGCCACGGAGGACACGGCGGGGACGACCTCGACCTCCAGGCCGTACTCCGGGGCGCGCAGGGTGCGGACGACGCCGAAGAAGCCGGGGTCGCCGTCGGCGAACACGACGGCGGTGCCGCGATGGGCGGCGATACGGCGGGCGGCGAGCGCGACGCTGCCCAGACGGACGCGTTCGGCGCCGGGCGGGACCTCGGGCAGAGCCAGATGGTGGGCCGTACCCGCCACGAGCGTGGCGGCGCCGAGAGCGGCGCGTGCCGCGGCGGTCAGCGGCGAGCCGTCCCAGCCGATCACCGTGACCCGGTCGGCCATCGTCGTCTCTCTCCAGGTCTTCGCAGGTCGTCAAGGGTGCGGGCCCATGGCCGGACACCGTGAGAGTACCCGGTGATGCTCAGGGCCTCAGTTCCAGTCGGAGTACGACGTGAAGCCACCGGTGTCGGCGAGCTGCTCGTCGGCGCCCTCCAGGTCCTCCGGAAGGAGGCTCCAGACGATGTAGTCACTGCGCACATCGGTCCAGGTGCCGTCCTCACCGCGGACGTGGACTATGCAGGCGTTGCGCAGGACGCCCTCGCTGATACCGCCGATCTTCTGGGCGACCTGCTGGGAGGCGGCGTTGTCGGCGGCCGTGCGCAGCTCGATGCGCTCGAACTTCTGGTCCCCGAAGAGCCAGTGGGCGGTGGCGAGCGCGGCCTCGGAGGCGTAGCCCTCGCCGCGGGCCCAGGGCGCGATGATGTACGACATCTCGGTGGACCGTACGTGCCAGTTGGTCTTGGCGAGCTGGACGATGCCGACCAGGCGCTGGGTGAGGAACTCGGTGACGGCGAGGTCGAGGCCCCGTCCGGCGATGCGCTCGGCGGGAGCGTACCGGGTGATCCAGTGGCGGGCCTGGTCCTCGGTGTAGGGCTGGGGGACACCGGTCCAGGCGCCGACCTGCTCGTCGTTCATCATCTCGGCCAGGGCGGACACGTCGTCCTCGTCGAGGGGACGCAGCACCAACCGCTCCGTGCTGATGGAGATGTTGGGGAAGGTGCTAGTCATGCGCCGCTCCGTAACCTTCGGAAAACTTGAGAGACCGTCAGGGCCGTCGAGGGCCTGCTGAACTGCCCAGCATGCAGCATGAAACCACTGAACCCAACGACGGGGTCCACCCCCGGTGAGGGAGTGGACCCCGTCGACGTACGCGTCGGCTCAGAACGACGGGATGACCGAGCCCTGGTACTTGTCCTCGATGAACTTCTTGACCTCGGGCGAGACGAGCAGCTTGGCGAGCTTCGCGACCCGCGGGTCCTTCTCGTTGCCCTTCTTCACGGCGAGGAAGTTGCCGTAGGGGTTGTTCTTCGCGGACTCCAGGACGAGGGCGTCCTTGGCGGGCTTCAGGCCGGCGGAGATGGCGTAGTTGCCGTTGACGACGGCGGCGTCCACGTCGTCCAGGGAGCGCGGGGTCTGGGCGGCCTCGACCTCCTTGAACTGGAGGTGCTTGGGGTTCTTGGCGATGTCCTGCGGGGTGGCCTCGTTGCTGGTGCCGTCCTTGAGGGTGATGAGCCCGTTGGCGGCGAGGAGCTTCAGGGCGCGGCCCTCGTTGACGGCGTCGTTCGGAACGGCGATGGTCGCACCGCTCTTCAGCTCGTCGGCCTTCTTGATCTTGTGGGAGTACAGGCCGAGCGGCTCCAGGTGCACCGTGACGACGGGCACGATGTGGGTGCCGCGCTTGTTGTTGAAGTCGTCCAGGTACGGCTGGTTCTGGAAGTAGTTGGCGTCCACCGAGCCGTCCTCGGTCGCCGTGTTCGGCGTGATGTAGTCGGTGAACTCCTTGACCTGCAGGTCGAGGCCCGCCTTCTTCGCCAGGTTGTCCTTGACGAAGTCGAGGATCTCGGCGTGCGGGGTCGGGCTCGCGGCCACGACCAGCGGGCCGCTGTAGTCGTGGGAGCCGGCGGAGGAGCTGCCCGAGCCGCAGGCGCTGAGCCCGAAGGTGAGGGCTCCGGCGGCGAGGACGGCGGTGGTGAGCTTGGCGGTGTTACGCACGAAAAGTGCCTTTCCTTAAGGGTGGTGCGACCCCGTGTACGGGTGAACGGGGAGTTTTTTGGGGCGGTGCCGTGTCGAACGGCTTTACGCGACCTTGCCGACGTCGGCCGCGGCGGGCTCCTTCGCCTTCAGCAGGCGCAGCTTCGGCGCCGGCCCGGAGCGGGCGCCGCGGCGGTGCAGGGAGCGGGCCGCGAAGTCGCCGGCGAACTGGATGACGGAGATGGCGACGGCGAGGATCGCGACGGTGATCCACATCATCTGGGTCTCGAAGCGCTGGTAGCCGTAGCGGACGGCGAGGTCGCCGAGGCCGCCGCCGCCGACCGTGCCGGCCATGGCCGAGTAGCCGATGAGGGCGATGACCGTGGTGGTGGTGCTGGCGATCAGCGAGGGCAGGGACTCGGGGACGAGGACCTTGCGGACGATGGTCCAGGTGTTGCCGCCCATGGACTGCACGGCCTCGACGAGACCGTTGTCCACTTCGCGGACGGCCGTCTCGACCAGGCGAGCGAAGAACGGGATGCCGCCGATGGCGAGCGGCACGACCGCGGCGGTCGTACCGATCGTCGTCCCGGTGACCCAGCGCGTGAAGCTCATGAGAGCGACCATCAGGATGATGAACGGCATGGACCGGCCGACGTTCACGACCTGGCCGATCGCCTTGTTGACGACGACGTTCTGCACCAGGCCGCCCCGGTCGGTGACGACGAGGAGGAGGCCGAGCGGCAGGCCGACGGCGACGGCGATCAGGGTGGACCACAGCACCATCGAGAGCGTCTCGGAACACGCCTGGGACAGCAGCGGCTGCATCTCGGACCAGGTCACTTGGCACCTTCCTTCACCAGCGGAGCCTCCTGGCCCACCACGTCGATCTGCAGGCCCTGTTCGCGCAGGAACCCGATCGGCACCACGTTGTCCTCGTAGCGGCCGGGCAGTTCGATGCGCATCCGGCCGATCTGCAGGCCGCCGACGGTGTCGATGGCGGCGCCGAGGATCGAGATGTCGATGTTGTAGGTGCGTGCGAGCTGGGAGATGACCGGCTGGGTGGCGGCCTCGCCGTGGAAGGTGACGTCGAGGACGGTCCGGTCGTCGCCGGTGCGCTCGCCGCTCACCGGGAACAGCGCGGCGGCCAGCTCGGAGCCGGGGGTGGCCAGCAGCTCGCTGACGGTGCCGTGTTCCACGATCCGGCCGTTCTCCATGAGGGCGGCGGAGTCGCAGATCGACTTCACGACGTCCATCTCGTGGGTGATGAGCAGGACGGTGAGGCCCAGCTGCCGGTTCAGGTCGCGCAGCAGCTGGAGGATGGAGCGGGTGGTCTCCGGGTCCAGGGCGCTGGTGGCCTCGTCGGAGAGCAGCACCTTGGGGTCGCCGGCGAGGGCGCGGGCGATGCCAACGCGCTGCTTCTGGCCGCCGGAGAGCTGGGCGGGGTAGGCCCTGGCCTTGTCGGCGAGGCCGACCAGGTCGAGGAGTTCGAGCGCCTTGCGGGAGCGCTCCTTGCCGGATGTGCCGAGGATTTCGAGCGGCAGCTCGACGTTGTCCTGCACGGTCCGCGACGACAGCAGGTTGAAGTGCTGGAAGACCATGCCGATGCGGCTGCGCGCCCGGCGCAGTTCCCGGCCGGCGCGCGGGCCGCGGCCGGCCAGGGCGGTGAGGTCCTGTCCGGCGACGGTCACGGTGCCGGAGGTGGGGCGCTCCAGCAGGTTGACGCAGCGGATGAGGGAGGACTTTCCGGCGCCGGACTGGCCGATGACGCCGTAGACCTCGCCTTCGCGGACGTGGAGATCGACGCCGTCGAGGGCGGTGACCTCACGGCCGCGGGAGCGGTAGACCTTGGTCAGGCCCGAGGTGGTGATCACAGGATTTCCGTCACTGTCGAGTGCGCGGGCGTGGGTGTGCCCGGGCACGGGTGCATGCGGTTCAGGCATGGAGAGTGGGTGTGCGTCCGGCGCGGCTACGGCACACGGACGTGCCACGGCTCTCGCTTCGGGGCTCCCCCACTCTCGACTTCGCTCGAGCGGGGGGACCCCCGTGGCTCAGCTGATGCGGGGGCCTTCTAGAAGGCGCACATTCGACACATCAGGCGACACATACAACGAGCACCGGGCGTCATGGTCGCCTCGGTCGCAGGGATGCGGCAGCTCGTCGTGGTCATGCGAGCAGTAAACCAGACGTACGGTCCTGACCGGCGGCCGCTGTCCGGATAGTGGACAGCGGCGGACAGTGTGCGGACAGGGCTCAGCGGCGGACGGAGATCTCCACGCCCGCGTCGGTGACCAGTGCGGACAAGGCCGGCAGGTCCTTCACCACCCGCTCGGCGTCGAGTCCCTCGGCCCGGCGGGTTGTGGCCAACGCCACGGTGGTCTTCCCGGCACGAGACGGAGCTTGTCGGAGTCCTTGAGGGAGGGCCCAGCAGCGCTCGACGGAGTCGAGGGTGCCGTTCGGGCCGTGACCACGGCCGTAATAAGGTCTCCGCATGTTCAATGCCCTGACGCTGGTGACCGGGATCGCCGCGCTGCTGCTGGCGGCGTGGTGCGGCTGGGCGGGCTATCGCGACCAGCCGACCAAGGACTGGCACTTCATCGGCATGGCCGTGGTGTCGCTGCTCGGCGTGATCCAGCTGGTGATCGGGATCGTGCAGCTGGCGCGGGGCGAGAAGCCGGATCAGGGCACGACGATCTTCGTGGCGTATCTGCTGGGGGCGTTCGCGTGCGTGCCGGCGGCGGGGATGATGTCGCTGGCCGAGCGGACCCGCTGGGGTTCGGTGACGGCGGCCGCCGGCGGTGTGGTGCTGGCCGTGCTGGAGGTGCGTCTCTATGACATCTGGGGAGGCTGACGTGACGGCGGCGGAGGAGAAGCCGGCCCGGCTGATCAGCGGGCCGGGCATGCTGCTCGTCTGGTTCTACGGCGTGATGGTGGTCGGCGCGGTGTCGCGTTCGGCGTTCCAGATCGCCACGGAGTTCGACCGGGCGCCGCTCGCGTACGCGCTGTCCGCCGTGGCCGGTGTCGTGTACGGGTTCATCACGTACACGCTGGTCCGGGGCGGGGAGACGGCCCGGCGGGCGGCCCTGGTGTGCTGCGCCGCCGAGCTCGCGGGTGTGCTGATCGTCGGTACGTGGACGCTGGTCGAGCCGTCCGCGTTTCCGGACGCGACCGTCTGGTCCAAGTACGGCATGGGGTACGTCTTCATTCCGGTGCTGCTGCCGCTCTCCGCCCTGTACTGGCTGAAGAAGGCACGCGAGAACACCGTCAGGCCGTAGCCGCGTACGTCCCCGCCCGCTTCTCCAGGATGATCAGCTCCACTCCGTCCGCGCCCTTGGACCTGCCCACCGTCTCGTAGCCGGAGCGGCGGTACAGGCGGAGGTTGCCCTCGCTGCGGTGGCCGGTCTGGAGGCGGAACCTGGTGGCGCCGCGCTCCTCGGCCAGCGCCGCCTCGGCCGCGCGAAGCAGCCGTGCGCCGATGCCGTGGCCCTGCAGGCGCGGGTGGACGCAGAGCTTGCCGATGGCGGCCGCGCCGTCCTCGGTGACCTTGCCGCGTACGGAGCCGACGACCTCCTCGCCGAGCCGGGCGACGAAGACGCAGTCGGAGGCGACTTCCTGACGGACGGAGTCCAGGGTTTGAACGAGCGGGTCGATGCGGTAATTGCCGTACAACGCCGCCTCGCTCTGGAAGCACAGGTACTGGAGCCTGAAGATCTGCTCCGCGTCCTGCTCGGTCGCCACCGAGATGGTCACGCTCATGCCCATGTGCGCACGCCTCCCGCTCACCTGATCACCTGTCGTTCTCACTCCTATCCCCGCGCTTCGCGCGCCGCAACCTCCGGTGTGAGCAAACGCCGTAGACATCCCAGACATCTGGAGCGTTCCGGGCCGAGACTGCCCTGTGAGATACCCAACTCCCCCGCGATCTCCCGGTATGTCAGGTCCTTCGGGGAGAGCAGGGCCTCGATGAGCCGGGGGCAGCGGCCGGGCAGCCGGCGCGCCGCCTCGCGCAGCGCGCGGTACCGGGCGGCGGTGAGGACGAGCTGCTCGGGGCCGGGCCGGGTGTCGTCGGCCGGCTCGATGCCGTACGGGCGTTCCAGGCGAGTGGTACGGCGGCTGCGGCGGGCCTCGGCGCGGACGGCCTTGCGCAGCCAGCCCTCGGGATCGAGCGGCGGCCCGTCGCGCTCGAGCCGCTCCAGCAGCCGGAGCCAGACGGCCTGCTCCAGGTCGCCGGGCTCGCTCCCGGCGGCATATGCCTCGGCCGAGGCCTCGGCGGTGAGCAGCGGGTGCAGGGCGGCAACCAGGTCGTGCGTCATATGCGGAACGACGCGCCGCCCTGGACAGGAGTTTCTGGGGCGGCGCAGAGTCAGCCCGAACGAGGCGCGACGGGTCGAACGGTTGACGACGGCTCAGCGGGCCAGGAAGTCGGCGCGGGCGAGGACGCCGGTGTCGGCGTTGTCGGTGAAGACGCCGTCGATGCCGGTCGCGAAGTACGTCCTGAACGCGCCGAAGGGGTCGCCGTAGCCGTCGGCCGCGCTGCCCTTGCGGAAGTCGGCCGGCAGGAAGGGGTTCTCGTTGCGCATGGTGTACGGAGTGAGGATCAGGCCCACCTTGTGCGCGTCGGCGACCAGGGTGGTCGGCTTGGTGAGCTTGCCGTTCGCGTCCTTCGGGATGATCAGGTCCAGCGTGGGGCCGATGCCCTGCGCGTAGCCGGCGATCTCCCTGAGGCCCTTGGGCGTGATCAGGTCGGCGACCGTGCGCGGGTCGTTCGCCTCGACGAAGTCGTAGGGGCGGCTGTCCGCCGAGGAGAGCAGCACGACGAGCGGGTTGTCCACCAGCTGGTTCAGCTTCTGGATGCTGCTGGGCTCGAAGGACTGCAGGATCACCGGCGCGTTACGGCCGTCCTTGCCGTACTTGCGCAGCAGCTTCGCCACCCGCTCCTCCAGGCCGAGGCCGAGCCCCCGGAAGTAAGTGGGGTGCTTGGTCTCGGGGTAGATCCAGACCTGCTTGCCGCGCTTGCGGGTCTGCTCGTCCTGCCACTTGAGGACCTCTTCGAACGTGGGTATCTCCCAGCGCCCGTTGTAGAGGGTGTTGTGCGGCCGGTTGGCCGGGATGCGCTCGACCGCGCGCAGCGTCTTCAGCTCGGCGAGTGTGAAGTCCTCGGTGAACCAGCCGGTGGTCGACACCCCGTCGACCACCTTCGTGGTCTTGCGGTCGGCGAACTCGGGGTGGGAGGCGACGTCCGTGGTGCCGCCGATCTCCGGCTCGTGCCGGCAGACCAGATGGCCGTCCTTGGTGGGCACCAGGTCACCGGCCTCGACGACGTCGGCGCCCAGGTCCAGGGCCAGGTTGTACGAGCCGAAGGTGTGCTCGGGACGGTAGCCGCTGGCACCCCGGTGGCCGATGATCGCCGGCTTCGGCAGGCTCTTCAGCCCCCGGCCCGCGGGCTTGGCGGTCCGGGCCTCGGCCGCGTTCGCCGTGCCCGGCAGCCCGAGGACCGCCCCGCCCGCGCCGAACACCGCCGCGCCGAGGATCGCCCGCCGTCCGGTGCCCTGTCCCGTGCCCTGATTCCGCTCATTCGCCTGGTCGCTGCCCATCAGCGTCTCCTGCCGTCCGCGTCTGCGTGTACGTCTTCGTCCGTGAAGTCGGGGCGATCGTAGGGTCGCACTCATGACCGAAGGGAGACCTGAACCGGAACACCCGGGTGACGCCGTGTGTCCGGTGGACGGCAGGACCTGCGGGTAAACGCGTGTCAACAGTTCGTAAGACCTGGGTGAACCGGGCGTACCCGATGTGCGTTCGGCCGGGAACCGCGAGTAATGTCCTCACCTGCACAGACTCATAACGCCCCTCGACATCGGAGGACCCGTTGTCCCGCTTCGCGCTCATCAAGGCAGTGCTCGGACCGATCATGCGCCTGATGTTCCGCCCACAGGTTGAGGGCGTGGAGCACATCCCGGGCGACGGCCCGGTGATCCTGGCGGGCAATCACCTCACGTTCATCGACTCGATCGTGCTGCCGCTGGTCACCAAACGGCAGGTGCACTTCATCGGCAAGGACGAGTACGTCACCGGCAAGGGCTTCAAGGGCCGGCTGATGGCCTGGTTCTTCACCGGCGTCGGCATGATCCCGGTGGACCGGGACGGGGCCAACGGCGGCGTGGCCGCGCTGATGACCGGGCGGCGGATCCTGGAGGAGGGCAAGATCTTCGGGATCTACCCCGAGGGCACGAGGTCGCCCGACGGGCGGCTGTACCGGGGGCGCACCGGTATCGCGCGGCTGACGCTGATGACCGGTGCGCCGGTGGTTCCGTTCGCCATGATCGGTACGGACAAGCTGCAGCCGGGGGGTCGGGGGATTCCGCGGCCTGGCAAGGTCACCGTTCGGTTCGGTGAGGCGATGGAGTTCTCGCGGTACGACGGGATGGACCGGGACCGGTATGTGCTGCGGGCGGTGACCGACTCCGTGATGGCTGAGGTCATGCGGCTGGGTGGGCAGGAGTACGTGGATATGTACGCGACGAAGGCCAAGGCCGCCTAGTGCTGTGACCGGGATGGTTCACCGTGATCGGAAGGCGGCTCGCGGGACGAGCGCACGCGACACGGCTGGTATTACTGGGGCATGCAGGAAGAGATTGCACGCTCCGCGATCGACACGTTCATCTCCGCGTTCAACGCCTCGGCCGACAGCTATGTGACTGCCCTGCTCTCCCAGGCTCTGACCTCAGACGTGGTCTTCTGGGGGCCGTTGGGTCGCAGCGAAGGAATCGCGGCGGTCGAGCGGTTCGTGCTGGACATCCGGCGCCACCCGGCGGGGACCGGCACGATGGTGCGCTGCTCGGCGGTGGACATGCCTGACGAGTGGGCCCGGTACCAGTGGGTCTTCACCACGCCGGATGGAGGTCCCCGCCTGGCGGGAACGGACGTCGTCCATCTGCGGCGGAGCCTCATCGACCAGGTCATCGTCTTTGCGGGGGAGATCGAGCCGTTCGCCTCCTGAGTCATCCTTCTGTCGCTGTCCTTCTGAACTTGCCCCGTCGGCGTTCGGAGGCTGCTGTTCGCGGTTGGTCAGGCTGCGGTGTTGAGGGGGCGTCCGCCCCAGCGGATGCCCTTCTCGCTGCCGCAGCGGGCCGAAGTGGGCCTCGAGCAGCCGTGGAAGTAGGTGACGCCGTGGGTGCGGCGGTAGGTCGCCGGCAGCCGGTTTGGCTTGCCCTGTTTCGCCCAGCAGGAGCCTGCGGTGGGCCGGATCCCCAGGGGCCCGAACTCGTCGAAGGCGAAGACCCGGTCCGGGAAGCGTTCCAGCACCTGCTCGATCCGGTCGACCTTGGCGCCGCGATCAGGGTCGGGCGACTCCTTCCATTAGGTCTTGGTGCGCTGGAAGGTGATGCCGCGGCGCCGGAGCAGGCACCGTAAGGCTTCACGGCCGATGCGGATGACGCGGCCGTGCACGTGCTGGGCGATCACCGGCACCCGGTTCCCGCCCGCCGAGGCGAGCAACATCATCGCGCGAGGCTCGGCCACCGGGCCTCCAGCGATCGGATCGGACGTCGCCGCACATCCAACCGCCACGACCGCCAACCCGGTGAACCTATGCGGTCACCCTGTTCGCTTGCGGGCGCGGGTGCGTTGTGGTTTCTCGCGCCCACGCGGCGGAGCCGCATATTGATACAGCCCCGCGCCCCTGGGTTTCTCACCTCATCCGGCGCTTTCCAGTTTCTGTCCCTTCAGCAGGAACCACGCCGCCAGCGCCGTCCCCAGCAGGACCGCCGCTCCCGCGCCCGAGGCCAGGTGGAGGCCGTGGACGAAAGATTCGCGGGCCGCTTCCAGCATCTGGGCGGCCGTGTGCGGGGACATGTGCTGCGATGCCTCGACCGCTGCGCCCAGTGACTCGTGGGCCTGGGGCGGAGTGTCCGCCGGGCCGGTGAAGTCGCGGTAGACGCCCGTCACGATCGAGCCCAGCAGGGCGATGCCCAGGGCCGCGCCCAGTTCGTACGCCGTCTCGGAGACCGCCGAGGCGGCGCCGGCCTGTTCCTTGGGCACGCTGGAGAGGATCACGTCGGCCGTCACCGTGAAGGAGAAGCCGGCGCCGATGCCCACGACCAGCAGCGCGGCGCCGAGGACCGGGTAGCCCGTCGACGCGCTCAGCGTCGTCAGCGCGGCCAGGGCGAGGCCCACCGCGGCGAGGCCGCCGGAGACCACGGCCCGTACCGAGAAGCGGCGGGCGGCGCGGCCCGCGATCAGGCCGGCCGCCACCGCGCCCACGGCGGCGGGCAGTTCGGCGAGGCCCGCCTCGAACGGGCGCCTGCCCTGGACGAGTTGCAGATACTGGGAGAGGAAGAACACCAGGCCGGACATGCCGAGCACGGTCAGCAGGTCGGCGAGGACCGCCCCGCTGAAGCCGCGGCGCCGGAACAGCCGCATGTCCAGCAGCGGGGCCGGCATGGTGAGCTGGCGGTGGACGAAGCCGGAGAGCGCGCCCGCGCCCAGCAGGCCCGCGGCGAGCGTGGGCCAGGTGACGCCGTGCGTGGCCAGCTCCTTGACCGCGTACACGACACCGATCATGCCGACCAGCGACAGGACGACGCTGACCAGGTCCCAGGGGCCGGGGTTCGGGTTACGGGACTCCGGCAGCGTGCGGATGCCGACGAGGACCAGGACCGCCATCACCGGCAGGTTGATGAGGAAGACCGAGCCCCACCAGAAGTGTTCGAGCAGGAAGCCGCCCGCGATCGGGCCGACGGCCGTACCGGCCGATGCGGTCGCACCCCAGATGCCCACGGCGAGGCTGCGCTCGCGCGGGTCGTGGAAGAGGTTGCGGATCAGGGCGAGGGTGGCGGGCATCAGGGTCGCGCCCGCGACACCGAGCAGTGCCCGCGCCAGGATCATCAGCTCTGATGTCGTGGCGTAGGCGTTGAGCACCGATATCGCGCCGAACGCCGTGGCTCCGCCGAGCAGGATCCGCTTGCGGCCGATGCGGTCGCCGAGGCTGCCCATGGAGACCAGCAGACCGGCGATGACGAAGGAGTAGACGTCGCCGATCCAGAGGAGCTGGGTGCCGGAGGGTTTGAGGTCTTCGCTGATGTAAGGGGTTGCCAGGCCGAGGACGGTGGCGTCGACGGCCACCAGCAGCACGGCCAGGACGAGGACGGAGAGCGCGAGCCAACGGCCCGGTCGCTTCTCCGTCTCCGCCGCGCGGGCCGGCTGCAGGGTGCTGGTCATGGTTCCTCTCTTCGTAGCGCGCCGCCGAGCAGCAGCTCGGCGACCATCGTCGGAAAGTCCCGGGAGGCCACGCGGCCGTCCAGGGTGGCCCAGGCGCACGAGGCGATCAGTCCGTACAGCGCCTCGGTGAGCCAGACCGGTGTGAGGTCGATACGGAACTCGCCCGCCCGCTGTCCGCGCTGGAACACCGCGCTCATCCGGGCGTCCAGGCCGAGCCAGCCGTCGTTCTGACGGTCGCCCTCCCAGAGCTGGCTCTCGCCGTACAGGAAGGCGAGCAGTCCGGCGGCGGGCTGGATCTCGCGCACCAGCCTGCGTACGGCGTCGCTCGCGGACCCTTCGTCCAGCCGGGCCGCGTCCAGCGCCGCCTCGCACTCCGCGATCCCGAGCGCCTCCAGCGCCCGGACGAGCGCGTCGCGCCCCGCGAAGTGGCGGTGCAGCGTGGCCCGGCTGATCCCGGCGGCCTTGGCGACCTCGTCCATGGTCGCGGTGGATTTACGGGTCAGCAGGGCGGCTGCGCTGCGCAGCACATGGTCACGGTCCAGAGCCATGAGACGAGGGTAGCCCATGTGAGACATTCTTGTCTCACATTAGGCATGCACGACTCATTCCTGCTGGTGAGGAAGGGTGTGGGATCAGTGCCAGGGCAGCTGTCCGCGCCGCTCCCAGTAGGCACGCGGGTCCTCGGCGAGGGTGGCGAGGCGGGTCAGCTGGTCCGCGTCGAGGTCGACGGCGGGGGCGTGCAGGTTGGAGAAGAGCTGCGGGACGGTCGCGGCGCCGGAGAGGACGACGCCCGCCCAGGGCTGGCGCAGGATCCAGGCGAGGGCCACGGCGTCACAGCCGAGGGAGGTCTCCTCGGCGACGGCCTGCAGCACCTGGGGCGCGTGCGGCGCGGCGAGCCGGCCGTTGGCCACGCCCTCCTTCACGATCACGGTGAGCCCCGCGTCGTGCGCCTCGGCGAGGGCGGGTGCGGCCGAGGTCTCCAGCGCGTTGTACGTCGACTGGACGGTACGGAAGAGTCGCTCGCCGTCGACGGTGATCTCCAGGGCGGCCCGGATCGCGTCGGCCTGGGCGGGGCCGCTGGTGGAGAAACCGATGGTCAGGCCCTGGGCGGCAGCCTCGGCGAGCCGCGCGTGCAGGTCCTTGTCGGTGAGGGCCGGGCTGTCGGGGGTCACCGAGTGGATCTGGTAGAGGTCGAGGCGGTCGCCGAGCAGCGCGTCGGTCTCGGCGCGCTGGCGGTCGTACGACGCCAGGCTGTGGTCCTTGACCTCGTGCCGCTCGGCGTCGGTGGACCAGCCGGCGGTGTAGGTGTAGCCCCACTTGCTGCCGACGACCACGTCGTCGATGTCGGGGCGGGCGTTCAGCCAGTCGGCGAGGAACTCCTCGGAGCGGCCGTAGGAGCGGGCGACGTCGTAGTAGCGCACGCCCTGGGCGTAGGCGGCGTCGAGGAGTTCGAAGGTACGGGTGCGCAGGGCCTCGACGCTGCGGTTCTCTCCGAGGTCCTCCTCGCGACCGAGGTTGATGTAGCCGGGGCGACCCACTGCGGCCAGGCCGAGGCCGATGTGGCAGGTCGGCGTGGTTGCTGTTGCGAGGCGGGCGAAGGGCATCGCGGGCTCCGTTCGGTCGGCTCCGGTACGGTTTCCGACCAACGTAACCCGCGATGACCTTTGACTCCGCCCAAGAACTCGGTTCCTTCGGTGCTCTGGCGAGTGCGAGTGCGTCAGCCCTGCTTCTTCGCCCTGGCCCACTGGTGCTGCTGTGCCACGTCCGCCTTCACCTCGGCCAGCTGGACCGCGACCGCGCTCGGCGCCGTACCGCCTCGGCCGTTGCGGGAGGCCAGCGCGCCGGGGACGTTGAGGACGGACCGCACCTCGGGCGTGAGGTGAGTCGAGATCTTCGCGAACTGCTCGTCCGTCAGGTCGTCCAGTTCCTTGCCCTCGGCCTCGGCGACCTTGACACACTCCCCGGCGATCTCGTGGGCCACGCGGAACGGTACGCCCTGCTTGACCAGCCACTCGGCGATGTCGGTGGCGAGGGAGAAGCCGACCGGGGCCAGTTCCTCCATGCGCTCACGGTGCACGGTGAGCGTCGCCATCATGCCGGTGAAGGCCGGGAGCAGCAGCTCCAGCTGGTCGATGGAGTCGAAAACCGGCTCCTTGTCCTCCTGCAGGTCGCGGTTGTACGCGAGCGGGAGGGCCTTGAGGGTCGCCATCAGGCCGGTCAGGTTGCCGATGAGGCGGCCGGACTTGCCGCGCGCCAGCTCGGCGATGTCCGGGTTCTTCTTCTGCGGCATGATCGACGAGCCTGTGGAGAAGGCATCGTGCAGGGTCACGAAGGAGAACTCCTTCGTGTTCCAGAGGATGATCTCCTCGGCGATCCGGGAGATGTTGACGCCGATCATCGCGGTGATGAAGACGAACTCGGCGACGTAGTCGCGGGAGGCCGTGCCGTCGATGGAGTTGCCGACGCTGCCGTGCTCGAACCCGAGGTCCTTGGCCACCGCCTCCGGGTCCAGGCCGAGGGAGGAGCCGGCGAGGGCGCCCGAGCCGTACGGCGAGACCGCAGTGCGCTCGTCCCACTGGCGCAGGCGCTCCGCGTCCCGGGACAGGGACTGGGCGTGGGCCAGGACGTGGTGGGCGAAGAGGACCGGCTGGGCGTGCTGGAGATGGGTGCGGCCGGGCATCGCCACGTCCGGGTGCGCCTCCGCCAGGCCGATCAGGGCGTCCTGGAGGTCGGCGATCAGGCCGCCGATGGTGCGGGCGTGGTCCCGGAGGTACATCCGGAAGAGGGTTGTCACCTGGTCGTTGCGGGAGCGGCCTGCGCGGAGCTTGCCGCCGAGGTCGGGCCCGAGGCGCTCCAGGAGACCCCGCTCCAGCGCGGTGTGGCAGTCCTCGTCGGCGATCGTGCCCACGAAGGAGCCGTCGGCCACGTCCGCCTCGAGCTGGTCGAGTCCGGCGATCATGCGCGTCAGCTCGTCGTCCGTGAGCAGGCCCGCCTTGTGCAGCACGCGCGCGTGGGCTCGCGAACCGGCGATGTCGTAGGGCGCCAGCCGCCAGTCGAAGTGGACGGAGGCGGACAGCTTCGCCAGGGCCTCGGAGGGACCGTCGGCGAAACGGGCGCCCCAGAGCCGTACGTCACCGCTGTTGCTGCTCACTTGCGCTGCTCCTAGGGAAGGTTTGGTCGGTGTCAGGCCAGGATTTCAGGCCAGGTCACGCTTGGCCGCGATCTTCGACGACAGACTGTAGATGTCGATGAAGCCCTTGGCCGCCGCCTGGTCGAAGGTGTCGCCGGTGTCGTAGGTGGCGAGGTTGAAGTCGTACAGCGACGACGCGGAGCGCCGGCCGGTGACGACCGCGCGGCCGCCGTGCAGGGTCATCCGGATGTCGCCGGTCACGTGCTGGTTCGCCTCGTTGACGAAGCCGTCCAGGGCGCGCTTGAGCGGGGAGAACCACTGGCCGTCGTAGACCAGTTCGCCCCAGCGCTGCTCGACCTGCCGCTTGTAGCGGGCGAGTTCCCGCTCGACGGTGACGTTCTCCAGCTCCTGGTGGGCGGTGATCAGCGCGATCGCGCCGGGGGCCTCGTACACCTCGCGGGACTTGATGCCGACGAGGCGGTCCTCGACCATGTCGATCCGGCCGATGCCCTGGGCGCCGGCGCGCTCGTTGAGCCGCTGGATCGCCTGCAGGACGGTGACGGGCTCGCCGTCGACCGCGACCGGGACGCCCGCCTCGAAGGTGATGACCACCTCGTCGGCCTCGCGGGGCTCCGCCGGGTCGGCGGTGTACTCGTAGATGTCCTCGATCGGGGCGTTCCAGATGTCCTCCAGGAAGCCCGTCTCGACCGCGCGCCCGAAGACGTTCTGGTCGATGGAGTACGGGGACTTCTTGGTGGTGGCGATCGGGAGCTGCTTGGCCTCGCAGAAGGCGATCGCCTTGTCCCGGGTCATCGCGTAGTCGCGGACCGGGGCGATGCACTTCAGGTCGGGGGCGAGGGCGACGATGCCGGCCTCGAAGCGGACCTGGTCGTTGCCCTTGCCGGTGCAGCCGTGGGCGACCGTCGTGGCGCCGTGCTTCTCGGCCGCGGCGACCAGGTGCTTGACGATCACCGGCCGGGAGAGCGCCGAGACCAGCGGGTAGCGGTCCATGTAGAGGGCGTTGGCCTTGATCGCCGGGAGGCAGTACTCGTCGGCGAACTCGTCCCTGGCGTCGGCGACCTCGGCCTCGACGGCCCCGCAGGCGAGGGCGCGCTTGCGGATGACGTCCAGGTCCTCGCCGCCCTGGCCGACGTCCACCGCCACGGCGATGACCTCGGCGCCCGTCTCCTCGGCGATCCAGCCGATGGCGACGGAGGTGTCCAGACCGCCCGAATAGGCGAGTACGACGCGCTCGGTCACGGGGTTCTCCTCACACTGCACTCTCGATATGCATGAGTATGCAGAGGACTGCATGATTCGTCAATTCTCAGGAGCCTTGAACAATGGCAATCGCTTTCCCGTACTCCTCGCCGAGCGCAGGCGCCGCGTCTCACCGCTGAACCCACTCCTGACCCAAGTGAGGCATCCGCATGTCCAGGGCTCTTCCGAAGTACAACAAGCGTCGTGTGGCCTTCATCGGCGGCGCTGCCGCCGTGGTGCTGTCCGGCGCCGTGATCGCCGGCTCGGCTCTCGCCGGGACGCCCGACAAGAGCGACGGCACGACGAACGCCCGCACGCTGGCGGCGAGCCCCGGCACGATCACCTGCCCGGACGTCGCCTCCAAGCTGCCCGCCGTCCCGGCGTCCGCGCAGGCCGAGGTCAACCGCAACCTCACCCTGCTCCAGACCCAGATCCAGGAAGCCAACACCCGCCTGCAGAACACCGTCGGCCAGGGCGGACCCAACTTCGTCAACAACGCCATCCTCGGCCCCCTCAAGGACAAGCGCGTCTCCACCATCGACCGCATCGCCATCGCCATCGGCCGCAAGGGCACCAAGCCCACCGGCCTCGACTCCCTGGCCGCCTGCGCCCTGAACGCGGGCGGCGCGAACGCCGGCGGCGCGAACACGGGCAACGCCAACGCGGGTGGTGCGAACGCCGGTGGCGCGAACGCCGGTGGCGGCACCGCGTCGAACGGCACGGCGGGCCAGCAGGCGGGCGGCGCGGCGGCGAGCGGGAACACCGGGGCCGGGACGATCACCTGCCCGGACGTCGCCTCCAAGCTGCCCGCCGTCCCGGCGTCCGCGCAGGCCGAGGTCAACCGCAACCTCACCCTGCTCCAGACCCAGATCCAGGAAGCCAACACCCGCCTGCAGAACACCGTCGGCCAGGGCGGACCCAACTTCGTCAACAACGCCATCCTCGGCCCCCTGAAGGACAAGCGCGTCTCCACCATCGACCGCATCGCCATCGCCATCGGCCGCAAGGGCACCAAGCCCACCGGCCTCGACTCCCTGGCCGCCTGCACGCTCAACAAGTGAGGTAGCAGGCTGCAGGGCCGCCCCGACGAGCGCCGGCCGGGGCGGCCCTGGTGTCCGTCACGGGAATCCCCGGGCACGGGAATCCCCGGGGCAATTCCTTAGACAAACAAAGGAGCTAAGTCAATAATCGTTAGACATGGGAAAGACTTATGAACGCATCGACGGCAGACTCCGCACGTTCATCGAGGAGCAGCCCCTGTTCTTCACCGCGACCGCCCCGCTCTCCGGCGACGGCACGGTCAACCTCTCCCCCAAAGGCCTGAAGGGTTCGTTCGCCGTCCTGGACGAACTGACCGTGGCCTACCTGGACTTCGCCGGCTCCAACGCCGAGACCGTCGCGCACCTGCGGGAGAACGGGCGGATCACCCTGATGTGGTGCGCCTTCCAGGGCCCGCCGAACATCGTGCGCGTCCACGGCCGGGGCGAGCCGGTCTTCCGCGACGACCCGCGCTTCACGGAGCTGCTCACGCACTTCCTGGACATCGACCCGACCCCGCACGGGCTGCGCGCGATCATCGTCGTCCACGCGGAGCTGGTGCGGGACACATGTGGGTACGCCGTCCCCTTCATGGCGTACGAGGAGGACCGTGACCTGCACGGGAAGCGCTTCGCGCGCGAGGACGACGCGTCGCTGAGCCTGTACTTCGAGAAGAAGCAGCACGTGGCGACGAGCCTGGACGGCCTACCCGGGCTGCCGTTGCCGCTGCCTCCGTCTAGCGTCTGAGCCATGCGCCCCGGTGTCGCCCTCGCCCTCGTCTCCGCGTCCTCGTTCGCCCTGCTCGGCTCCGCGCCGGCCCCCGGGTCCGTGCCGCTGCCCGCGCGGATGGCGGACACCGGCGGCGGCAGCCAGCTGATCACCGCGCAGGCGCCCGGCGCGGACTCGACGTCGGGGACGGTCACCTGGTGGGACCTGCGGGACGGCCAGTGGGTGCGGGCGGGCTCGGCACCGGCGCGGTTCGGGGCGAACGGACTGGCGGAGGGGACCACGCGGAAGCAGGGGACGAACACGACACCGACCGGGCTCTACGGCCTTCCCTTCGGTTTCGGGATCAAGCCGGCGCCGGGCGGGACGAGCGTCGCGTACCGGGCGGTGCGGGAGGGTTCGTGGTGGTGCCAGGACAATGACTCGGCGTCGTACAACCGGTGGGTCGAGCCGCTGCCGGACGACTGCCGGGCGTCCGAGTCCGAGCATCTGATCTCTTACGCGGCGCAGTATGCGTACGGGCTGGTCATCGGGTTCAACTACGACCGGCCCGTCCGGGGGCGGGGTGCGGGGATCTTTCTGCATGTCAACGGGCTTGCGGCGACGGCTGGTTGTGTGTCGGTGCCGGAGGATGCGATGCGGCGGATTCTTCAGTGGGCCGAGCCTCAGAGGGGGCCGCATGTTGCCATTGGGACTGTTGACGGAGCTACAGCGGTGACCCGGTATTGATGTACCGTGCGCCCACGCGGCGGAGCCGCATATCGACACAGCCCCGCGCCCCTCAGCTCGGCAGACCGACCCGGAACGTCGTAGACCCCGGTCGACTCTCCAACCCCACGCTTCCCCCGTGCGCCTCCACCACCGCCGCCACGATCGACAGGCCCAGGCCCGCCCCGCCGCCGGAGGCGTCCGGGTGGCGGCGGTGGTCGGCTCTGGTGAAGCGTTCGAAGACGCCCGGCCGGACCTCCTCCGGGACGCCGGGGCCGTCGTCGTGGACCGAGAAGATCGCCGCGTCCACGTCCGTTTCCAGCGTCACCGTCACCTTCGTGCCGGCGGGTGTGTGCAGACGCGCGTTGGCCAGCAGGTTGGCCAGCACCTGGTGGAGGCGGTGGGCGTCGCCCGGGATGGTCACCGGGTCCTCGGGGAGGTCGAGGGTCCAGCGGTGGTCGGGACCCGCGGCCCGCGCGTCGGTGACCGCGTCCAGGACCAGGTGGGTCAGGTCCACCGGGCGGCTCTCCAGCGGGCGGCCCGCGTCCAGGCGGGCCAGCAGGAGCAGGTCGTCCACCATCTCGCCCATGCGGGAGGACTCGGCCTTGATGCGCTCCAGGGCCCGGGTGACCTCGGGCGGCACCGGGCCGGGGTGGAGGAGCGCCAGTTCGGCGTGGCCGCGGACCGAGGCGACCGGGGTGCGCAGCTCGTGGCTGGCGTCGGCGGCGAACCGGCGCAGCCGCTCCTCGCTGGCGTGCCGTTTGGTCAGGGCGTCCTCGATGTGCCGGAGCATGCGGTTGAACGCCGCCGCCACCCGGCCGACCTCGCTGCGCGGGTCGCTGCCCGGGGCGCGCGGCGGCAGCGCCACCTCGCCGCTGGCCAGCGGCAGTTCGCTGACCCGGGTGGCGGTCGCGGCGACCCGGCTCAGCGGGCGCAGCGACCAGCGGACCCACAGCGCCCCGGCCACGCCGGCGACGGTCAGGGCCAGGCCGAAGACGACGACCGCGACCAGTTCGAGGCGGGTGACCGCGGCGCGGACCGGCTCCGTCGGCAGGCCGGTCACCAGCACGTCGCCGTCTCTCCCCCGCCACGCCATCAGGCGGTAGTCGTGCAGGTGGGACAGGCACACGGTGTGCCCCCGGCCGTCCACCGGAATCCCGGCCACGGCCGTGCGGTCGGCGGCGGTCAAGGGGACATCGGGGTCCTGTCCGTCACTGGTGGGCACCACCGCCGCGCTGGTGACCCGGCCGTTCAGCAGGCGGGCGCCGAACGTCTCGGCGGCCTGGCGGCGGGTGTCGCCGTGCTCGTCGCCGTCCTGGTCCGACGGTTTCGAGGGCTTGTAGGTGCCGTGCTCCAGGCTCTGCGGGAAGGCCGGTCCGGCCTGCTGGAGCTGCTGGTCGAGCCGGCGGGTGAGAAAGCCGTTCAGCTCGACGACGGCCGCCCCGCCGACCGCGGCACAGCTGATCGCGAGCAGCACCACCAGGCCGACGGTGAGCCGGGCGCGCAGGGTGCGGGGCCGGGGCAGCCGCCGTAGGAACCTCACCGGGCCACCGGCTTCAGCACATAGCCCGCCCCGCGCACGGTGTGGATCATGGGCTCGCGGCCCGCGTCGACCTTCTTGCGCAGGTAGGAGATGTACAGCTCGACCACGTGGGCCCGGCCGCCGAAGTCGTAGGACCAGACCCGGTCGAGGATCTGTGCCTTGCTGAGCACGCGGCGCGGGTTGCGCATGAGGAAGCGGAGGAGTTCGAACTCGGTGGGTGAGAGTTCGATCAGTTCGCCGGCCCGGGTGACCTCGCGGGCCTCCTCGTCCATCACCAGGTCGCCGACGACCAGCCGCGGCCCGTCCTCCAGCTGGCGGGCCATGCCCGCGCGGCGCAGCAGGCCGCGCAGCCGGGCGACGACCTCCTCCAGGCTGAAGGGCTTGGTGACGTAGTCGTCGCCGCCCGCGGTGATGCCGGCGATCCGGTCCTCCACCGCGTCCCGTGCCGTGAGGAAGAGCACACAGACGTCGGGCTTCACCTCGTGCAGCCGGCGCAGCACGGCGAAGCCGTCCGTGTCGGGCAGCATCACGTCGAGTACGACGGCGTCCGGCAGCAGCTCACGCGCGGTGCTGACGGCCGAGGCGCCGTCGCCGGCGGCGCGTACCTCCCAGCCCTCGTAGCGCAGGGCGCCGGTGAGCACCTCCGCGAGGTCGGGGTCGTCGTCGACGACGAGGACACGCAGCGGGGTGCCGTCGGGGCGGGTGAGGGCCGGGCGGCCGGAACGGGGGGCACGGGTGGTGTTCATCGCGTCTACCAGCATCACCCCTGCGGAGCAGTGGGACGTACCACCACTCCTCTGAGTTTGCTGTGAGTACAGGTTGCTCAGAGGTGTCTCAGAGCTTCGCCCCGCACAGTGGCCTGGCACGTCGTACGAAGGGAAGGCCACTGATGACCACCGTGGATGCGCGGCGCTCCTACGCCGGCCCCGTGACCGCCCGGCCCTCCCCCGCGGGGCCCGTGCTGGCCGTGCTGTGGGCCGGGGCGGCGGGCGCGGTGGCGCTCTGGTGGGCCGGCACCGGATCCGTGGTCGGCACGGCCGGCTGGCTGACCGGCGCCGGACGGATCGCCGGCCTGCTGTGCGGGTACGCCTGCGCGGTGCTGGTCGGCCTGATGGCGCGGGTGCCGCTGCTGGAGAACCGGGTCGGCTCCGACCGGGTGGCGCGCTGGCACGCGATGGCCGGCCGGTACACGGTCTGCCTGCTCGTGGCGCACATCGTGCTGATCCTCACCGGGTACGCCGCCCAGGACCATGCCTCGCTCTGGCACGAGACGGTCACCGTCGTCCTGGACTACCCGGACATGCTCAAGGCGAGTGCCGGCACGGTGATCCTGTTCGCGGTCGGCATCACCTCGGCTCGGGCCGTGCGCCGCCGGACGAGCCACGAGTTCTGGTACTACGTCCATCTGCTCACGTACGCGGCCGTCTTCCTGGCCTTCTTCCACCAGCTGGCCCTGGGCGACGAGTTCAACGGCAAGCCGGTGGCGACCGCGCTCTGGTACGCGCTGTACCTGGGCGTCGCGGCCCTGGTGCTGTGGTTCCGGATCCTCGCCCCGGTGCGGCTCAACCGGCGCCACCGGTTGCGTGTGGACTCGGTTCACAAGGAGGCGCCGGGTGTGTACTCGGTCGTCGTACGCGGGCGGCATCTGGACGAACTCGGCGCGCGGCCGGGGCAGTTCTTCCGCTGGCGGTTCCTCGGTGAGGGCATGGGCTGGACGTCGACGCCGTACTCCCTGTCGGCGCCGCCGCGCCCGGACCTGCTGCGCATCACGGTCAAGGCGCTCGGCGACCACAGTGCGGCCGTCGCCCTGCTGCGGCCCGGCACCCGGGTGTGGGCGGAGGGGCCGTACGGCTCCCTGACCGCCGACCGGGCCACCGGCCACCACTCGCTGCTGATCGCGGCCGGGGTCGGCGTCACCCCGCTGCGGGCGCTGTTCGAGACCCTGCCCGGTGAGGTCACCCTGCTGTACCGGGCGCGCGGCGCGGAGGACCTTGCGCTGGGCGGGGAGCTGGAGGCGATCGCGCAGTGGCGCGGCGGGCGGGTGCTGTACGCGCTGAACGGGCCGGGCGGGGAGCGCCCGGACATATCGGCCGAGTCGCTGCGCGCCACCTTCCCCGGGCTCGCCGGCCACGACGTCTACCTCTGCGGCCCGCACGGCTTCGCGCGGGACGTGTACGAGGCGCTGCGGGCCGCCGGGGTGCCGGACCGCCGTATCCACCACGAGTCGTTCGAGCTGTGAGAGTTCCGAGAGGTGTGAGGCCGTACCTGTGCACGCGTTGAAGAAGAACCGTCCGCTCCGCCGCATCGTGCTGGCGAGCGCCGCCACCGTCTCCGGGATGGTGCTGCTGCTGTCCCTGAAGCCGCACACGAGCCCGGCGTTGGCCACGGCCGACGCCAAGTCGCCCTCTGTGTCGAGCAGTTCGACGCCCTCGGGTTCCACGACTCCTTCGAGCGGCTCCACCTCGGCTACGAAGACCGCCGGCACCAGGACCGCCACCGGCGACACCGTCCAGACCCGCTGGGGTCCGGTCCAGGTGCGGGTGACGATCCAGAGCGGGAAGCTCACGGACGTGACAGCCGTGCAGTACCCGCAGGACAACCCGCGCGACCAGGAGATCAACAGCTACGCGCTCCCCCAGCTGCGGCGTGAGGCGCTGTCCGCGCAGAGCGCGCAGATCGACATGGTGTCGGGCGCCACGTACACCAGCACCGGCTACAAGCAGTCCCTGCAGTCCGCGCTGGACGCGGCGGGCCGCTGAACACCCGGCTGAACACCGAGCACATGCGGCACGTATCTGTGGGCCAAGGGCCGAGTCCCCCGAGTCCCCACGGAGGAACCGTGACCACCACCCTTGCGGGCGGCCGTGCCGCCCGCCGACAGACGATGCGCCGCATCCGCCCGCGCCGCTCGCCGGCCGTCCCGCTGCTTCTCGCGGTCTGGGCCGGCGCGGCGGCGGTGCTCTGGATGTGGTGGCAGAACACACCGTCCGTCGCCGACGACAACAGCAGGATCCTGAACGCGGGCCGGATCACCGGCCTGCTCGCCGGCTATTTGATGGCGCTGGTCGTGCTCCAGATGGCGCGCGTCCCGGCGCTGGAGCGGCGGGTCGGCTCGGACCGGGTGGCCCGCTGGCACGCGATGAGCGGCCGCTACACCCTCTGCCTGATCGTGGCGCACGTCTTCCTCATCATGTGGGGGTACGCGCTCCAGGCGGGCAAGTCGCTGAGCGACATCGTCCAGCAGACCATCGACTCCATCAACCAGCTGCCCGACATGGGCAAGGCGGCCATCGGCACGGGCCTGTTCGTGTTCATCGGCCTGACGTCGATCGGCCCGGTGCGCCGCCGGATGCCGTACGACACCTGGTACCACGTGCATCTGCTGACGTACGGGGCGGTGTTCCTGACGTTCTGGCACCAGATCACCAGCGGCAACGACTTCGCGGTCGCGCCGATGGCCACGACGTTCTGGTACGGCCTGTACGGCAGTGTCACCGCCCTGGTGATCTGGTACCGGATCCTCACCCCGATCCGGCTGAACCTCCGGCACCGGATGTACGTCGAGGCGGTCATCGAGGAGACGCCGGGCATCGTGTCGGTGCTGATCGGCGGGCGCAGGCTGCACCGGATGGGTGCGGAGGCGGGCCAGTTCTTCCGCTGGCGCTTCCTCGCCCCCGGCATGCGCTTCAGCTCCCACCCGTACTCCCTGTCCGCCGCGCCCCGCCCGGACATGCTGCGGATCACCGTGAAGGCGATCGGCGACCACAGCGCCCGGCTGCGCGAGCTGACGCCCGGCACCCGGGTGTGGGCCGAGGGCCCGTACGGGGCGATGACCGCGCAGCGGCGCAGCCGGGGCAAGGTGCTGCTGGTCGCGGGCGGGGTCGGGATCACACCGATGCGGGCCCTGTTCGAGACACTGCCGGGCGCGGCCGGTGACATCACCCTTCTCTACCGGGCCAACACCACCCAGGACCTGGCCCTGTGGGACGAGCTGGCGGCGATCGCCGACGAGCGGGGCGCCCGGCTGATGTACGCGGTCAACAGCCCGGACGGCGAGCGGCCGGACATCTCCGCGGAGAACCTCCAGCGGAAGATCCCGGACGTCGACCGGCACGACGTGTTCATGTGCGGCCCGCCCGGGTTCGCTCAGTCGGTGTACGAGGCACTGCGCGGTGCGGGGGTCCCCGCCCGCCGCATCCATCACGAGTCGTTCGAGATGTGAGCGGGAGCTGAGGACAGATGAGGAAGACCCACCCCCTTCGGCGGATCGTGCTGGTCACGGCCGCGACCGTGTCCGGTGTCGTGCTCCTGCTGTCGCTGAAGCCGGCGTCCGGTCCGGCGTCGGCCGCGGCGGGCACGGCCCCGCAGCAGAACGTGGCAGGGCAGGAAGCACCGCAGGGCGGAACACAGGCCGGGACCCAGCCGGCCGGTGCGGCCACCGGCACGGTGACCGGCGACGCCACGCAGACGCAGTACGGGACCGTGCAGGTACGGCTGACCGTCGCGGGCGGCAAGATCACCCGGGCGGAGGCGGTCCAGGCGCCCAAGGGTGGCCTGAGCGACCAGAAGACCGCGCTGGCCGTCCCCAAGCTGAACCAGGAGGCCGTGGCGGCGCAGAGCGCGCAGATCGACGCGGTGTCCGGGGCGACGTACACGAGCAACGGGTACAGGAAGTCGCTCCAGTCGGCGCTGGACAAGGTGAAGACGTCCGCCGGGTCCTCGGCGTCCGGTTCTTCCGGATCTTCCGGTTCCTCTGGATCTTCTGGTGCCGCGCAGGCTCGTACGGTCACCGGGCAGGTGGCGCAGACCCAGTACGGTCCGGTGCAGGTACGGATCACGGTGAGCGGCGGCAAGATCACCCAGGCGTCGGCGGTCCAGGCCCCGAAGGGCGGCCTGAGCGACCAGAAGACGGCGATGGCCGTCCCCAAGCTCAACCAGGAGGCGGTCACGGCCGGGAACGCGAGCATCGACGCGGTGTCCGGCGCGACCTACACCAGCACCGGCTACAAGCAGTCGCTCCAGTCGGCGCTGGACCAGGCCGGTGGCTGAGACGGTGGCCGAGCCGGCCGAGGCTCCCGCCGCGGTGCGGCACGCGGAGGAGGTCATGGGGACGGTCTTCTCCTTCGACGTCCGCGGCGGGGAACCGCGTGCGGTACGGCAGGCCCTGGCCGAGGCGGTCGCGGGCCTGCACCGGGTGGACGCGCTGTTCTCCACGTACCGCGAGGACAGCGAGGTCTCACGGCTGGCCCGGGGTGAACTGACCGTCGCGGACTGCTCCCCCGAGATGACCGAGGTACTGGCCCTCGCGGCCGAGGCGGAACGGGTCAGCGAGGGCTGGTTCAGCCCGCGCTACCAGGGCTCCCTCGACCCCACCGGCATCGTCAAGGGCTGGTCCGCCGAGCGTGCGGCACGGCTGCTGGCGAAGGTGGACGGGGTGTGCGGGGTCAGCGTGAACGGCGGCGGAGACGTACAGCTGCTCGGCGCGCCCGAGCCACAGCGCCCCTGGCGGGTCGGGGTGGCCGATCCTCTCCGCCCGGGCGGCCTGGCCGCGGTGATCTCGACGGCGGGGACTGATGAGCTGTCGGTCGCGACCTCCGGCACGGCCGAGCGGGGCGCGCACATCGTGGACCCGCGTACGGGAAAGCCGGCGGTGACGGATCTGGTGGCGGTGACGGTCGTGGGACCGAAACTGACCTGGTCGGACTGCTGGGCGACGGCAGCGTTCGCGATGGGCTCGCGCGCGGGGCTGGCCTGGCTGGAGTCGCTGCCGGACGTGGAGGGCCTGCTGATCACCGCCGGCGACGAGGTGCGGTGCACCGGGGGGCTCGCGGCGCGGTTGGGCTGATTCCAGGTTCGTCCAGAAATTCTCTCCGGAACGCCATCCAACTCGGCTCCTGGGACGTAACTCCTGTACCGGATGTTTCAGGAGGAACCAGATGGCGATCTTCAGCAAGCTCATGCCTGCTCTCCACCATGACGACAACAACGCGGGCCGGGGGGGGGCGAGGGATCCGGTCCGCTCACGCCGTCGTGCCGCCCGCACCCGCCGTGCCGCCGCGCGAGGTGTTCCGGAGGTTCTGGCCGTACACCCGCGGCGGCCGGCACTGGCTCGTGCCCCTCGTCGTCCTCGGTGTGGCCGGCCCCGCCGTCGACGCGGCCGAACTCTGGCTCTTCAAGAGCGTGGTCGACGAGGTGCTGGTCTCCCGGCAGCTGGGCCCGTTTCTGTGGATCGCGCCGGCCTGTCTGGGGCTCGTCGTCTGCTCCGGAGTTCTCGGCTTCGCCGACGACATGACGTCCGCCTGGGTCGGCGAACGCTTCCTGCTCGCGCTGCGCTCCGACGTCTTCCGGCATGTCCAGGGGCTGTCCCTCGGCTTCTTCGAACGCCGCCGGCTCGGGGACGTGCTCTCCCGGGTCACCGGCGATGTCGACGCGGTCGAGACGTTCCTGCTCTCGGGGGTGGCCGACGTCCTCTCCTACGTGATCCAGCTGGGCGTCTTCCTCGGCCTGCTGTTCTACCTGCGCTGGGACCTCACCCTGCTCGCCCTGGTCATCGTGCCGCTGTTCTGGGGTGCCGCCCGGCACTTCTCCCGGGACGGCCATGGCAACCCCGAAGACCCGGTGCTGGAATCTGCGTACGAAGACGACCGCGAGGTCCGGATCACCAGTGGCGAGCCCGGACAGCAGCGCCTCGTCCGGAAGGCGGCCCACGGGGGACCGGAAACCCGACACACCCCTGTATACGGTCGACGGCCGCCGGGGGATTGCCCGCCCGCCTGCCCGCCCCTCGCGGAAGATCACATTCTCATTCTCCGCCGACGGGTGGGGTGCCGCATGCGGGCTCAGTGCCCGTTCTGCGCCAGTCGCAGCATGTGGTCCGCCAGCGCCTGACCGCCGGTCGGATTCCGGCTGATCAGCATCAGGGTGTCGTCACCGGCGATCGTGCCCAGGATGTCGTGCAGCTCGGCCTGGTCGATGGCCGAGGCCAGGAACTGGGCCGCGCCCGGCGGGGTCCGCAGGACCACGAGGTTGGCCGAGGCCTCCGCGGAGATCAGCAGCTCCTGGGACAGGCGCCGCATCCGCTCCTCCTTCGCCGACTCGCCCAGCGGAGCGCGGGGCGTGCGGAAACCGCCCTCGCTCGGCACCGCGTAGATCAGGTCGCCGTCGGTGTTGCGGATCTTCACCGCGTTCAGCTCGTCGAGGTCCCGGGAGAGGGTCGCCTGGGTGACGCTCAGCCCGTCGTCGGCGAGCAGCTTGGCCAGCTGGCTCTGCGACCGCACCGGCTGCCGGTTGAGGATGTCCACGATCCGGCGGTGCCGTGCGGTGCGGGTCTGCGGTACGGCGGGCCCGGCACCCGCCGCCTGCTCGTGGTCCTGCGCCTCGCTCATCGTCGTCTCATTCTCCGGATCGTCCGTCCCCGTCCACCGGGTTCGCTGCGTCGAGGATGCCGGGAAGCGCCCGGAGCAGCGCACCCACCTCGTCGTCGCGAAGGTTCAGCGGCGGCATGAGCCGTACGACGTCGGGGGCGGGCGCGTTCACCAGGAACCCGGCCTCCTGGGCCGCCTGCTGCACCTGCGGTGCGTGCGGCCCGGTGAGCACGATACCCAGCAGCAGACCGGCACCCCGAACATAATCGATCAACGGGTGGCCCAGCGCCTCGATTCCCTCGCGCAGCGCGGCACTCTGCCGCTTGACGTTCTCCAGCAGGCCCTGGTCCGCGATGGTGTCGAGGACGGCGAGCCCGGCGGCGCAGGCGACCGGGTTGCCGCCGAACGTCGTGCCGTGGTGGCCGGGGTGGAGCAGTTCGGCGGCCCGGCCGAAGGCCACCGTGGCGCCGAGCGGCAGTCCGCCGCCGAGCTGCTTGGCCAGGGTGACGACGTCGGGCAGCACGCCCTCGTGGGCCTGGTACTCGAACCAGGTGCCGGTGCGGCCGATGCCGGTCTGCACCTCGTCCAGGACCAGCAGGGCACCGGTGGCGGCCGTGATCGCGCGCGCGGCCTTCAGATAGCCGGCCGGGGGCACCACGACCCCGTTCTCGCCCTGGATCGGCTCGATGATCACCAGGGCCGTCTCCTCGGTGACCGCCGCGGCCAGCGCCTGCGCGTCGCCGTAGGGCACGTGGGTGACGTCGGCCGGCAGCGGGCGGAACGGGTCCTGCTTGGCGGGCTGTCCGGTGAGCGCGAGGGCGCCCATCGTCCGGCCGTGGAAGCCGCCGGTCGTGGCGACCATGTGCGTCCGCCCGGTCAGCCGGCCGATCTTGAAGGCGGCCTCGTTGGCCTCGGCGCCTGAGTTGCAGAAGAAGACCCTGCCCTCCCGGCCGAAGAGCTGGAGCAGCCGCTCGGCGAGGGTGACGGTGGGCTCGGCCATGAAGAAGTTGGAGATGTGGCCGAGCGAGGCGATCTGCCTGCTGACGGCCTCCACGATCGCCGGGTGGGCGTGGCCGAGGGCGTTGGTGGCGATGCCGCCGACGAAGTCGAGGTACTCCCGGCCCTCGGCGTCCCACACCGTCAGGCCCTCACCGCGCACGAGGGGCAGCCGCGGGGTGCCGTAGTTGTTCATGAGCGCGCCCTGCCACCGCGCGGTCAGCTCCTGGTTGCTCATGAGTCCCCCTTTTCGTCGGGCACGACCATCGTGCCGATGCCCTCGTCGGTGAAGATCTCCAGCAGGATCGAGTGCTGGACCCGGCCGTCGATGACGCGGGCGGTGGTGACGCCGTTGCGCACGGCGTGCAGGCAGCCCTCCATCTTCGGCACCATGCCGGAGCTCAACTCCGGCAGCAGCTTCTCCAGTTGGGAAGCGGTGAGGCGGCTGATCACCTCGTCGGAGTTCGGCCAGTCCTCGTAGAGGCCCTCGACGTCGGTGAGGACCATGAGGGTCTCGGCGCCCAGCGCAGCAGCGAGTGCCGCAGCTGCCGTATCAGCATTGACGTTGTAGACATGTCCGTCGTCCTGGCTCCGGGCGATCGACGACACGACCGGGATACGGCCGTCGGCCAGCAGGGCCTCGATCGCGCCCGTGTCGATGGCGGTGATCTCGCCGACCCGGCCGATGTCGACCAGTTCGCCGTCGATCTCGGGGGTGTGCTTGGTGGCGGTGATGGTGTGGGCGTCCTCGCCGGTCAGGCCGACGGCGAGCGGGCCGTGCTGGTTGAGCAGGCCGACCAGCTCGCGCTGCACCTGGCCTGCGAGCACCATCCGTACGACGTCCATGGCGTCCTCGGTGGTGACGCGCAGGCCCGCCTTGAACTCGCTGACGATGCCGTGCCGGTCGAGGGCGGCGCTGATCTGCGGGCCGCCGCCGTGCACGACGACGGGCTTGAGGCCGGCCTGCCGCAGGAAGACGACGTCCTGGGCGAAGGCCGCCTTCAGCTCCTCGTTCACCATGGCGTTGCCGCCGAACTTGATGACGACGGTCTTGCCGTTGTGCCGGGTCAGCCAGGGCAGCGCTTCGATGAGGATCTGGGCCTTGGGCAGGGCGGTGTGCTTCCGCGTCGTGGTCATGAGGAGTAGGCGCTGTTCTCGTGGACGTAGTCGGCGGTCAGGTCGTTGGTCCAGATCGTCGCGGTCTCGGCGCCCGCGGCCAGGTCGGCGACGATGTGCACCTCGCGGTAGCGCATGTCCACCTTCTCGCGGTCCTCGCCGACCGAGCCGTTCTTGCACACCCAGACGCCGTTGATGGCGACGTTGAGCTGGTCCGGTTCGAAGGCGGCGCTCGTCGTGCCGATCGCGGAGAGCACACGGCCCCAGTTGGGGTCCTCGCCGTGGATCGCGCACTTGAGGAGGTTGTTGCGGGCGATGGAGCGGCCCACCTCGACGGCGTCGTCCTCGCTGGCCGCGTTGATCACCTCGACCTTGATGTCCTTGCTGGCACCCTCGGCGTCGCCGATGAGCTGCCGGCCGAGGTCGGCGCACACGGTGCGCACCGCGTCGGCGAACTCCGCGTACTCGGGGGTGACGCCGGAGGAGCCGGAGGCGAGCAGCAGGACGGTGTCGTTGGTGGACATGCAGCCGTCGGAGTCGACCCGGTCGAAGGTGACCTTGGTGGCGCCGCGCAGGGCCCGGTCCAGGGTCTCGCTGTCGAGGTCGGCGTCGGTGGTGAGGACGACCAGCATGGTGGCGAGGCCGGGCGCGAGCATGCCGGCGCCCTTGGCCATGCCGCCGACGGTCCAGCCGTCCTTGGTGACCACGGAGGTCTTGTGGACGGTGTCGGTGGTCTTGATGGCGATGGCCGCCTTCTCACCGCCGTGCTCGGACAGCTGGCCCGCGGCCGCCTCGACGCCCGGGAGCAGCTTGTCCATGGGGAGCAGGACGCCGATGAGTCCGGTGGAGCACACGGCGACCTCGATGGCGCCCCGGCCGAGCACCTCGGCCACCTTCTCGGCGGTGGCGTGGGTGTCCTGGAAGCCCTTGGGGCCCGTACAGGCGTTGGCACCACCGGAGTTGAGGACGACCGCCGAGACCTGGCCGCTCCCCAGGACCTGCTCGGACCACTGCACCGGCGCGGCCTTCACGCGGTTGGAGGTGAAGACGCCCGCGGCGGCACGGCGGGGCCCTTCGTTGACCACGAGGGCCAGGTCCGGGTTGCCGTTCTGCTTGATCCCGGCGGCGATACCGGCCGCCGTGAATCCCTTCGCTGCCGTCACGCTCACTGTGTCTCCTTGTTCGCTTCTCCGCCCGTGCAGCGCAGCGGTGCGGCCTTCGTCGTCGTCTGCTGCCCGGCGGCTGCACGCGCGTCGCTCACGGCGCAACTCCGATCGTCGTCAGCCCCCTGGACTCGTCGAGTCCGAGGGCGATGTTCATGCTCTGGACGGCACCGCCCGCGGTGCCCTTGGTGAGATTGTCGATGGCGCTGATCGCGATGATGCGGTCCGCCTCCGCGTCGTACGCGACCTGCACCTGAACGGCGTTGGAACCGTAGACGGACGCCGTCGCGGGCCACTGGCCCTCGGGCAGCAGGTGGACGAACGGCTCGTCGGCGTAGGCCTTCTCGTAGGCGGCGCGGACCGAATCCGCCGTCACCCCGGCGACAGCCGACGCGCTGCACGTGGCGAGGATGCCGCGGGGCATCGGGGCCAGGGTCGGCGTGAAGGAGACGCAGACCCGCTCCCCCGCCGCTGCGCTCAGGTTCTGGATCATCTCGGGGGTGTGCCGGTGGCCGCCGCCGACGCCGTACGGCGTCATGGAGCCCATGACCTCGCTGCCGAGCAGGTGCGGCTTGGGCGCCTTGCCCGCGCCGGAGGTGCCGGACGCGGCGACGATCACCGCCTCGGGCTCGGCGAGTCCGGCCACGTAGGCCGGGTACAGGGCGAGGGAGACGGCGGTGGGGTAGCAACCGGGCACCGCGATGCGCTTGGACCCCTCCAGCGCGGCGCGGGCGCCCGGCAGTTCGGGCAGGCCGTAGGGCCAGGTGCCGGCGTGTGCGGAGCCGTAGAACTTCTCCCAGTCGGCCGGGTTCTTCAGCCGGAAGTCGGCGCCCATGTCGATCACCAGGACGTCGGGGCCGAGCTGCTCGGCGACGGCGGCGGACTGCCCGTGCGGCAGCGCCAGGAAGACGACGTCATGCCCGGCGAGCGCCTCGGCCGTGGTCTCGGTCAGCACCCGGTCGGCCAGCGGCAGCAGATGCGGCTGGAGCGCGCCGAGCCGCTGGCCGGCGTTGGAGTTGCCGGTCAGGGCACCGATCTCGACCTCGGGGTGCGCGAGGAGCAGGCGCAGCACTTCGCCGCCCGCGTATCCGCTCGCTCCGGCCACCGCCGCACGTACCGCCATGTCCATCCTCCTCGTGATGGCATGACTATACGTATCGCCGCAGTTTTATGCAACGCCTGCCGCCGGGCGCGTCCGGGACCGCTGTGGCCGAGGCGAGGCCCGGCATGCGGGCGGCCGGCGATCAGGAAATCAGTCGGGCGGCCAGGAAAAGTATCCGGTCTGGGCAGGAACAGGTTCAGGAAATGAGGTCCTTCGCGCGTTCCCCGTCGGGCTCCTTCACCGGGAAATGGGTGCGGGATGTACGCCGGCGGCGGACGGCGGGAATGACGGTGAGCAGGACCAGGGTGATCAGCGAGACCGCTCCGACACCCGTGCCCAGTCTCAGGCCGGGCGGTCGGAAGCTACAGGTGAGGCTGGTCGACGTACCGTCCAGGGGGACGGCGACGAGCCCGTGGTGGTTCAGCGCGGGGCGGGCCGCGCCGTCGCCCGTGGCGCACCGCCAGCCGGCGATCCGGGGCGCGGCGAGCACCGCGATCCCCTTGCCGTGGGCGGGCAGTTGGGCCCGTACCGTGCCGTCGGAGACGGTCACCTCGGTGGCTCCGGTGGCCGTCAGCCGGGCGGCGGCGGTGCGCAGCCCGGCGGTGTCCAGGCAGCCGACGGCACCGGCGGGGATGCTGCTGGGGCGGTTCGGGGTCAGCTGGATGCTGACCTGCCCGGAGGCGGGTGTGATGCCGAGCGGTGCCATGGCGGCGCGATTGCGCGGGTACGAGGCCTGGAACCGGGCGGAGACCCCCGAGAACCGCGCGGTGCCCGAGAAGTACGGCGCCCACAGGTGCACCTGGGTCCCGGCCGGGCAGCGGGCCGTGACCGTCGGCCGGGTCCGCGCGTTCCCGGAGCCGACCTGGCCGTCCGCGACCGGCCTGCCGGTGTCGTCGTGCACGGTGACGCGGGGCACGGTGTAGACGCGGGTGCCGAGCAGCAGTTCCTGGTTGCGGTACGGCGACGGCCCGAAGGGCGCCGCGTCGGACGCGGACCGCACGGTCACCAGGGGCGGCACGGCCCGCCGGGTGACGGTCGACGGGCCGTCGTCCGCCGGCCGATGGGTCCGGTGCGGGTCCGGCGGGTTGTGCACCCGGGCGCCGACGGAGAAGACGACGTCGGTGACGGCGTTGTCCAGGCTCTGCACACTGCGCCCGCCCGAGGTCCAGCCGCCGCCGAGCGCGGTGAAGGTACGGAAGAGGACGTCCGAGGTGAAGCTGCTGTAGTACTGGGCGCCCTGACCGTCCACCAGCAGCGGATCGTTGGCGACGGTCTGCTCGCGGCCGGGGTCGGTGCGGTACCGGGGCCAGCCGTCGGCCTCGGCGATCGCCGCCGCCTGCCGGTCCTGCCGCTGCCCCCAGGGCGCGTAGTCGTCCAGCAACTCCAGACGCTGCTTGATGGTGTCCGCGGAGGTGACGGTCGCCTCCCCCGCCTGCGTGCCGAGGAGCAGTACGACGGCCAGCCCGCCGAGTCGAGTGCGGGGCCCGGCGCGGTACAGGAGGGCGAGTCCGCCCAGGGTGCCTACGACGGCGAGCGGCAGCACCTGCCAGGTCGCCGGCCGGACCAGCGTACTGCGGCCGGCGACGGCGGTGATCAGGGCGAGCAGCGCGGTGGCGGCACCGAGGGTCCGCCAGTCGGGCGGGCCGTACGCCAGGGCGTGCCAGGCGGCGATGACCAGCAGAGCGCACAGCACGAAGGTCTGCCGGTAGGAGCTGCCCTGCGGGACGGCGAAGGCGTGCCAGGCCAGGCTGGTGGGCGCCCACTGGAGCGACAGGGTGACCGCGAGCACCAGCACCGTCCAGCCCGCGCGGACCCGGCCGGGGACCGCCCGGTGGAAGGGCAGCGCGAGGGCGAGAACCAGGGCCGTGATGCCGATGTAGAGGCCCGGGGTGCCGAAGCCGTACGTCGTCGGCAGCAGCCGGGCGAACAGATCGTCGGCCGGCGCCCGCGTGAACTGCCGGAAGTGGCCGGGAGAGGCGTGCTTGGTCCCCATGTAGATGACGACGGCGAGCGGGGCGGCCAGGCCCATGCCGAGGACGGCGGTGAGGACTGCGCGGCCGGCCGTCGCGAGGGCCTCACGGCGGGAGGGGCGGGCCAGCAGCAGGCGCAGCAGCAGGACCAGGGCGGCGCCGAGGGTGGCCATGTAGGCGGTGTAGAAGTTGGCGATCCAGGCGGCCGTGACGATGAGCACACCGGCCAGGCGTCGGCGCCCTTGGAGGGTCCATTCGCCGACCAGGCACAGCAGCGGCAGGGCGATCAGGCCGTCGAGCCACATCAGGTTGTAGTCGGCGTCCGCCAGGGTCCAGCCGCACAGCGCGTACGACGCCCCGAGCAGACCCGCCGCCCACCAGCGGCCGGGGCGCAGGGTGGGCAGGAGCCAGGCCATGGCGGCCGCGGCGCAGGCGATCTTCAGGACGGTGATGGCGTAGACCGCGAGGTCGATCTGGTCCCGGGGAAAGAGGCCCACCAGGAGCGCGAACGGGCTGCCGAGATACATGCCGAGGTCGGGCAGGAAGCTGGCGCCGTATCCGGACTGCCAGTTGACGAGGAGGCCGCCGTCGGTGTGGCCGTGCAACAGGTCCCACAGGTGGGCGTGGTACGGCACGTACTGGTTGCCCAGGTCGTTGACGGTGCGCGTGTGGGGGCCGAAGGGGTAGCTGCGCGCGAGGATGCCGGCGGCGCAGTACACCGTGAGCGCGACGGCCGCGGCGAGCAGGGCGGCGGCGCCTGCGGGATGACGGCGCCCGTCGGGCGGGGCGGTGCGGACCATTGAGCGGAGTCTCCCAGCGAATTCTTCGAGATCTCGGGAATTTCGCCGACTTAGACAGGGCGACTATGTGAATGGTTGTGCTCTCGCCGGAAAAACGGTGGCACGCGACCGGGCGGGATGAAGAGAAGGTGAATTCCGATGCCCTCCGGAAAACGGCGGTTTTCGGTGAGGTGTGGTCAGAGTGAATTTCCCTTTCGGGCGGGCGAGCCGCGGCGCGGCTTGACCTGGAGTGCGCTCCAGGTTCTACCGTTCTTGTCATGACCAGCGGACAGCCTCTCCCGCAGGACCGGGAACCGTCGTTGACCATCGCCCAGGTCGCCGAGCGCACGGGCCTGAGCCACGACACGTTGCGGTACTACGAGAAGGCCGGCCTGATCGAGCGGGTCGGCCGGACCACCGGCAACCAGCGTCGCTACGAGGCGGCGGACCTGGCCTGGCTGGAGTTCCTGCTGCGGCTGCGCGAGACCGGCATGTCGATCGCCGACATGCAGCACTTCGCACGGCTGCGGGCGGAGGGGGACGCGACGGTCGCCGACCGGCTGGCGATGCTCCGTGAGCACCGCGCCGACCTGGACGACCGCATCCGGGCGCTCAGGCGCAACGCGGCCGCGCTGGACGACAAGATCGAGCACTATGAGCGGCTGCTGCACGAACGGCAGCCGGGAACGGACGAGACGACATGAGCGAGAGCACCACCCGTGAAGAGCGCTTCGCCCACGGCCTGGAGGTCCTGAAGAAGGTCGACGGCGAGGCCGGCCGGCGGGTCGTCGACTCGCTCTCCGACGTCAGCCCCGAGCTGGGGCACCAGATCGTCACCTGGGCCTTCGGGGAGATCTATGACCGGCCCGGACTCGCCCCGCGCGACCGGCAGCTGGTCACCCTGGGCATGCTCACCGCACTCGGCGGCTGCGAGGCCCAGCTGGAAGTGCATGTGAACGCGGCCCTGAACGTGGGCCTCACGGCGGAGCAGATCACGGAGGCGCTGCTGCACTCCGCCGTCTACTGCGGCATACCGAAGGCGCTGAACGCCACCTTCGCCGCGAAGAAGGTCTTCGCCGAGCGCGGGCTGCTGCCGCTCGGACAGCAGCCCGCGCAGGAAGCGGCTACTTCTGCCTGATCCTCAGGAAGGTGATGGAGTTCGCCGGGAAGGTGTAGGTGAACGTGTCGGCGACCCCGGTGAAGGTGGACGTCTCCGGTGCGACCGCCGTGGCCGTCTCGCTGTTCACCGCGTCCGGCGCGGCGGCCAGGGTGGTCACCTTGGCCCTGGAGGCGACCTTGGCGCCGCCCAGGTCGATGGCCGTACGGGCCGCCGAGGACTGGTCGTTGACGACCTTGACGATCAGCTCACCGGTCTTCGCGTCCCGCGTCACGACCTGGCGGAACGGCTCGGCCGGCTTGTCGTCCGTGAAGCTGCCCCACTGCTGGCCGTCCAGGAAGAGGGTGACCTGGCGGCCGCGCACCTTGATGTCGACGTCGTAGGCGCGGCCGGTGTCGACCGAGCCGGGCTTGGACATCAGCGTGGACTTGCCACCGTCCACGGCCTGCTCGACCGCGGTCTGGGTGTTGTTCCAGCCGCCGATGTTCCACCAGTAGAAGTTGCCGGCGTCCTTGACCCCGAAGGCGACGAGGAAGCCCTCCTGGCCCGCCTTCTTGGTGGCCTTCACATGCAGGTCGTAGTCGTGCCAGGCCGGGTCGCCCGCGGAGACCATGGTGTTCTGGGCGGTGGTGTCGGTCTGGACGTACTGGCCGTCCTGGATGCTCCAGCTGCCGGTGCCGGTGTGGGTCCACCTGGCGGCGTCACCGGAGAAGTCGTCGTCGAGCAGGGCCGAGCCGTCGGCGGCGGTGACCTTCACGTCGTCGTAGGCGGCGCTGGTGTTCCAGGTGGACAGGCCGACGGCGCCGGTGATGGGGCCGCTGACGTTCGGCGTGGTGGTGGCCCTGCTCGGCACCACCCGGTCGCCGGCGTTGTTCATGAACAGCTTCTGGACCTCGTAGTCGGCCGAGCCCCAGGAGGCGTGGTTGTTGAACCACACCATGTCCGGGCGCCACTGCACGTAGTCCTCGTTGCTGAACAGCGGGGCGTAGGAGGCGAGTTTGACGACGTCGGCGTTGCGCTCCAGGCCGGTCATGTACGCCGCCTCGGCGAGGCCGTTCTTGAAGGCGTTGCCCTGGGAGGCGTACTCACCGAGGAACACCTTGGGGCCGCTGCGGTCGTAGGAGTCGTAGCGGTCATTGTTCTGCAGGAACCACTGCGGGCTCTTGTAGTAGTGCTCGTCGACCATGTCGACCTTGGCGTCCTGGTTGAGCTTCCAGGCGGTGTCGAAGATCGTCCCGCCGGCGTCCGGGCCGTTGTTGGAGATCACGGTCATGTACGGGTACTTCGCCTGGATGGCCGCGCGGAACTGCTGGAAGTGGGCGAAGAACTCGGTCGGCAGGGGTTCCTCGTTGCCGACCTCGATGTGGGTGAGGTGGAACGGCTTGGGGTGGCCCATCCTGGCGCGCACCTTGCCCCACGTGGAGGTCGCCGGGCCGTTGGCGAACTCGATGAGATCGAGGGTGTCCTGGATGTGCCGCTTGAGCAGGGCGTCGTCGTTCGTGGCCTTGTTCTGGCCGCAGCCGGTCACCAGGGCCGGTACGACGGGCAGGGGCATGGCGCCGATGTCCTCGGCGAAGCGGAAGTACTCGTAGTAGCCGAGGCCGTAACTCTGGTTGTAGCCCCAGAAGTTGGAGTTGGTGGCGCGGGTCTCGACCGGGCCGATGGTGTCCTTCCACTGGTACGACCGCTTGCGCTGCCAGCCGGAGGCCGCACTGTAGTCCTGCATCGAACCGGTGTTGACCAGGCAGCCGCCGGGGAAGCGGACGAAGCCGGGGTGCAGGGCGGCGACCTTTTCGGCGAGGTCCTTGCGCAGGCCGTTGGGCTCGTGCCGGTAGGTGTCGCGGGGGAACAACGACACCATGTCGAGGGCGGCCGCCGCACTGGAGGCCACGGTGAGCCGGCCGGTGGTGCTGGTGCGGGACGCGGTGAAGGTGGCCTTGCACCGGGCCCAGCCGCTCTTCTTCACCTGGATCTGCCGGGCGGTCGCGAGGGTGCCGCCCGCGTCCTGGAGGCTGACGGTGAGCGTGGTGCCGGCGTCCGCGCGGGCCCACACCGAGAAGTCGTACTTCTTGCCGTCCTCGAGGGCGATACCGGTGTTGTAGCCGGAGTTGGTGACCGATGAACCGGCGCCCACGGAGAGGTAGTCGCGGTTGCGGTCGTTGAGACGGCCGGAGTCGTCGACGACCTGGGCCGTGCCCGAGACCGTCCAGGCGGTCAGCGGGGTGTACGACGTGTTGTCGTCGGTGGAGTACTCGAAGGACCGGTTCTGGACCAGCTCGGCGTACAGACCGCCGTCGGCGGCCCGGTTGATGTCCTCGAAGAAGACGCCGTACATCGTCTTGTCGATCGCGGGCCCCTTGGTCCGGGGATCGACGGTGATCGAGTAGTCGGTGACGCTCTCGGCGTGGGCGGGGACGGCGGGCAGACCGGTCGTGGCGAGCAGAACGGCGCTCGCCCCCAGACCGAGTCTCCAGCGGGCGGTGCGTGACATGGATACTCCGCGGCTCTGAGGTGTCCCGGAGGACAGATCGTTCGAAATATCAGACATTGATCAGCACTTCGAACGCACGGTAAAAGGAGGGATGTGAACACGTCAATGGGGCGTACGGCGCGACCGTAAGCTCGACGCATGGATGTGCGGTTGCGGTACTGGCCGGTCGCCGATGCGTTGGCATATCTGGCCGGGCGCTGGCGCGTCGAACGGAGCGTGTGGGATCTGGCGAGCGGGGACGAGGGGCACTTCTCCGGGGTGACGCTCTTCAGCGCGCTGGAGGGCGGCGGGCTGCTGCACGAGGAGTCCGGGGACTTCACCTGGCAGGGCATGACCCGGCCCGCGACCCGGACCCTGCGGTTTCTCCCGGGAGCGCGGCCCGGCACGGCGGACGTACGCTTCGCCGACGGCCGGCCCTTCCACGAACTGGACCTGACGACAGGCCGGTACGTCGCCGACCACCCCTGCGCGGCCGACCTCTACCGGGGCGAGTTCACCGTCCGGGACGCCGACCACTGGAGCACGGTGTGGCGGGTCGGCGGCCCGGCGAAGGATCTGGTGCTGACCACCGACTACGTGCGCGAGGGCTGAGCCGGGACGCCGTCGAAACGGAGGTTCCAGCGGCCCCCGCGGCCGGTGACGGTGGTCGTCGACAGCGGGCGCACATCGATGTTCCAGTAGCTCGCGGGCGGCGCCTTCAGGGCGTAGACCAGGGCCGCGCGGACCACGGCGGGCTCGGCGACGGCGACGATCCGCCCGCTGTCCTCCGCCGGCCGGGTGTCCAGCCAGCCGCCCACCCGGGAGATGAAGGCCAGCAGGGACTCACCGCCGTGCGGGGTACCGCGCGGATCGGCGAGCCACGCGTCCACCGCGTCCGGCTCGCGCGCCATCGCCTCGCCCAGGGTCAGCCCGCGCCAGCGGCCCATGTCACAGTCCCGCAGGGCGAGCTGGACCAGCGGGGCGTACCCCAGGGCGTCGCCGGTGGCCCGGCTGCGCGGGGTCGGCGAGCAGTAGCGCAGCTCGGCCGCCGCCAGCGGCAGCAGGTCCCCGGCGGCGCGCTGCACCTCGTCCCAGCCGGCCCGGTCCAGCGGCCGGTCGTCCTCGAACCGCTCCGCGAGCAGCGGGGCGCTGCGCGCGGCGGCGACGAACGTCACCCTCAGTGGCATGCGGTGATGGTGGGCCCGGAGTGAGGGCAGGTCAAGGGGTGTTACCTGCGCGTTGGGGCGGATGTGTGGGCGCTCACCCGAAAGTTCTTCACGTGAAGAGGTGGACCACCGCGCATACGGCGCCTCCCCACCTCGCTGGGGCGTTGTCAGTGCCGGCTGGCATGCTGCACCCATGAACGCGATCACGACCGCTGCCGACTACGGCTGGCTCAAGGAGCGGCACCAGGGCCTTCTGGAGGCCTACTGCGTCACGCTGGTGAAGGACATGCCGCCCGGTCGGTGGCTCCAGGAGCTGGGGGCCGAGCCGGACGAGCGGGTGACCGGGGTGGAGGCGCTGTCCGAGCCGTCGTACGACGCGTGGGACGAGTACGAGGACGAGAAGCTTCTGGTCGGTGTCGCGGCCGTGGGCGACTGGACGCTGATGGTCGAGTACAACGGGTACGTCGGGACCAGGGACGAGGTGATACGCCCGCTCTCCCGTGGCCGCACCGTGGTCTCGCACTTCCGCAACGTCAACGCCGTGGACCGCTTCTCCTGGTGGCAGGACGGCGACCAGCGCCTGCACTTCGAGCCGCTCTTCCCCTCCCAGCGCCATGGCAGCCACCCCGATGAGCTGCTGAAGGAGATGGAGCAGGCCGGCTTCGACCTCAGCGAGGACGACGACCGGGACTTCCGCCGGCACACCGAGGCCGCCTTCGCGCTCGCCCAGCGGATCACCGGCGTCCAGCTGACGCCGGAGCTGTTCGAGGAGCTGGAGTTCACCTGCGGCCTGGTGACGCTGCCCTAGAGCACCTCGTCACAGGCCGCCCGCAGCCGTCGTACGCCCTCCGCGATCTCCCCGGTGCCGGCGACCGCCGCGAAGCTCAACCGCAGGTGGGCGGCGGGGGGTTCGGCGCTGAAGTAGGGGCGGCCGGGGGTGAGGGCGACGCCCGCGCGGAGGGCGGCCGCGGTGAGAACCGCCTCGTCGGTGCCCTCGGGCAGGCGCAGCCAGAGGTGGTAGCCGCCGGACGGGATGTACGGCAGGGCGAGTTCGGGCAGGTGCAGGGCGAGCGCGGCCGTCATGGCGTCGCGGCGGGCCTTCAACTCGGCCGACAGCGCCCGCAGATGGCGCGGCCAGGCCGGGGAGCCGACCAGTTCCAGGGCCGCCTCCTGCAGCGGCCGGGGGACGAAGAAGCTGTCCACGACCTGGATGGCACGCAGCCGTTCCAGCACCGGCCCGTGCGCGGCCAGGGCGCTCACCCGGAAGCTGGGCGAGGTCGCCTTGGTCAGCGAGCCGACGTGCACGACGACACCGTCCGGGTCGTCGGCGGCGAGCGGGCGGGGCAGCGGGCCCGCGTCGGCGTGCACGAGGCGCCGTACGAAGTCGTCCTCGATCACGAAGGCACCGGCCTCGCGGGCGATGCGCAGCACCTCGGCGCGCCGGCCGGGCGCCAGTACGGCACCCGTCGGGTTCTGGAAGAGCGGCTGGCAGACGAAGACCCGGGCGCCGCTCGCCCGGAAGGCGTCGGCGAGCAGGTCGGGCCGTACGCCGTCGGGGTCCACGGGGACCGGCACCGGGCGCAGTCCGGCCGCGCGGGCGAGGGCCAGCATGCCCGGGTAGGTCGGGGACTCCACGAGCACGGGGGCGCCGGGCTGGGCGAGCGCGCGCAGGGAGGTGGCCAGGGCGGACTGTCCGCCGGCCGCGATCAGCACCTCGGCCGCGGTGACGGCCCCGCCGATCCCGCGCGCGAACCACTCCCGCAGCTCCGGCAGCCCCTCCAGCGGCGGCCGTCCCCAGGCGCCGGGCCGTCGTCCGGCGCGGGCGAGGGCCGCCGCCATGGCCCGCTCGGGCTGGAGGGAAGGGTGCAGATAGCCGCCGCTGAACTCCAGCACCCCGGGCGGCGGGGCGGCCAGCGAGACCGTGACCCCGGAGGCGTCCACCGTGCGCGGTACGAGTTCGGCGGTGCCGTCGGCGCTCAGTGCGACCTCCTGCCAGGAGGTGTCCCCGGCCGGGGTCTCGGCCGCGCACGGCCGGGCACGGAAGGCACCGGCGCCGGGCCGGGTGACCACGAGCCCCTCGGCGGCCAGCTGGGCCAGCGCCCGCGAGACGGTCACCGGACTCACCCGGAACCGCTCGACCAGGGTCCGGCTCGACGGGAGCTTTCCACCCGGAGAGTAGCGGTCCAGGTCCCGTCGGAGCTGTTCTGCCAGTTCACTCACACTGCTACGCTGGTGCATGAAGAGACAGAGTAGCGCTACTGCCTCGACCCCGATAGCGGTCATCGCCCCCCGCGAGCGTCGCGGCCCCGGCACCGCCCTGGCCTTCCTCGGCGTCGCCTCCTTCTCCCTGACCTTCCCGGCCACCGCCTGGGGTCTCGAGAGCTTCGGCCCCTGGTCGCTGGTGGCCACGCGCTGCGTCCTCGCGGCGCTCGTCGCGGGCGGCTGTCTCCTGGCGCTGCGTGTGCCGCTGCCCGAGCGGCGCCATCTGCCCGGCCTCGCCGTCGTGGCGGCCGGTGTGGTGCTGGGCTTCCCGATGCTGACCACGCTGGCCCTGCAGACCTCCACCACCGCGCACGCCGCCGTCGTGGTGGGCCTGCTGCCGCTGACCACCGCCGTCCTGTCGGCCGTGCGCACCGGCAGCCGCCCCTCGCGCCGGTTCTGGCTGGCCGCGCTGGCGGGCGCCGCGGCCGTGGTCGCCTTCACCCTCACCCAGAGCGGCGGCGCGCTGACGGCCGCCGACGGCTACCTCTTCGCGGCCCTGCTGGTGTGCGCGGCCGGATACACCGAGGGCGGCCGACTGGCCCGGGTGATGCCGGGCTGGCAGGTCATCGGCTGGGCGCTGGTGCTGTGCGCGCCGCTGACCGTGCCGGGCGCCGCGGTGGCGCTCGCGTACGAGCCCGCGCATCTCACCTGGCACGGGATCGCCGGGCTGCTGTGGGTGGCGCTGGGCTCGCAGTTCCTCGGCCTGGTCGTCTGGTACCGGGGCATGGCCGCCATCGGGATCCCGAAGGCCAGCCAGTTGCAGTTGGCTCAGCCGCTGCTCACACTGGTGTGGTCGGCGCTGCTGCTCGGCGAGCACTTCACGGCGGCCGCTCCCCTGACCGCCGTGGCCGTACTGGTGTGCATCGCCGTCACCCAGCGGTCGTGATCGTGAGGAGGGCCTGCGAGATGCGCGCATCCAAGGGTGACCACCTGGTCCAACACGGCAGGGTGGTCGGCCAGCACGACCAGGAATCCGAAGTCGTCGAAGTGCTGGGCGAGAAGGGCGAACCGCCGTACCGCGTCCGGTTCCAGGACGGGCACGAGGCGATCCTGTCCCCCGGACCCGACTGCCAGGTACAGCACATTCAGCGCAAGAGCGAGCAACAACGCTAGCTCACCGCGGTGGCCTCGCCGATCGCCCGTAGTGATCGGCGACCACGCGCGCCATGGCACCGATCGGGTCGGCCGCCACGTCCTTGGCGGCGAAGAAGACATGCCCGCGCACCTGCGGGTACCGCGCGGCGAGCGTGAGGTGCCGGGACAGCTCGACGGGGTCCTGCCAGGCCGAGGGCTGCCCGGCCGTACCCGCCTTGTACAGGGCCTCGCCGATGTACAGGCGTGTCCTGGTGCCCTGCGCGACCGAGGCCCACCAGTCGACCAGCTTCGCGTAGTCGGCGGCGGCGAAGCCGATGTTCCAGTAGATCTGCGGGACGATGTAGTCGATCCAGCGCTCGCGGACCCATTCGCGGGTGTCCGCGTACAGGTCGTCGTACGTCTGCGCGCCCGCCTGGGTGTCCGAGCCGCGCGGGTCGGTCGAGGCGTTGCGCCACACCCCGAAGGGGCTGATCCCGAACCGGGTGGCGGGCCGGACCCGCTTGATCCCGGCGGCCATCTCCTGCACGAGCCTGTTGATGTTGTCCCGCCGCCAGTCGGCCCGGCTGCCGAAGGCGCCGCCGTAGCGGTCGTAGGCGTCATCGTCGCCGAAGGTCTGCCCGGCGACCGGGTAGGGGTAGAAGTAGTCGTCGAAGTGAACGGCGTCGACCGGGTACGCCGCGACCGCGTCGAGCATGGCCCGCTGCACGAAGGCGCGGACCTCGGGCAGGCCCGGGTTGTAGTAGAGCTTCCCGCCGTACGGCACCACCCAGTCGGGGTGCCTGCGGGCCGGGTGCGAGGGAACCAGCCGGCCGGGGTCGGTGTGGTTCGCGATGCGGTACGGATTGAACCAGGCGTGCAGCTCCAGGCCCCGGGCGTGGGCCTCGCGCACGGCGGTGCCCAGCGGGTCCCAGCCGGGATCCTGGCCCTGGGTGCCGGTGAGGTACTCGGACCAGGGCTCGTACGGGGACGGCCACAGGGCGTCGGCGGTGGGTCGTACCTGGAACATCACCGTGTTCAGCCGGTCCCGGACCGCCCTGTCCAGATGGGCGGTCAGCTCCACGCGCTGGTCGGCGGCCGGCAGACCGGGCCGGGACGGCCAGTCCCGGTTGGCGACCGTGGCGAGCCACACCCCCCGCATCTCGGCGCTCGCCCGCGGCCGGTGATCGGGCCCCTCGGTGAGCGGTACGGCCGCCGCGCCGGGCGCCGTGGCCAGGGTCGACAGCGCCGCCAGGGAGAAGGCCCGCCGAGACAGTTGCCCCATCCGTACACCCCATACGCACCGGATCCGCTCCGTCACGGATCGTTCCGCGCTCCAGGATGCCCCTACCCGCGCGATCGATCATCGATACTTGGCGGTAACGTGCACGATCGGAGCAGGCGCCGAAACCCGGAGGTCCTGCGAGTGCCGTAGATCAGCGAAGGGGTCGATGTGACGGGCATCCCAGCGGGAGACATCACACGCGTCGGAGTCGTGGGCTGCGGCCAGATGGGCGCGGGCATCGCCGAGGTGTGCGCCCGGGCCGGACTGGACGTGAAGGTCGCCGAGACCACCGGCGAGGCCCTGGAGATCGGCCGTACCCGGCTGCACAACTCCCTGGCCAAGGCCGCCGAGCGCGGCAAGATCAGCGAGGAGGAGCGGGACGGCACGCAGGCGCGGCTGAGCTTCACCACGGACCTCGGCGAGTTCGCCGACCGCGACCTGGTGATCGAGGCCGTGGTGGAGAACGAGCAGGTGAAGACGGAGATCTTCCAGGTGCTCGACCAGGTGGTGACCCGCCCGGACGCGATCCTCGCCTCCAACACCTCCTCGATCCCGCTGGTGAAGCTGGCGGTCGCCACCTCCCGCCCGGACCACGTGGTCGGCATCCACTTCTTCAACCCGGCCCCGGTGCAGAAACTGATCGAGCTGATCCCGGCGCTCACCACCTCCGAGGGCACCCTCAGCCGCGCCCAGGTCTTCGCCGAGAAGGTGCTCGGCAAGCACGCCATCCGCGCCCAGGACCGCTCCGGCTTCGTGGTCAACGCGCTGCTCGTGCCCTATCTGCTCTCCGCGATCCGGATGTTCGAGTCGGGCATCGCCAGCCGCGAGGACATCGACAACGGCATGGAGATGGGCTGCGCCCACCCGATGGGCCCGCTGAAGCTGTCCGACCTGATCGGCCTGGACACCATCGTCTCCATCGCGAACAGCATGTACGCCGAGTACAAGGAACCGCTGTACGCCGCTCCCCCGCTGCTCCAGCGCATGGTCGAGGCGGGCCGGCTGGGCCGGAAGACCGGCTCGGGCTTCTACACGTACGCCTGATCACGCAGAGCTACCGCCCCACGGGCCCGGCACCGCACTCGGTGCCGGGCTCATCTGTTTCACTCCCCGTGTGCGCGCCGGGCCCGCATATGCCCGTCGCACACGCTCCCCACGCGCCCACCAGCAGAGTTCACTCTTCATGCCCATGCAACGGATGTGGAGGACCACATTCGGCCACAGAGAGGCACAGAGAGGGATGAAACCGTGACCACCGATTCCGATCATTCCGTGGTCCAGGAGGAACTCGCAGAGTTACGTCGCCGCCTCGACGTCGCGTACGCCCGTGTCGAGGGAGGACTGGCGCTGCTCACTCACCGCACCAAGGAGACCGCCAAGGAAGTGGACGAGCTGGACTCCCGGATGACCTCCCTGGAACACACGCGCTGGCCCCTGCCGTCGGTCGCCGCGCTCACGGCCCTGGGGGCGCTCGTCGTGACGGTCTGGCAGGCGCTGTCGGCCCGCTAGCCCGCCCCGGCCTGTCAGCCCTCGGCGAGCCTGAGGTGGTGCAACAGCAGTAACGCGGCCGCCATGTTGGCGGCCGGGACCTCCCCACGGGCGATCAGATCGGGGACGAGTTTGAGCGGCACCCACTCGCGCCGGTCCGACTCGAAGTCGTCCACGGGATGTCCGACGTACTCACCCCGGCCGGACCAGTAGATGTGGTGCCGGGCGTCGGAGAGGCCGTTGGACGGCTCCACGGTCATGAGGTGGTGCAGGGGCCCCGGCCGCCAGCCGGTCTCCTCCTCCAGTTCCCGGGCGGCCGCCACGGCGATGTCCTCGCCGTCCTCGACGACACCCGCGGGCAGTTCCCAGCCCCAGCTGTCGGTGATGAAGCGGTGCCGCCACAGCAGCAGCACCTCGTTGGCGTCGTTGACGACGGTGGCCACGGCCACGGGCCGCAGCCGTATCAGGAAGTGGTCGAGATGCCGGCCGTCCGGCAGCTCGACATCGGCGAGATTGACGCTGAACCAGCGGTTTTCATACACAGTTTGTTCGTTCTGTTTCGTCCACTGCACGGTTCTGCCACCTTCCGTCGAGTAAGTGGCAATATCGCAGCAGTGACGGTGCCCCTACAGAGGGCCTGCACGGGGCCTACAGCGGTACGCGCAGTGCCCCGTCGATGAGTTCCGCGGCCTCGGCGGTGCCGGCCGAGCCACAACTCACCAGGTGTTCGCGTACCGCGCGCAGTCTGTCGCGCAGCCGCTGGGACTCCATTCCGCGGGCCTGCTCGGCCATCCGCACGGCGGTGGCCACCGCCTTGTCGGCCTGCCCCTGACGCAGTTCGATCGTGCAGAGCATGGCGAGCCGGTGCACCCGACCCCGGTCGTGGGCGGGGTTCTCGACGGCCGCCGCCGCGTGCTCCCGGGCGGCGGCGACCTCACCGAGGCTGAGCAGCGCCTCGGCCACCTGCACATTGACCAGGCCCGGCTGCACATAGCCGGTCTCGTCGGGCTCGTACCCGCGCCGGATCCGCTCGGCGGCCGTCTCCGCACGCCGGATGCACGCCAGGGCACTGCCCGCGTCGCCGAGATGGGCGTACGACTTGGCCTGCATCGCGTACAGGTCGGAGGCGAGCGCCGGGGTGATGTGCCGGCCGGCGGCCCGCAGCGCGGCCTCCGCGAAGGCGACGGCCTGCCGGTACTCCCGCATGAACAGCGACTGATTGACCAGCAGCGCTATGACGTACGCACCAAGTCCCCGGTCCCCACTGGCCTTCGCGAGCCTGAGCGCCTGGTGGAAGTAGCGCTGGGCGAGCCCGTGGGCGTCGGAGTCGTAGGCACAGATACCGGCGACGGCGACCAACCCACCGGTCGCCCGGTGCAGTTGACGCCCGGTGGCGTCGGTGTAGCTGCCGCGCAGCAGCGGCGCCGCCTCGGCGTTGAGGAAGCCGACGATCCGGGTCCGGGTCGCGATGCCGCCGGCCTTGCGGTACATCTGCTCGTAGTGCGTCCGGGCGGCACGCAGCATCTCGATGTCGGCCGTGGTCACCCGGTGCCGGCCGCCCCGGGAGACGTCGACGTCCTCGGGCGGGTTCTCCCACTCCCACACCGGCATCACCGCCGGGGTCCCGGTGACGGCGGGGGCGCCCAGCACATGCGGCCGCTGCTGTTCGTCCGAGCGCCACAGGGCCGTCGCCCGCTCCACGAAGCCGGACAGCGACCCGGCGTGCGCGGTGCTCGGCTCGCCGGGGACGCCCAGGCCGATGTCGTCGAGGGTGACGGGACGGTGGAGGCGCCCGGCGAGCACTTCACAGATCAGGTCGGGCACCTGGCCGCGCGGCCGCTGGCCCTTCAACCACCGTGCCACGGCGGTGTGTTCGTACCGGAGCGCGAGACCCCGGCGTCGGCCGGCCTGGTTGACATGGGCGGCGAGACCGGCGTGCGAGATCCCCGCCTCGTCCAGGATCGCGTCGAGCAGAGTGTTGGGCTGCATGGGATGCCCCCCGAGTGGCCTGGTGCGGTTCAGCGTAGTGCGCGTGCCTTCACACGGGGTGTGAACGGAACACCTGCATCCGCGCTGTACACGCGGTGTCGCTCAGCGTGTTCTGCCGGTTGACTGGGATCCCGGCCAAGCTTCCGGCTCCCCCTCGAAAAGCGGCGGCTTGGCCGGGGTGAAGGGCGCGCTGCAGCGCAGCCTGCTTCGGTCGTTCCGCAGGACCAGGAGCGCCATGTCGTCCGTCGGGCGGCCCGTCGTGTGGTGCAGGAGGGCCGTGAAGACGGTGCGCAGAACGGACTGGGGTGAGACCGGCTTGTCGCGTACGGCGTCCCGCAGTGCCGCCGGCAGCGAGAAGAAGCGGCCCTTGGCGTCCCTGGCCTCCTCCGCACCGTCCGTGAACAGGACCAGGGAGTCGCCGGGAAGGAGCCGTCCGCAGGAGTGGGCTTCCAGGTCCGTCGGCAACGGGAACGGGCCCAGCGGAGGGAGCGGGTCGACGTGGCTGAGCGGCTCGACACTCGTACCGCTGATCCGATACGGCCAGGGATGACCGCAGTTGAAGGCCGCCAGCTCGCCGTCCCGGCCGATCTCCAGGAGCAGGACGGTGACGAACTCCTCCGCGACCGGGTGTTCGGCGCGGGCCCGCTCGCGCAGATGGCGGGCGAGGGCGCGGTCCAGCCGGCGGAGCACCCGGCCGAGTTCGGGCTCGTCGTGGGCCGCCTCGCGGAAGCTGCCGAGAACGGCGGCGACGGTACCGAGGGCGGCCAGACCGTGCCCTCGCACATCGCCCATCACCACCCGCACCCCGTACTCGGTGGCGATCGCCTCGTACAGGTCCCCGCCGACGCAGGCGCCCCGGTCCGCGGACAGCTGGGCGGCGGCGACGTTCAGCCCGTCGAGCCGCGGAGGCAGCGGACGCAGTACGACGCTCTGCGCGGCCCGCGCCACCCGGCGGGCCTGGCGCAACTCACGCAGCAGGGCTCGCCGGACGTGGAACACGAGCCCGGTACCGACGGCGAAGAAGACGGCGCTGGTGACGATGCGCGCCCCGAGCCCGGCCTGCTGGGCGAGCGGACAGCCGAACTTGTACCCGACCGCCACGCCACCCCAGACCATGGGCAGTACGGCTCCCCGCGCGGTGGGTGCCCGTGCCTTGATACGGATCATGCCTCTGGTCCCCCATCAGTCCCTGACAGCGCAGACGGACCGGCCCCGAAAGGCCGGTCCGATTCTGTCGAGGGCGCGGTCCGGAGGGACCAGATCACTCCGGATTCCCACTCGAACGAGTGAGCCTCCGTCAGTCAACCCGCATTTATGCAGCTAGCGGAGGGGTAGTTGGGCGACTAGCCCCTCAGAACCGCTCCGGTCCGCTCACCGGCAAGGGCAACCGCCGCATCCCGCGCGGCCGACGCCTCGTCCACGGTCAACGTACGGTCCCCGGCCCGGAAGCGGAGCGCGTACGCCAGCGACTTCCTCCCGTCCCCCAGCTGCTCGGCGTTCTCGTACACATCGAACAGCCGGATGGACTCGAGCAGTTCACCCGCACCCTCGCGCAGCGCCGCCTCGACCTCCGTGGCCGGGACGGGCAGGTCGACCACGAGGGCGACGTCCTGCGTGGCGACCGGGAACGTGGAGATGCCCGGAGCCTGCGGGACACCGTCGCCGACCGCCTCCAGGGCGTCCAGGTTCAGCTCCATCGCGCAGGTGCGCTCGGGCAGGCCGAGAGCCTTCAGCACACGCGGGTGCAGTTCTCCCGCATGGCCCACGACCCGCTCCGCACCGCCGTCGGCGACGATCAGCAGCACGGCACAGCGGCCGGGGTGCCACGGGCCGTACTGGCCCTTGCGCACCACCAGCTCCGCACCGGCCTCGCGGGCGACGGCACGCGCCGACTCCACCGCGTCGGCCCAGTCGGTCGGACGGCCCTTGCCCCACCAGCCGGCCTGCTCACGGGCGCCCGCGAGCACGGTGGCCACGTGCCGCGGCTGCTCGGGCAGCGCGGCGTTCAGCGCGGCGATCTCCTCGTCCGTCGGACGCCGGTCGACGGGCAGGTGCGTGGAGACGCCCCGCTCCTCACGGGGGTGGAACACCAGACCCGTCTCGAACAGCGCCAGGTCATGGCTGCCCCGGCCGGCGTTGCGCCGCAGCGCGCCGAGCAGGCCCGGCAGCAGCGTCGTACGGAGCGCGGGCTCCTCGTCGTTGAGCGGGTTGACCAGCTTGACGACACGGCGGGCCGGGTCGTCGGACTCCAGGCCGAGCTGGTCGAAGACCTGCTCGCTGATGAACGGGTAGTTCGGCGCCTCGACGTAGCCCGCGCCCGCCAGCGCCCGGCCGACCCGGCGGTGCAGCCGCTGTCGGTGGGTCAGGCCGCGGCCCGAGGGGAGCTTGGGCAGCGTGGAGGGCAGGTTCTCGTAGCCCTCGAGGCGGATGACCTCCTCGGCGAGGTCGTTCGGGTCGACGAGGTCGGGCCGCCAGGACGGGACGGTGACGATCAGCTCGTCCTGCCCGTAGACGTCGCAGCCGACCTGCTGGAGGCGGCGGACGACGGTCTCGCGGCCGTAGTCGACGCCCGCGACCTTGTCCGGGTGGTTCGCCGGGATGGTGATGGTGTGCGGGGCCGAGGGCGCGATGATCTCGGTGACGCCGGCCTCCGCCGTACCGCCCGCGAGGAGCACCAGCAGGTCCACCGTGCGCTGCGCGGCGGCCGCGGCGGCCTGCGGGTCGACGCCGCGCTCGAAGCGGCGGGACGCCTCGGACAGCAGCTTCTGGCGGCGGGACGTACGGGCGATCGCGACGGCGTCGAAGTGGGCCGACTCGATGACCACGTCGGTGGTCCCGTTCACGCCGTTCTCGGTGACCTCGTGGTCCGCGATCTCGGTGTTGGCGCCGCCCATCACGCCGGCGAGGCCGATGGGGCCGCGGTCGTCGGTGATGACCAGGTCCTCGGCGTGCAGCGTGCGCTCGACGCCGTCGAGGGTGACGAGCTTCTCGCCCTCCTGGGCGCGGCGGACGCCGATGGTGCCCTGGACCAGCGTGCGGTCGTAGGCGTGCAGGGGCTGGCCCAGCTCCATCATCACGTAGTTCGTGACGTCGACGGCGAGCGAGATCGGGCGCATGCCGACCTTCTGCAGCCGGCGCTGCAGCCAGAGCGGGGAGCGGGCCTCGGGGCGCAGGCCGGTGACCGTGCGCGCGGTGAAGCGGTCGCAGCCGAACGGGTCGCTGACCTGGACCGGGTAGCCGTAGGCGTTCGGCGCCGGTACGTCGATCAGGGCGGGGTCGCGCAGCGGCAGACCGTAGGCGATGGCGGCCTCGCGGGCGACACCGCGGATGGACAGGCAGTCGCCGCGGTTGGCGGTGACGGCGATGTCCAGGACCTCGTCGACCAGCTCGAGCAGCTCGATGGCGTCCCTGCCGACCTCGGTCTCCGGCGGCAGCACGATGATGCCGTGGGTGCCGTCGTCGCCCATGCCCAGCTCGTCGGTGGAGCAGATCATGCCGTGGGACGTCTTGCCGTAGGTCTTGCGGGCGGCGATGGAGAAGCCGCCGGGGAGGGTGGCGCCGGGCAGAACCACGACGACCTTGTCGCCGACCGCGAAGTTACGGGCGCCGCAGACGATCTCCTGGGGCTCGCCGGTGCCGTTGGCCTGGCCGACGTCGACGGTGCAGAAGCGGATCGGCTTCTTGAAACCCTCCAACTCCTCGATGGTCAGCACCTGGCCGACGACCAGCGGGCCCTTGAGGTCGGCGCCGAGCTGCTCGACGGTTTCGACCTCGAGGCCGGCCGAGACGAGCTTCTCCTGGACGTCGCGGCCGGTTTCCGTCGCCGGCAGGTCGACGTACTCCCGCAGCCAAGAAAGCGGGACCCGCATCAGATCTCCATCCCGAACGGCCGGGTGAACCGGACGTCACCCTCGACCATGTCTCGCATGTCATCCACGTTGTGGCGGAACATCAGCATCCGCTCGATGCCGAACCCGAAGGCGAAGCCGCTGTACTTCTCCGGGTCGACGCCGCAGGCGGTGAGCACCCGCGGGTTGACCATGCCGCAGCCGCCCAGCTCGATCCAGCCCTCGCTGGAGCAGGTGCGGCAGGGCCGGTCGGGGTTGCCGACGGACTCGCCCTTGCAGACGTAGCAGAGCATGTCCATCTCGGCGCTCGGCTCGGTGAAGGGGAAGAAGTTCGGCCGCAGCCGGGTCTTCATGCCCTCGCCGAACAGGGACTGGACCATGTGGTCCAGGGTGCCCTTGAGGTCGGCCATGGTCAGACCCTCGTCCACGGCGAGCAGCTCGACCTGGTGGAAGACGGGCGTGTGCGTGGCGTCCAGCTCGTCGGTGCGGTAGACGCGGCCGGGGCAGATCACGTAGACCGGCAGCTCGCGGTCGAGCAGGGAGCGGATCTGGACCGGCGAGGTGTGGGTGCGCAGCACGACACCGGACTCGGTGCCGCCCTCGGGGCCCTGCACGAAGAAGGTGTCGGCCTCGCCGCGCGCCGGGTGGTCCGGGCCGATGTTGAGGGCGTCGAAGTTGAACCACTCCGCCTCGACCTGCGGGCCCTCGGCGACCTCGTAGCCCATGGCCACGAAGATGTCCTCGATGCGCTCCGACAGCGTGGTCAGCGGGTGCCGCGCACCGGCCGGGACACGGTCGTACGGCAGCGTGACGTCCACCGACTCCTCGACCAGGACGCGGGCGTCGCGCTCGGCCTCCAGCTCGACCTGGCGGGCGGCGAGGGCCTTGTTCACGGCGCCGCGGGCCATGCCGACGCGCTTGCCGGCCTCGGCCTTGGCGTGCGGGGGCAGGGCGCCGATCTCGCGGTTGGCGAGGGCCAGCGGGGAGGCCGGGCCCGTGTGGGCGACCTTGGCCTCGTGGAGCGCGTCGAGGGAGTCCGCGGCGGCGAAGGCGGCGAGCGCCTCGTCCCGCATGCGCTCGATCTCTTCCGGTTTCAACGTCTCGACCTCTACAGGGTCGTACGACTTATTGGGTGCCGACATCTCTTCCCGTGCTTCCGATTGTCCCCCAGCTGACGCTGGGAGGTGCCCCCAGGCGGATGGTCCCCGTCACCGACTCGCGAGGGCCGTGTGAAGGACACAAAGGTGCCAAAGGCCGAGTCTAACGGGGTGGAGATGGACGAAGAGCCCGTGGGCCGTCAGGCGAGATACGCCGGGGCCGCCACGGGCAACGTAAATCGGAACTCGGCGCCGCCGACGGAGGCGCGGCCGACCGTGATGGTGCCGCCGTGGGCCTCGACGATGCCCTTGACGATGTACAGCCCGAGGCCCGTGCCGCCGCGCTTGCTGCCCCGCCAGAAGCGGGTGAAGACACGGTTCATGGATTCCTCCGGGATGCCGGGACCTTCGTCGCCCACCGTGACCGACGTGCCGGTTTCCTCGCCGTCGCGCGGGGATGCGCAGGGCGTCACGTCAATGGTGACGGTTCCCTCGCCGTGCCGCACGGCATTTTCGATGAGGTTGCTCAGCACCTGGTCGACCTTGTCGGGGTCGGCCCACAGGGCGGGCAGCGGCTGCTCGATGCGGAGCAGGAAGCGGTCGGCGCGCTGACCTGCGGCGACGTAGGCCTGGATGTGCCGGGAGACGGCGGCCCCGATGTCGACGGGCTGCCGGCGCACCTCGAGGCGCCCGGAATCGATCCGCGAGATGTCCAGCAGCTCGGCGATCAGACGGGTGACCCGGTCGGCGTCGGCGTCGACGGTCTCCAGCATCAGCCGCTTCTGGTCGTCGGTGAAGCGCTCCCACTTGGCGAGCAGGGTGGCCGTGAAGCCCTTCACGGAGGTCAGCGGGGAGCGCAGCTCATGGGCGACCGTGGCGATCAGCTCGGCGTGGCTGCGCTCGGTGCGGCGGCGGGCCTCGGTGTCCCGCAGGGAGACGACGACGCGCCGGACGGGCCCGAGGGGTTCGGCGCGGACGTACCGGGCGGAGACGAGCACCTCCCGCCCCCCGGGCAGCAGCAGATTCCGCTCGGGCTGCCGCACCCGGATGGCGAGCCCGCCGTAGGGATCGGTGAGCTGCCACCACCGGCGCCCCTCCAGGTCCTCCAACGGCAGTGCCTTCTCCAGGGGCTGCCCGAGGGCGTCGGCGGCGCGTACGGCGGTGATACGGCCGGCGGCGGCGTTGAAGCAGACGACACGGCCGTGCTCGTCGGCGATGACGAGGCCGTCGGGCAGCTCGTCGGGATCGAGGTCCGCGGGAGCGCCGGCCGCGGCCCCGGACGGGCGTCGCGCGTCCCGCCCCTCGGGTCCTTCCGGTCCCTCCGGCGCGGTGCTCGTGCCGGCCACACTCATCCCCGTACCCCACCTCTCAGACGGCGCAGGGCCCCGAGTTCGTCACCCTACTAGCTCTCGGTGACGGAGCGGCACCCTCCGGAGGCGCGCTGTGCACGGGCCGACGCGTAGAGACATACGGCGGCGGCCGTGGCGAGGTTCAGGCTCTCGGCCTTGCCGTGGATGGGGACGCGTACGACGGCGTCGGCGAGCGCGCGGGTCTCCTCCGGCAGCCCCCAGGCCTCGTTCCCGAACACCCAGGCGGTCGGCCCGCCCATGCACCCCTTGTCCAGTTCCTCGTCGAGGTCACGGTCCCCCGCCCCGTCGGCGGCGAGGATACGTACTCCGGCGTCCTTGAGCCCCTGTACGGCCCGCTCGACGGGGACACCGACGGCGACGGGCAGATGGAAGTGGGAGCCGACGGAGGCGCGGACGGCCTTGGGGTTGTACAGGTCGACGGAGGCGTCGGTGAGGACCACGGCCTCGGCGCCGGCGGCGTCGGCACACCGCAGCACGGTCCCGGCGTTCCCGGGATCGCGGACGTGCGCGAGCACGGCGACGAGCTCGGGCTTCGCGGCGAGGATGTCCTCGAACGGGGTGTCCAGGAACCGGCACACCCCGACCAGCCCCTGCGGCGTCACCGTGGTGGAGATGTCGGCGATGACGTCCTCGGAGGCGAGATGCACCCGGGCGCCGACGCTCCTGGCGGCGCCGATGATGTCGGCGTACCGCTCCGCGGCCTCGACGGTGGCGAACAGCTCGACCAGGGTGGGGGTGCCGTCCGTCCCCCGATGCCCGGCCGCCTCCCTGACGGCCTGCGGCCCCTCCGCGAGAAACAGCCGGTCCTTGCCCCGGAAGTTCCGCTTGGCCAGCCGACGCGCCGCGCCGACACGGGCGGACCGGGGAGAGATCAGCTCGGGGCTGACGGAGGGCATGTTCTTCACCTTCGGTACCTCAGGTTCCGCATCTTTTTCTCTGCGGCAAACGCAACGGACCCGCAGGCAAAAGCCCACAGGTCCGTACAGTCACGTCGGCCTGAAGCCAGCGCAGCGTCACGCAGCCTTGGGAGCGTTGACGTCGCTCGGCAGCGCCTTCTGCGCGACCTCGACGAGCGCCGCGAAGGCGTTCGCGTCGTTCACGGCCAGCTCGGCCAGGATCTTGCGGTCGACCTCGACGTTCGCGGCCTTCAGACCCTGGATGAAGCGGTTGTAGGTGATGCCGTTGGCGCGGGCAGCGGCGTTGATGCGCTGGATCCACAGCTGACGGAAGTCGCCCTTGCGCTTCTTGCGGTCGTTGTAGTTGTAGACCAGCGAGTGGGTGACCTGCTCCTTGGCCTTGCGGTACAGGCGCGAACGCTGACCGCGGTAGCCGGAGGCCTGCTCGAGGATCGCCCGGCGCTTCTTGTGGGCGTTGACTGCCCGCTTGACGCGTGCCACTTGTTAACTCCTTGTAGCGGGGTCGTGGTGGTCCTCACACGACCCGGAAACGACTGGGTCCCGGTTTTGGCGTACGGCGCTCAGAGGTGGGCGAGCGCCGGGTACGTCACTTGCCGAGAAGCTTCTTGATCTTCGCGGCGTCGCCCGGGGCCATCTCGGCGTTGCCGGTGAGGCGACGCGTGACGCGGGACGACTTGTGCTCGAGCAGGTGGCGCTTGCCGGCGCGCTCACGGAGCACCTTGCCGGAGCCGGTGACCTTGAAGCGCTTGCTGGCACCGCTGTGCGACTTGTTCTTCGGCATAGCGCCGTTATCTCCTCGTCGGTGGCGCTCCGGTGCCCGGTCGCGAAAACCGGGCACGGTGGAGCGTCGTTCTTCTTTCGGATACATCCACTGGGGACCGCTGTCCCCCGGGATCACGCCTCGGCGGGCTCCTCGGAAGGGGCCTCAGCCTCGGCAGGGTTCTGCGACCGACCGGGGTTCGCCTTCGCCTCGGCCTTGCGGGCCTCCTGCGCCTGACGGGCCTCGGCCATGGCCTCGGTCTTCTTCTTGTGCGGACCGAGGACCATGATCATGTTGCGGCCGTCCTGCTTCGGGTTCGACTCGACGAAACCGAGGTCCTGGACGTCCTCCGCGAGACGCTGCAGCAGTCGGTAGCCCAGCTCGGGACGGGACTGCTCGCGACCACGGAACATGATCGTGATCTTGACCTTGTCGCCCTGCTTGAGGAACCGGACGACGTGACCCTTCTTGGTGTCATAGTCGTGCGGGTCGATCTTCGGCCGGAGCTTCATCTCCTTGATGACCGTGTGCGCCTGGTTCTTACGCGCCTCACGGGCCTTCATGGCCGACTCGTACTTGAACTTCCCGTAGTCCATGAGCTTGCACACGGGCGGACGGGCGTTCGCCGCGACCTCGACCAGGTCCAGGTCGTACTCCTGCGCAAGCTCCAGTGCCTTCGCGAGCGGGACGATACCCACCTGCTCGCCACTGGGACCGACAAGTCGCACCTCGGGAACGCGAATCCGGTCGTTGATGCGGGGCTCGGCGCTGATGGATCCTCCTCGGTAGCACCACACGGCAGTCTGGCGGACAGCCGCGTACGTCTCTTTTCGTTAGACCTAACCGCGCCGAAGCACAAAAAATGCCCCGGACGATCACAGGCGGGGCTCCAAAAACACTACCGGAGCACCGCCGCGATGCCGCGGGGCGCACTTTCGGGCGACTCCATCGTCCGTACGGAACGATGGTGGCCGCCTGACCGGGTGACCCGCCGTCCCTCAGGGCGGTCGGGTGGGAGATCGGAGCCTCCACTTGTGGGCCGGATGCTCTGGTGTTGGCAGGGCATGTCCAGCCGGTCGTCCACCAGGTTAGCAGGATCCTCTTGACAAGGCCTAATCGGGAACCCGTAATCCCGGTGATCCCCGTGGTCAGGGACCGCTTATCGTGTGGGGCATGAGTGAGACCCCTCCTGAGAACCCCGACTTCGACGCGATGACCCGGGACATCGCCGAGGTCCCCGCCGTCGAGGTGATCGTGACGGTCGCCGTCAACCTGATGAGCGCCGCCGCCGTGAAGCTCGGGCTGAGCGAGGAGGGCGAGAAGTACAAGGACCTGGACGAGGCCCGCAAGCTGATCACCGGTCTCGCCGGTCTGCTGGACGCGAGCGCGACCGAGATCAGCTCCTTCCACGCGGCCCCGCTGCGCGACGGCCTGAAGTCGCTCCAACTGGCCTTCCGCGAGGCGTCGATCGTCCCGGACGAGCCGGGCCAGGGACCGGGCGAGAAGTACACCGGCCCGGTCTACGGCTAGATCAGCCGGATCACCCTCGTACGTACAGGGGCTCGCCCGGAGGCGTGGTCCCGGCCGGCAGGAGTGCCAGGTCGAGGCCGCGTACCAGGCGGGCCCTCAGTGTTCCGTCGGCGGCGAGGCGCTCGGCGACCGCGCGGGCGGCCTGGGCGGGCGGCGCGGCCGGGTCGAGGACGAGGGCGAGGGTGCCGTCGGCCTGGCCGGGGCCGAGGTGGGCGCGCAGTACGGCGGGCACCGCCGCCACGGCCGTACGGACGGCGTCGAGCACGGCGGGGTCGGTGAGCGGGTCGGTGCTCGTACGCCCCTCGGCGAGGGCGAGCAGGGCCGGGCCGGTCAGCTCGAACGGCACGGGTCCGGCCATGTCCAGCACGACCGTGTCGGCCTTCTCGTGCGCGGCGGCCTGCAGCGCCTGGTGCAGGGGTACGGCGACGGGCCGGGCCGCGGGGTCCCAGCGGGCCAGGGAGTCGGTGGAGGTGAAGGCGGGCAGCGCGGTGCGCCCGCCGGCCTTCAGGGTGGGGACGGCCATGTCGCTGGTCTTCTCGCGGCGCAGCCCGTTCTCGTCTTCCTCGACCTCGCCGAGCACCGCGACGACCGGGACGAGCAGGCGGGCGCCCCTCAGCGCCTCGAGGACGGGGCCCAGGGCGCCGCGATCCTCGGCCCAGGCGGCGAGCGCGGCGCTCAGCCGGGGGTCGGCGGAGCCGTCGTCGTCGGAGAAGCCGGAGTCGGGAATGTTCTTGTTCGCCACGGTCACCGACCCTATCGGGGGGACACGGGCGGGCTCGTGCGGGGCCGGAATCCCCGGTGTCACCCCGGGTCACCGCTTTCACGGGAATCTCAGCATGCGCTGACCCTCGTCTCACCTCCGTCCAACGGTGCGCACAGTCCGCGCCCCGAGCATCGCGGCCATGGAGTCCTCCAGAGCCCGCCGAGGCCGTCGCAGGCGCCCGCCGCGGCGCCGTCCGCCGCTGCACACCGCGCTCGCCGTGGTCGCCGTCGCCGGGGCGACGGCCGGGGGCACGGTCTACGTGAAGGCGCGGGCGCACACGGGGGTCGCGGCCGTATCGTCGGCGGCGACGCCCTCGGCCTCCCCCTCGGCCGGGGCGAGCGAGGAGGCATCCGTGACCGAGCCGGCGGTGGACCGCGACGCGCTGCTGAGCGAGGCGATGGCGGCGGTGAGCGTGCCGTCGGGCGCCGAGGTGTCGGCGGCCGTGCTGGCGGTGGACTCCGGCGAGAGCGCCGGATACGGCGAGGCGGCCTTCGACACGGCGAGCATCGTCAAGGTCGACATCCTGGCCGCGCTGCTGCTCCAGGCGCAGGACGCGGGCCGGGTACTGACGGCGGCGGAGCGGGCCTACGCCACGAAGATGATCGAGAACAGCGACAACGCGTCGGCGACGGAGCTGTGGCACTCGATCGGGCGGGCGGACGGCCTGGACGCGGCCAACAAGCGGCTCGGACTGACGTCGACCTCCGGCGGCGACGGCGAGCTGTGGGGGCTGACCCAGACCACGGCGGCGGACCAACTCGTGCTGCTCCAGCAGGTGTTCGGGGACGACGGCTCGAAGCTGGGCGCGGCCTCGCGGTCGTACGTCCAGGGCCTGATGGAGTCGGTCCAGACCGACCAGCAGTGGGGTGTGTCGGCCGTCGCCGAGGACAACTCCTGGGCGTTGAAGAACGGTTGGCTGGCACGCAGTACGACGGGACTGTGGGACGTGAACAGCATCGGGCGGGTGTCGGTGGACGGCACCGGCTATCTGGTGGCGGTGCTGTCGAAGGGCACCGAGAGCCAGGCGGAGGGCATCGCACTGGTGGAGGCGGCGGCGAAGGCGGCGGTGTCGGTGTTCGCCGGTGAGTGATCCAGGTGAGTGATCCAGCCCCCCAGGGTCAAGTGGCCTAGCATTCAAGGTACTTGACGCTGAACGGAAGGAGCGCAGTGCCTCCCGTACGCCCAACTCGCCGTTCCCTCATAGCCGGTGGCCTCGGAGCCGTGGCCGCCCTCGCCGTGCCCCTGTCGGTCTCCGCTCCGGCAGCGGCGGCCGATCTCATCCCCATCCGGCTGGCCGGGCCGACCGGCCCCGCGCCGGTGGGCGCCGTGGAACTGCACCTGGTCGACGCGTCGCGCACCGATCCCTGGTCGGGGCGGCCGCGTGAGGTGATGGTGACCGTGACGTACCCGGCCGTCGACGTCCGTGGCCGGGCGATGCTGCCCTGGCTGCCGGCGGGTGCCGGGCGGGCGCTGAAGGCCCGGTACGGGGGCGCGCTGGACGCCTACGCGCTTCCCGGGACACACAGCGCGGACCGCGCACCGGCCCGGCCGGGCCGTCGGCCGGTACTCCTCTACTCGCCGGGCGCCGGTGAGGACCGTACGTTCAACACCCTGGTGGTCGAGGAACTGGTCTCCTGGGGCTATGTCGTGGTCACGGTCGACCACCCCTCCGACTCGGGCGAGGTGGAGTTCCCCGACGGCCGTGTGGTGCTCACCCGCAACGACGGACACGAGGACGTGCCCGCCGCGGTCGCGGTGCGCGCCGCCGATCTGCGGTTCGTCCTCGACGCGCTGGCCGTGCTGGACCGGGGCGGCAACTCCGACGCCGAGCGGCGTCCGCTGCCGCGCGGGCTGCGCGGGACGCTGGACCTCGCGCGGGTCGGCGCCTTCGGGCACTCGCGGGGCGGCGCCGCGTCGGCGGCCGTGATGGGCCTGGACGAGCGGGTGCGGGCCGGCGTCGACCTGGACGGAGCGCTGTACGGGCCGGTGGCCCAGCGCGGCCTCGACCGGCCGTTCCTGCTGATGGACACGGCGGTCCACGACGGGCTGGAGAAGGACCCGACCTGGCCGCCGTTCTGGCGGAACCTGCGCGCCTGGCACCGCTGTCTGCGGCTCGCGGACGCCGAGCACCTCTCCTTCACCGACACCGTGGCCATCGCACCGCAGCTGCCCGAGCCGGTGCGGCAGCAGTTGCGGGTCGGCACGATCCCCGCCGACCGGGCGGTCGCGGCCGTACGGGCGACCGTGCGGGCCTTCTTCGATCTCCAGTTGCGCGGCCGCCCGGACACTGGTCAGCTGCTGCGGGGCGCCTCGCCGCGCTACCCGGAGATCCTGTACATCGCCGGTTAGCCGGCCAACACCCTGACGCCCTCAGGCGGTTGTCCTGCGGCCCCGCCACAGCACCACGCCCGCCACCAGCAGGACCCCGCCGGTGCCGCCGGCCAGGGGGCCCGCCCAGTCGGCGGCCGAGGAGGCGGCCTGGGGAGTGTCCGGGCCGGGGCCGAAGTACTTCTGGCCGTACGACGCCGCGCGCAGGCTCTCCGGCCGGATCCGGTCGGCCGCCTTGAGCGCGGCCGCCGGGTCGATCATGCCGTAGCCGCGGGAGTCGTCCCGGCCGTCGGCCGGGGCGTCCCGGGCGGTGTCCTCCAGGAGCTTCTTGACCTGGGCCGGGGTCAGATCGGGGTGGGCGGCCTTGACCAGGGCCGCCGCGCCGGAGACGAAGGCGGAGGCGGCCGAGGTGCCCCAGCCCTCGTAGTACTTGTGGTCGGGGTCGGCGATGACGACGTTGACGCCGGGCGCGCTGACCGCGGCGTACCAGCGGCGGGTCGAGAAGGAGGCGCGGGTGCCGAAGCGGTCGACGGCGGTCGCGGCGATGACGCCGGGGTAGGCGGCCGGGTAGGAGATGTGGTCGCCCTTGTCGCCGCCGTTGCCCGCGGAGGCGACGACGACCACGCCCTTCTTCAGGGCGTACTGCACGGCCTCGTCCTCGCTCGGCTCGGGGTGTGCGGAGTTGGAGTCGTCGCCGAGGGAGAGGTTGATGACGTCGGCGCCGTGGTCGGCGGCCCAGCGGATGCCGTCGGCGAGGGCGTTGCCGCGGGTGGTACGGGCCTTGGTGCGGGCGGGGTCGCCGTCCTCCAGGATCACCCGGACGGGCAGGATCCTCGCCTCGGGGGCGACGCCCATGACGCCGGCGGAGTCGCCGGGTCCGTGTCCGTGCCCGGCGATGATGCCGGCCATGGCGGTGCCGTGCCGGGCCCAGCTGCGGTCGCCCTGCCGGGCACCGAAGCCGATCATGTCCTGGCCGGGCAGGACGTTGCCGACGAGGTCGGGGTGGTCGGCCTCGACGCCGGTGTCCAGGACGGCGACGGTGACGCCCCGGCCCTTGGTGGTCTGCCAGGCCTCGTCCAGGTGCAGGGCGTCGAGGCCCCACTGCTGGGCGCGGATGCCGTCGGCGTGGGCCGCGGCGGACGGCAGCAGGGTGAGGGCGCCGGCCAGCAGCACGCTCACCGCCGCTCCGGCGGGGGTCGTGCGGCGCCGGCCGTGTATCGATCGCCTCGCTTGCGTCGACCGCGTCGATCGCGTCATGAAGGTTTCTCCGTGGCCGTGCCGAGGTGCTGGCGCAGGCGGCGTTCGATGCGGTCGGCCAGGCCCTGGGCCTCGTTGCCGAGACCTGCCTGGGCGGGGGCGGTGGTGGCGCTCGGGCTGACGGCGTCGGCGGCGGGCTGGGGCTCGTCGACGGTGCGGCCGTCGGCCCAGCCGGAGACCGCGTAGGCGACGACCGGGGCGTCGGTGAGGACGGAGATGCTCCAGGAGGCGCGCTGCTTGTCGCCGAAGGAGGCCGCGAGGGTGCCCTCGGCCGCGTACGGCCGGGGCATCAGGTCGGTGCGCCGGGCCAGGCCCTCGGTGCGGAAGCGGGCGGCGAGCGCGGTCATGGCGGCGGGGTCGGCCTTGGTGAACAGCAGGCCGACGGTGGTGACGTAGCTCTGGGTGGCGTCGGTGTAGGTGGCCCGCAGCAGCCGCTGGCAGCCGACCGGGGCGAGGACCTTCTGCAACAGCGGGTCGAAGGCGTGGGCGCAGCCGCTGTCCGGGGCCACGGCGATCCTGGTCCAGGTGCGGTCGGCGCTGCCGGGGCCGGCTCCGGTGCCCTGGACGGTGGGCGGGAACAGCTGGTCCACGGGCACGCTGTGCCAGAGCGTGGCGGCGGTGGTGAAGTGGTCGACGGTTGCGTCGTCCCCGCCGTCCCCGGTGAGCCAACTCCCGGTCACGGCACCGCCGATGAGGCCGAGTCCGAGCACGAGACAGGCGGCAGCGGCGGCGGTACGGGGGCCTACCCGGTGCCGGGCGGGCTCCTCGAAGGCCTCGGGCTGCCCGAACGACACGACGGGCCGCGCGGCCGCGCCGGCACTCCAGGACAGCGCCGGGTCCGGCCCGGCGGGGTGGGCGGGCGCCAGCGGACTCCAGGCGCTCGCCTCCCGCACGGACGCCGGGGAGACGGAGCCGGCACCGCTACGGGACTCGGCGCCCGCCCCGGCACCGGGACGCCGGGGCGTGCGGGACCCGGGAATCGGCCGGAGCCGGGCCGTGGTCTCCGCCGCCGTGGGCTCCGCCGGAGGAGACGAGGGTACGGGGCGCAGCCGGGCGGTGGTCTCCGAGGGGGTCTCTACAGAAGCTCCGGGCTGCGCGTTCTCCTGCCCGGCCCGGGCCGCGGGACGCCCGGCGGGACCGGAGCCATCGCGCCGCCCCGGCCGCGCCGCGCGCGGCGGCGCGTCGGGGAACCGTGCCGAGGCAGGCGGCGGAGGCGGACTCACCGGCTCGGCCCCCTCAGGCACGACAGGCGTGGCCCCGGCCCCCTGATCGTCGCGCGCGGACCCCCCGGCGATGGGCCGAGAGGCTCGCGGGGTGAAGACGGACGGCTCGTCGTCGGAGTCGTCGAACCGGGCGGTTTCGGCGAGCCGCGCGGGCGCGGTGCCGGCGGGGCGGCTGGACGCGGTGCTGGTGGGGTGACCGGGCGCGGTACCGGCAGGGCGGTTGGGCACAGCGCCGGTGGAGTGACCCGGCACGGCGCCGGCAGGGCGGCCGGGCGCGATGCCGGCGGGGTGACCCGGCCCGGTAGCAGCGGTGTGGCCGGGTGCGGTCGAGGGGCGCGGCGGAGTCTGCGGGCGTGCCGGGCTCGACGGGCGGGGCGCCCCGGTCGGACTCGACGGACGCGCCGAGGTCGACGGGCGCGGCGGATTCGACGGGCGCGGTGAGGCCGTGGGCCCCGGCGGCACAGCCGGCCCCGACGGGCGCGGCGGAGCGACCGGGCGTGGCGGGTTCGGCGCGACGGGCGGCGCGGAGGGACTGGGCGACGACACCGGACGCGGCGGCACAGACGCACTCACCGGAGTCGACAGACCCGGCGACGACGCACGCGTCGGCACACCTGGACCCGACGGACCCGGCGGAGTCGGCTGGCTCTGCGAAGAGGACGGCCCCGGCGAAGGAGGTGCACTCGGCGGGGCCGGAGGCCGTGGTGGGATCGGGGCGTGGCGCGCTTCCGTGCTCATGCACCCCCCGTTTCCTCGTGCCCCGGGCCGTCGTCGCGTACACCGGCCGTTGCGCTGCTCGGCCGCGCCCGGTGCGCACAGCTCCGTCCGGGCACGCATACCCGTACGGCTGGACCGGCATCCCGGTTCAGGTGAAGCGGCCGGGCGCGTTCCGCCGTACGTGCGCGTCACTCTACGGGTTGTCCGGGAGAGAAAGAGAACCAGTCCACGGCGCCGGGGCATCTGCCCGGAACGTCCCCCTACCCTGCGGTAATCCTGTCTGGCAGGCTTCCGTCATGACTGCGCGCGCCGCTGACCGGGCCCGTTACGACCGGGCCACCGCCCATCTCGACGCCCCTCTCGCGATCGTGGACCTGGACGCCTTCGACGCCAACGCGGAGGATCTCGTCCGCCGGGCCGCCGGCAAGCCGGTCCGGGTCGCCAGCAAGTCCGTTCGCTGCCGAGCCCTGCTGGAACGGGTCCTGGCCAGGGACGGCTTCCGGGGCATCATGTCGTTCACCCTGGCCGAGTCGCTGTGGCTCGCCCGGTCCGGCTTCGACGACATCCTGCTGGCGTATCCGTCCGCCGACCGGTCCGGCTTCGCGGAGCTGGCCGCCGATCCCAAGCTCGCCGGGGCGGTCACCGTGATGGTGGATGACCCGGCGCACCTCGACCTCATCGACGCCTCCCGCGACGGCGGGCGTGAAGTCGTCCGGGTCTGCCTGGAGTTGGACACCTCGCTGAAGCTGCTCGGCGGCAGGGTGCGGGTCGGGGCCCGGCGCTCCCCCCTGCACTCGCCCGCCCAACTTGCCGACCTGGCACGGTCGGTGGCCCGGCGGCCGGGTTTCCGGCTGGTGGGGATCATGGCGTACGAGGGGCACATCGCCGGGGTCGGGGACTCCGTGGCCGGACGGCCGCTGCGGTCCCGGGCGATCCGGCTGATGCAGGCGACGGCCCGCAGGGAGCTGGCCGAGCGACGGGCGGCGGTCGTGCGCGCGGTGCGGGCCGTCGTGCCGGACCTGGAGTTCGTCAACGGCGGCGGCACGGGCAGTGTGCAGCACACCGCCGCCGAGGACGCCGTGACCGAGATAGCGGCCGGTTCGGGGCTGTACGTCCCTCGGCTCTTCGACAACTACACGTCCTTCACCGGCCGTCCGGCAGCTCTCTTCGCCCAGCCGGTCGTACGGCGGCCAGGGGTCGGAGTCGTCACCGTGCTCGGCGGCGGATACCCGGCCTCCGGTGCAGCCGGCCGCGACCGGCTGCCGGTGCCGTACCTGCCCGAGGGGCTGTCGTACGACCCGCAGGAGGGCCCCGGCGAGGTGCAGACCCCGCTGCTGGGCTCGCCCGCCGACGACCTCCTCGTCGGTGACAAGGTGTGGTTCCGGCACGCCAAGGCGGGCGAGCTTGCCGAGCGGTTCGCGGCCCTGCACCTGATCGAGGGGGACACGGTCACGGCGACCGTGCCCACCTACCGCGGCGAGGGGCAGACCTTCCTCTGACCCGCCCTCGCTACAGGGGCGTGACGTACGCGCCCGCGATTCCGCCGTCCACCAGGAAGTCGGTGGCGTTGACGAAGGAGGAGTCGTCGCTGGCCAGGAAGGCGACCGCGGCGGCGATCTCCTCGGCCTCGGCGAACCGGCCGAGCGGGATGTGGACCAGGCGGCGGGCGGCCCGCTCGGGGTCCTTCGCGAACAGCTCCTGCAACAAGGGGGTGTTGACCGGCCCGGGGCACAGGGCGTTGACCCGGATCCCCTCCCGCGCGAACTGCACGCCCAGTTCGCGGGACATGGCGAGCACGCCGCCCTTGGACGCGGTGTACGAGATCTGCGACGTCGCCGCGCCCATCCTCGCCACGAAGGACGCGGTGTTGATGATGGAGCCCTTGCCCTGGCGGCGCATGTAGGGGATGGCGGCCTTGCAGCACAGGTAGACGGAGGTGAGGTTGACCTCCTGGACGCGCTTCCAGGCCTCCAGGCCGGTCTCCAGGATGGAGTCGTCGTCGGGCGGGGAGATGCCCGCGTTGTTGAAGGCGATGTCGACGCTGCCGTAGGTGTCGTACGCCGCCTTGAACAGCGCCTCGACCTGCTCGGGGTCGGTGACGTCGGTCTTCACGAAGAGTCCGCCCACCTCGTCGGCCGCGGCCTTGCCGCGGGCCTCGTCGACGTCCGCGCAGACGACGTGGGCGCCCTCGGAGGCGAGCCGGCGGGCGGTGGCGAGGCCGATGCCGCTGCCGGCTCCGGTGACGACGGCGGTACGGCCGGCCAGACGGCGGCAGATGATGTCTTCGGTCACTGTGCGGGGCCCTCCGTGCTGGGGGAGACGTTGCTGATGAAGACGTTCTTGGTTTCGGTGAAGGCGGTCAGGGCGTCGGGGCCCAGCTCGCGGCCGAGGCCGGACTGCTTGAAGCCGCCGAACGGGGTCCAGTAGCGGACGCTGGAGTGGGAGTTGACGGACAGGTTGCCGGCGCGGACGGCCTGGGACACGCGCAGGGCGCGGCCGAGGTCCCGGGTCCACAGAGAACCGGACAGACCGTAGGGGGTGTCGTTGGCGAGGCGGATGGCGTCCTCCTCGTCGGTGAAGGGAAGCAGGACGGCGACGGGCCCGAAGATCTCCTCCCGGGCTGCCGCACTGTCGTGCCGCTCCCCCGTCAGGACGGTCGGCGGGAACCAGAAGCCGGGCCCGTCGGGGGCGCTGCCGCGCAGGGCGGGGGCGTCCTCGGGGACGTACGACCGTACGCGGTCGAGTTGCTGACGGGAGATCAGCGGGCCCATCTGGGTCTTCTCGTCGGCGGGGTCGCCCACGACGACGGCGGCCAGCGCGTCGGCGAGGAGGTCCCGGGCCTCCTCCAGCACGGTCTCCTGGACCAGGATGCGGGTGCGGGCGCAGCAGTCCTGGCCGGAGTTGTCCAGGAAGGAGAACGGGTCGAGGGCGGTCTTCAGGTCGGCGTCGGCGAAGACGATGTTGGGGCTCTTGCCGCCGAGTTCGAGGGTGACCGGCTTGACGAGCTTCGCGCAGCGCTCCATGACCTCGCGGCCGGTGCGGGTGGAGCCGGTGAACACGATCTTGGCGACGTCCGGGTGGTCCACCAGGGCACGCCCGGCGGTGTGGCCGTATCCGGGCAGGACCTGGAAGACGTGCTCGGGCAGGCCCGCCTCCAGGGCGAGTTCGGCGAGGCGGAGCGCGGTGAGCGGGGTGGTCTCGGCGGGCTTGAGGACGACCGCGTTGCCGGCCGCGAGCGCCGGGAAGGAGCCCCAGGCGGCGATGGGCATCGGGAAGTTCCAGGGGGCGATGACGCCGACCACGCCCAGGGGTTCCTGGAAGGTGACGTTCCAGCCGCCGGGGACCGGGATCTGCTTGCCGAGGAGGCGTTCGGCGCCGCCGGCCGCGTAGAGGAGCAGGTCGCGGGCGTTGCCGGCCTCCCAGCGGGCGTTTCCGACGGTGTGCCCGGCCTCGCGGACCTCCAGCTGGGCGAGTTCCTCGGTGTGGGCGTCGACGACGTCCGCGAAACGGCGCAGCAGCCGGGCCCGGTCGGCGGGGGCGAGGGCGGCCCACCGGGTCTGGGCGCGGGCGGCCCGTACGACGGCGGCGGCCACGTCCTGCGCGCTCGCGGCGGGGACGGTGGCGACGACCTCTTCCGTGGCGGGGTTGAGGACCTTCAACTCGTCTGAGTCGGACACGAATTGACCTTTCACAGGCGTTCGAAGGAGCGGCGCAGCTCCCAGTCGGTGACCGCGGCGTCGAAGGCCTCCAGCTCGACGCGCGCCATGTTGCGGTAGTGGGCCACGACCTCGTCGCCGAAGGCGGCCTTGGCTACGGAGCTGTTCTCCCACAGCTCGGCGGCCTCGCGCAGGGTGGTCGGGACGTGCTCGAAGTCCGCGGTGTAGGCGTTGCCGGGGCAGGGTTCGGGGAGTTCGAGCTTCTGCTCGATGCCGTACAGGCCGGCCGCGACGAGTCCGGCGACGGCGAGGTGCGGGTTGACGTCCCCGCCGGGCAGGCGGTTCTCGAAGCGCAGGGAGCGGCCGTGGCCCACGACCCGCAGTGCACACGTCCGGTTGTCGTGGCCCCAGGCCACGGCGGTCGGGGCGAAGGAGCCGGGCTGGAACCGTTTGTAGGAGTTGATGTTGGGGGCGTAGAGCAGGGAGAAGTCGCGCAGGGCGGCGAGCTGTCCGGCGAGGAAGTGCCGCATGACGTCGGACATTCCGTCGCCGTCGGCCATCGCGTTGGCGCCGTCGGCGTCGGCGAGCGAGAGGTGGATGTGACAGGAGTTGCCCTCGCGCTCGTTGTACTTGGCCATGAAGGTGATCGAGACGCCCTCCTGGGCGGCGATCTCCTTGGCGCCCGTCTTGTACAGGGCGTGCTGGTCGCAGGTGACGAGGGCCTCGTCGTAGCGGAAGGCGATCTCGTGCTGGCCGGGGTTGCACTCGCCCTTGGCGGACTCGACGGTGAGGCCGGCGCCCGCCATGTCGTTGCGCAGCCGGCGCAGCAGGGGCTCGATGCGGCCGGTGCCGAGGATGGAGTAGTCGATGTTGTACTGGTTGGCGGGCGTGAGCCCCTGGTAGCCCGCGTCCCAGGCCTGTTCGTAGGAGTCCTTGAAGACGATGAACTCCAGCTCGGTGCCGACCTGGGCGGTGTAGCCGAGCGCGGCGAGCCGCTCCAGCTGGCGGCGCAGGATCTGGCGGGGCGCGGCGACGACCGGGGTGCCGTCGTTCCAGGCGAGGTCGGCGACGAGCAGGGCGGTGCCGGGGTGCCAGGGGATACGGCGGAGGGTGGCGAGGTCGGGGTGCATGGCGAAGTCGCCGTAGCCGCGCTCCCAGGAGGACATCGCGTAGCCGTCGACGGTGTTCATCTCGGTGTCGACGGCGAGGAGGTAGTTGCAGCCCTCGGTGCCGTGGTGCAGGACCTCGTCGAGGAAGAAGCGGGCGGCGAACCGCTTGCCCTGGAGACGCCCTTGCATGTCGGGGAAGGCCAGGACGACAGTGTCGATCTCACCGCTCGCGACGAGGGCGTGCAGTTCCTCGACGCCGAGCGGGGGTGTGCGGTCTGCCACGGGAGAGCCTCCTTCGGCGCCTTCGCGCTTTTTCGGCCGGGCCGGGAGCCATAAGGTATTGCTCAGAACCATTGCTTGGGAAGGGGGTACGGCCGGATGTCCTGGGAGAGCGACACTCAGGGGGTGGGCGACCGGCTCGCTCCGGTGCTGCGGCCGGTGCGGGCGGGCAACGGCTTCGAGGAGGCGCTGGAGCAGATCCTCCAGGTCGTACGGCTCGGCCTGGTGCCGGGCGGCGAGCGGCTGCCGGCCGAACGGGAGCTGGCGGAGCGGCTCGGGATCAGCCGGGTGACGCTGCGCGAGGTGCTGAAGGTGCTCCAGGACCAGGGGCTGGTGGAGGCGCGGCGCGGGCGCTACGGCGGAACGTTCGTGCTGCCGCGCGCGGACGCCGGCGGCGAGGACGAGCTGCGGCGGCGGATCGCCGAGGTGGACATCGAGGACGTGCTGCGCTTCCGCGAGGTCCTGGAGGTGGGTGCGGCGGGGCTGTGCGCGGCGCACGGGCTGACGGACGAGCAGGCCGACCGGCTCCGGGAAGCCCTGGACCGGACGCATGAGGCACCGCTCGCCGACTACCGCCGGGCGGACACCCTGCTGCATCTGACGCTGGCCGAGCTGGCCGGCTCCCCCTCGCTGACCGCGCAGTACGCGGCGGTCCGGGCCACGGCCAACGATCTGCTCGACTGCATCCCGCTGCTGGTGCGCAATCTGGAGCACTCCCAGCGACAGCACACCGCGCTGGTGGAGGCGGTGCTGGACGGGGACGCGGACGGGGCGCGGGAGATGATGCGCGAGCACTGCGCGGGCACGGCGGCCCTGCTGCGGGGCTTCCTGGCATAGGGCGGTTTCCGTAAAGGTACGTATGTGAACCTTTGGCTTCCCGGGGAGGGTGGCATGACGACCGTACGACCGCTGATCGGCGTCAGCACGTATCTGGAGTCCGGCGCGCGCTGGGGCGTGTGGGAGCTGGACGCGGCGCTGCTGCCGGCCGGCTATCCGCGGCTGGTGCAGCGGGCCGGCGGACTGGCCGCGATGCTGCCGCCGGACGCGCCCGGGCACGCGGCGGAGACCGTGGCCCGGCTGGACGGGCTGGTCATCGCCGGCGGCCCGGACGTGGACCCGGCCCGGTACGGCGCCGAGCGCTCGCCGCGTACGGGGCCGCCCGCGCCGGAGCGGGACGCCTGGGAGCTGGCGCTGATCGACGCGGCACTGGCGGCCGGGGTGCCGCTGCTGGGGATCTGCCGGGGCATGCAGCTGCTGAACGTCGCCCTCGGCGGCACGCTCGTCCAGCATCTCGACGGGCACGCGGAGGTGGCCGGGGTCTTCGGCCGCCATCCGGTCAAGCCGGTGCCGGGGACGCGGTACGCCGGCCTCGTCCCGGAGGAGACCGCCGTACCGACGTACCACCACCAGGCGGTCGAGCGGCTCGGCCGGGGCCTCGTCGCCTCGGCGTACGCGACGGACGGCACGGTCGAGGCGGTGGAACTGCCCCCGGCCGAGGGCTGGGTGCTCGGGGTGCAGTGGCATCCGGAGATGGGCGAGGATCTGCGGGTGATGCGGGCGCTGGTCACAGCCGCCGCAGCCGCGTCCTGAGCCAGGCCAGCGCCGCGTCTCCCTGGGCCCGCTGGAAGGGACGCAGGGTGGGCAGGCCCGGCGGGGCCGGGTTCAGGGAGCTGCGCAGGAAGTAGCCCGTGAGGGCGGCCAGCGCGGCGGTCACCGCGTCCGGGTCGGCGTCCCGGCCCAGCGGGTGGCCGGTGAACACCTCCTCGGGATCGGGTCCGCCCTGCGCCCGTACGCACGGCAGCATGACGAGCAGGTCGAACCAGGGCGCGGCGCGCATCGCGTGCGGCCAGTCCACGAAGACGACCGAGCCGTCGGCCGTGAGCAGCACGTTGTCCGCACGCAGGTCGCCGTGGGCCAGGGTGTCCCCGGAGGCGCCCTCGGGCCAGCGGGCCTCCAGGGCGGCGAGGTCGGCCAGGTGGTCGGCGGTCCACGCACCGAGCCGGTCGCGTACGTCGCCGGCCTCGCCGTCGAGGAGGCGGCGCCAGCCGCTGAAGGCGTCCGCCAGGTCCTCGGCGACGGGCCGGACGTCGAGGCGGCAGGGTGTGCCGGTGCGCGCGAGCATGGTCACGGCGTCGAGCACCCGGCGCAGTTCGTCGGGCCGCCAGGGCACGTGCGGCTGGTGCCCCGCCACCTCCTCGAAGACCAGGGCCACCCAGGTGCCGTCGTCGTACGTGCCGAGCAGCCGGGGCGCGGGGACGGCGGCCGGGAGCGCGGCGGCGTTGCGTGCCTCCAAGCGATGCAGGGTGGGGCTGTGCGGGTTGGCCTCGGCGCTCACCGCCTTGACGAAACCGGTACCGCCCGCCGCGGTGCGCACGCGCGCGGCGACACCCGGTGAGAAGCCGCCGCGCTGTGTCTGCGACCGTACGACCGGCGCGCCGAGCGTCTCGCCCACGGCGTGCCGGACGGCGGACGGGAGCGCTTCCCAGGGCGTACGGACGCCTGCGGCGGGCGGGGCGGTGTGGGTCATGCGGGCCATGGTGTCGGGGCGGCGGGACGGCTGGCGAACGGTTTTCGGGTCGCTCGCGCCCACGCGGCGGAGCCGTATACCGATACAGCCCCGCGCCCCTGCCCCACCGCGCCCCTCACCCCCGCTTCACCCCCGCGTCAGCGACAGCAACTCCCTTGCCGGACCCGCCGGTCGGTGACCCGTCGGCCAGACCGCTCGCAAGTCGCGCCGCAGCGAAACACCCTCCACCGGGATGCTGACCAGGCGGCGCATCGCCAGTTCCTCCCCCACGGCCAGTTCGCTGAGGACGGAGGGGCCCGCGCCGCTGACCGCGGAGGCCTTGACCGCCGTGGTCGAGGACAGTTCGATCAGGGGGCGGGCGAGGCCGCCGAGCGCCGCGTCCAGGACCTGGCGGGTGCCGGAGCCGCGTTCGCGCAGGATCAGGGGGGTGGAGGCCAGTTCCTCCGGCGTCAGGGGGCGTCGGCGGCGGGCCCAGGGGTGGGCGGGGGCCGTGACGACGATCAGGCGGTCGTGGGCGATGATCGTCGAGTCCAGCCCCGTCGGCACCGTCAGCCCCTCCACGAAGCCGAGGTCGGCCTCGCCGGACAGCAGCAGTTCCGCGACCTTGGTCGAGTTGCCGGCGAGCAGGGACACCGCCGTGTCAGGGCGCTCGGCGTGCAGTGCGAGGAGCCAGCCGGGCAGCAGGTACTCGGCGATGGTCATGCTCGCCGCGACCCGGAGGCGTGAGTCCCGTCGGTCCCGCAGCGCCCGCGCGCCCGCGTCGAAGGCGGCGGCCGCCTCCACCACCCGGCGGGCCCAGTCCGTCACCAGCGCGCCGGCGTCGGTGAGCCGGGAGCCGCGCGGCGAGCGGTCGACCAGGGCCACCCCCAGCTGCCGTTCCATGGAGCGGATCCGGCTGCTGGCGGCGGGCTGGGTGATGCCGACCTCCCGCGCCGCCGCACCGAGACTGCCCAGCCGCGCCACCGCCAGCAGCAGCTCCAGTGCGGCCAGATCCGGCACCCGGTGTGCCAGGGATCCCGTGCGCTCGTACTGCCCCTCCGCCTCGCTCATAAGACCAGCTTATGCCCTGATAGGAAGGAAGCCCCTGGTCAGGGGCAAGTCCCGGCGGGACGGTGGATCCATGGTCACCGCAGCCCATCCTTCACCCGCCCCGTCCCTCCTGCGCGCCGCCCGGGTCCGGCACCTCGGCCCGAACTGGTACGCCGCCGTCATGGGCACCGCCGTCGTCGGCTCGGCCGGTGTCGCGCTGCCCCGGCACGGGGTGGTGCCGAGCGGTGTGCTCGCCGGGGTCTGGGCGCTGTCCCTGATCGCGCTGACGGTCCTGCTGGCGGCCCGCGCCCTGCACTGGAACCTGCACCCGGACCAGGCCCGCGCCCATCTCCTGGACCCGGCCACGGCGCCCTTCTACGGCTGTCTGTCCATGGCCCTGCTGGCGGTCGGCGGCGGCGCCATGACCGCCGGGCTGCCCCTGATCGGCACGCGGACGGCGGTCGCGCTGGACACCGTGCTGTTCACCGCCGGTACGGCGGTCGGGCTCGCGGCCGCCGTGACCGTGCCGTACCTCATGGCCGTACGCCACCGCGCCGAACCCGCCCAGGCGACCCCCGTGTGGCTGCTGCCGCTGGTCGCGCCGATGGTGTCGGCCGCGCTCGGTCCGCTGCTCGTGCCGCATCTGCCGCCGGGGCAGCCCCGGGAGACCCTGCTGCTGGCCTGCTTCGCGATGTTCGGGCTGAGCCTGTTCATGACGCTGCTGATGCTGGCGCTCGTCTTCGCCCGGCTGGTCACCTCGGGCCCGCTGCCGCTCGCGCTCACCCCGACCCTGTTCCTGGTGCTGGGCCCGCTCGGGCAGTCCACGACCGCGGTCGGCAAGATCGCGGACGCGGCTCCCGGTGTCGTACCGGCGCCGTACGACCGTGGTCTCGATGTCCTCGCCGTGCTGTACGGGGTGCCGGTGATGGGGTTCGCGCTGCTGTGGCTGGCGCTCTCCGTCGCGCACGTCGTGCGGGCCCGGAGGCAGGGCATGGGCTTCGCGATGACCTGGTGGGCGTTCACCTTCCCGGTGGGCACCTGCGTCACGGGCGCCGCCGCCCTCGCCCGGCACACCGGCCTCGCCTGCTACGACGCGCTGGCCGTCGCGCTGTACGCCGTCCTGGTCACCGCCTGGCTGGCCGCCGCCACCGGGACCGTACGCGGCCTGCTCAGCGGCGAGTTGCTCGCAGCGCCTCGGCCAGCACGGTAGGCGCTTCGGCGAGCGAGGGGCCGTACCACGTCAGGTGCCGTCCGCTGACCAGCGCGCAGGGCAGGTCCGGGAAGGCCTCCGGGCCGTCGCCGACGGTGAAGCGGTAGGGCTCGTCGGGCAGCACCACCAGGTCCGGGGCGGCCGCGCACAGCTCGTCGAGCGGGACGCGGGGGTAACGGTCGGGGTGGTCGACGTACAGATGGTCCACTCCGAGCCGGGCCAGGGCGTCACCGGCGAAGGTGTCCCGGCCGAGCACCATCCAGGGCCGCCGCCAGATCGGCACGACCGCCGTTCTGCGCTCCGCCGGCTCCGGCAGCGCCTCCCAGGCCGCCTCCGCCTCCGCCAGCCAGCGCGGCCGCCCCGGCGCACCACACGCCGTGAGCACCCGGTCCAGCTCGGCGAAGGCCTGCGGCACCCTCCGCACCTCGGTGACCAGCACATCGAGCCCCGCCGCGCGCAGGGCGTCGAGGTCGGGGGCGCGGTTCTCCTCCTCGTTGGCGATCACCAGGTCGGGGGCGAGGGCGAGGATCCGGTCGAGCCCGGGGTTCTTCGTACCGCCGATCCGGGTGACGTCCAGGTCGGCTGGATGGCTGCACCAGTCGGTGACGCCGACGAGGGCTCCGGGGAGGGTGAGGGCGACGGCTTCGGTGAGGGAGGGGACGAGGGAGACGACCCTCATCAACGAGACCTGTCCTGCACGGCCTCGATGTGTTCCGCCACCGCCACCACGATCACCCGGGTGTCCGGAACGGTCGCCCGCCAGCGATGCCGGACCCCGCCGGTCAGGTACAGCGTGTCGCCTCGGCCGAGGCGGTACGCGCGGCCCTCGGCCTCGATCTCGACCGCTCCGTCGGCGACGTACATCAGCTCGTCGTTGCGGTGCTGGAACTCGCGGCCGGCCTCGTGGTCGCCGGTGAACTCGGAGGCGTGCAGCTGGTGGTGGCCGCGGACCAGGGCGCGGGTGCGCGGCTCGAGGTCGCCCTCGGCGCCCGGCTCGGCGCGCACGACGTCCACGCTGGCGGCCGGGTCGGCGGCGGCGAGGAGTTCGACGGCCGTGGTGCGCAGGGCGTCGGCCAGCTTCTCCAGGGATGTGCGGCTGGGGCGGGCCCGGTCGTTCTCGACCTGGCTGAGGAAGGGCACGGACAGGCCGCTGCGCTCGGCCACGACGGCGAGGGTCAGCTGCAGCGCGCGGCGGCGTCGCCGGACGGCTGCGCCCACCCGCACGGGCTGTTGCTCTTTGTGGTCGCCCATCGCTCCGGCTCCCTCCCTCGCTCGTCGTGCCACGGTCTCTACTGATGACTTCTCTGCACCCTACGCATGTTCGGCAAACCGTTTCACGCGCCTGCCACATCCCTGTCATGTCCCCGCGTCCCCACCCTCATGGTTCGCGCCAGTATGTCGGGGTCGGGGGGCAGCTCGGAGCGGTGTCCCGGTCGGTGACGAATATGCCGATCACCTGGGCCGGGAGGGCCGGATCGAGCCAAGGGTCATCACATTCCGTGATTGGCCGGATCTCTGTCGTACGCGGCATCACCTTGACTGTCAGTGCCGTGCGGCATGATGCGAGCGTGACCGGACGACTCATGCTGCTCGACACCGCATCGCTGTACTTCCGCGCCTACTTCGGCGTCCCGGACTCCGTGAAGGCCCCCGACGGCACGCCGGTGAACGCCGTGCGCGGGCTGCTGGACTTCATCGACCGGCTGGTCAGGGACCACCGGCCGGAGCGGTTGGTGGCCTGTATGGACGCCGACTGGCGCCCGCAGTGGCGGGTGGACCTCATCCCCACGTACAAGGCGCACCGGGTCGCCGAGGAGCACGAGGGCGCGCCGGACGAGGAGGAGGTGCCGGACACCCTCTCCCCGCAGGTGCCGGTCATCGAGGACGTGCTGGACGCGATCGGGATCGCGCGGGTCGGCGTCGCGGAGTACGAGGCGGACGACGTGATCGGCACGTTCACCGCCCGCGCGAAGGGCCCGGTGGACATCGTCACCGGCGACCGCGATCTGTACCAACTGGTGGACGACGCACGCGGGATCCGGGTGCTGTACCCGCTCAAGGGCGTCGGCACGCTGCAGCTGACCGACGAGGCGGTGCTGCGCGAGAAGTACGGCGTCGACGGGCGGGGGTACGCGGATCTGGCACTGCTGCGCGGCGACCCGAGCGACGGCCTGCCGGGCGTGGCCGGGATCGGCGAGAAGACGGCCGCCAAGCTGCTGGCCGAGTTCGGCGACCTGGACCGGATCATGGCGGCGCTGGACGACCCGACGGCCAGGCTCACGCCGTCGCAGCGCAAGCGGCTGGACGAGGCCCGGCCGTATGTGGCGGTCGCGCCGAAGGTGGTGCGGGTGGCGGCGGACGTACCGCTGCCGGACGTCGACACGGCGCTGCCGCACACCCCGCGCGACCCGGAGGCGCTGGACCGGCTGGCCGCCCGCTGGGGGCTCGGCGGCTCCCTGCAGCGACTGCTGACCACACTGGCCGTGTGAGCGAGATGCCCTTGCCCGGAATATTCCGGCAAAGGGTCTCATCGAGGCCGTGAGAAAGAGGTGTTCCACCGGAGCGAGGTGCTAACTTAGGTAAACCTAACCGACTTGCAGGAGGTCGTGATGGCAGAGCGCCCGGGACGTAAGCCGCGCAAGCCCCGTACCGCCCAGGTGGTCCGCACCGAGCGGCTGACCCCGCACATGCAGCGCGTGGTGCTCGGCGGCGCGGAACTGGCCGACTTCGCGGCGGACACCTGCACCGACCACTATGTGAAGCTGCTGTTCGGCCCCGCGGGCGTGACCTACCCGGAGCCCTTCGACCTGGAGCGGATCCGCGAGGAGTTCCCCCGGGAGCAGTGGCCGGTGACCCGGACGTACACCGTGCGCGCCTGGGACCCCGAGCACCGGGAGATGACCCTGGACTTCGTCGTCCACGGCGACGAGGGCCTGGCCGGCCCGTGGGCCGCCCGGGTCCGGCCCGGCGAGACCGTGCGCTTCATGGGCCCCGGCGGCGCCTACGCCCCCGACCCCGAGGCCGACTGGCATCTGCTCGCCGGTGACGAGAGCGCGCTGCCCGCGATCGCCCGCGCCCTGGAGACGCTGCCCGCGGGCGCCGTGGCCCACGCCTTCGTCGAGGTGTCCGGGCCCGAGGAGGAGCAGAAGATCGACTCCGACGCGGCGGTCGTCTGGCTGCACCGCGGGGACCGGCCGGTCGGCGAGGCCCTGCTGGCGGCCGTACGCGCGCTGGAGTTCCCCGAGGGCCGGCTGCACGCGTTCGTGCACGGCGAGGCGGGCTTCGTGAAGGAGCTGCGCCGGCTGCTGCGGGTCGAGAAGCAGGTCCCGCGCGAGGACCTGTCGATCTCCGGCTACTGGCGCCTGGGTCACAACGAGGACGGCTGGCAGGCCTCCAAGCGCGACTGGAACGCCCGGATCGAGGCCGAGCAGGAGGGCGGCGGCGCGGCGGCCGCGTGAGTCAGCCTCCGGCCGGCGTCTCGTTGATCTTCCCGAACGGGATGTGCACGCTCGGCGTGGTCCTCGACGTGCTCTCCAGGTGCGTCACCTGGTCGTCGAAGAAGATGTGCGGCCGGAGCACCTTCATGACCGCGCCTTTGTCGATCCCGCCGAGGAAGAAGGCGCCGTTGACCCGTACGCCCCACTGCTTCAGGCTCCGTACGGCCCTCTCGTGCGCCGGCGCGTTGCGCGCGGTCACGATGGAGACGTGGACCCGGCGCGCGTAGTCCGGGTCGGCTGTACGCCGCTCCTCCTCCCGGCGCTGTATCCGGTTCACGCCCGCGAGGAAGTCGCGCAGCGGCCCGGGGTCGTGCGGGGTCGCCGCGTTACGCGCCTCGTGCGCGCGGAACTCCTCCAGGCCGCCGGACTGGTACACCTGCTCGGCGGCGTCGCCCGCGAGCACCCCGTCGAAGTCGAACGCGATCCGCAGCTCCGGATCGTCGGGGTCGTCCGCGTACGACGAGCCGAGCACATGCCCGGCCGGCAGACCCGCGGCGACCGCCTCGCGCACGTCGGCGCCGTTCGCGGACAGGAACAGGGACATGTTCAGCGCCGTGACGAACGCGTACGGCGACCTGCCCTGCATGAACACGGCCCGGCTGATGGGCAGTTCACGGGCCTGGATCGACCGCATGACCCGAAGGCCGGTGTCGGGGTCGTTGCGGGAGAGGATGATGACCTCGACGAGCGGATCGTCCGGCTCGCCGAGGTCGTTCAGCGACAGCAGCCTGCGGATGAACGCGAACGCGACGCCGGGCCGCAGCGTGTCGTCCACATGGGCCTCCTGGTAGGCCCGGTAGGCCTCCTCGCCCTGCTCGCGGAAGACGGCGTCCGACTCCCGCAGATCGAACAGGGCACTGGAGGCGACACCGACGACGAGTCGGTCCGCGAGATCGTAGGGCGGCATGCCCCCATCTTCACACCGGTCGCAGCGCGTTCGGCTCAGTCGCCCCGCACGCGCGCGTGGACGTGGACGTCGTGCCAGCCGTCGGGGTGCAGGAGGGCGCTGCGCTTGGTGCCCTCCGGGGCGAAGCCGGCCTTCTCGGCCACCCGGCAGGAGGCCTCGTTGGCGGTGGCGTGCGAGAGTTCGAGGCGGTGGAGGCCGATCTCCTCGAACGCCCACCGGGACAGGGCGGTGGTGGCCCGGACCGCGACACCCCGGCCGCGCGCCGACGCCACCGTCCAGTAGGCGACCTCGGCGACTCCGTCGCCCAGCCGGATCTCGCGCAGCGCCACCCGGCCCAGCAGGTCGTCGCCGTCCGCGTCCACGACGGCCCACTGGGCCTGGCTCTCGCCCTGCCACTCCTGCTGCCACCCGGCGATCCACCCGGCGGCCTCCTCCTCGGAGTCACAGGCCCTGATGTGCCACTGGTGCATCAGCGGGTCCTGGAAGGCGGCGTGCACGGCGGGCGCGTCCGCCGCCCGCCAGGGGCGCAGCAGCAGGCCGTCGCCGGTGGGAAGAGCGGGCTGGGACGTACGGGCGAGGGTGCCGGCCGGTACGACCGGGCTGGTGAGGTAAGGCATGATCCACATCCTGCCGACCGCCACGATCACCGCCCACCCGTTTTCCGCGTCGCGCCCGTGGCCCTCGTACCCTTGACCCCGATGAGACGCCGTACCCCTCCCCCGCCTGCCCCGCTCCCCCAGCGTGACGGAGTGGACCCCGTGCGGGTCCGGCTGCCGTACGACGGGACGTGGGCCACCGTGCGCGAGCATCTGGTGGAGCGGCTCACGGGGGCCGGGCCGGGGACGATCGAGGGCATGTTCGCCGCGGGGCTGATCGTCGGCACCGACGGCCGGGCGGTGGCGCCGGACGCGCCGTACGAGCCGGGCATGTACGTGTGGTTCCACCGCGAGCTGCCCGCCGAGGTGCCGGTGCCGTTCCCGGTGGAGGTGGTGTACCGGGACGCGCACATCGTCGTGGCCGACAAGCCGCACTTCCTCGCCACGACACCGCGCGGCACACATGTCACCGAGACCGCGCTGGCCCGGCTGCGCCGCGAGCTGGACATCCCGACGCTCGGCGCCGCACACCGGCTGGACCGGCTGACGGCGGGGCTGGTGCTGTTCACGGTACGGCCCGAGGAGCGCGGCGCGTACCAGAACCTGTTCCGGGACCGACGGGTGCGCAAGGAGTACGAGGCCGTCGCCCCGTACGACCCCGAGCTGGCCCTGCCCCGCACCGTGCGCAGCCGGATCGTGAAGGAGCGCGGGGTGCAGGCGGCCTTCGAGGTCGAGGGCGAGCCGAACGCCGAGACCCATGTGGAACTGGCCGAGCACCGGGGCGGGTTGGGCCGCTACCGACTGGTCCCGGCGACCGGGCAGACCCATCAGCTACGGGTCCACCTGAACGCCCTCGGCATCCCCATCCTCGGCGACCCCCTGTACCCGGTGGTGACCGACCCGGTCCCGGCCGACGACTTCCGCCGACCACTCCAACTGCTCGCGCGGCGACTGGAGTTCACCGATCCGGTCACAGGGGTGGAGCACACGTTCGTGAGCGGACGTGTGCTCCGGAGCACCCCGTAGGAAGGCGCTACTCCCCCCGCCACCAACGCAACAGCCGCTGCCAAACCCCCCGCACCCGAACCGGCTCAGGCGCCGCAGGCACCGGCACGGGTACCGTGACCCGCGGTTCGGCCGTCGGCGCCGGGTCCGGCCGGCGCATGTCGGCCGGCCAGCCGGAGTCCGGCCCCGAGACGGACCCGCGACGCGGCGCGAGGTCGACGTCCTGCTGCGGCTTCGGCTCGAACCGCACCGGCAGGGCCACCAGATGCCGGGAGGCGATGGACGAGCGCCAGCGCAGGTCCTCCTCCGGGCAGTCGAGCTGGACGTCGGGCAGCCGCAACAGCAGCGCGTCGACGCCGACGTCGGCGATGGCGCGGCCGATGTCCTGGCCGGGGCACTCGTGCGGGCCGCCGCCGAAGGCGAGATGCGAGCGGTTGCCCTGCATGCTCGCGGACAGGTCCGGGCGGATCCGCGGGTCGAGGTTGCCCGGCGCGGGCGCGAAGAGCAGGCCGTCGCCCTTGCGGATGCGCTGTCCGCCCAGCTCGGTATCCTCCTTGGCGAAGTAGCCGAGGACGGTGCTGAACGGCGGCTCGTCCCACAGCGACTGCTCGATGGCCTCCGGCACGGTCATCTGGCCGCCGCTGAGCCGGGCGCGGAAGCCCGGCTCGGTCAGGACCATGCGCAGCGCGTTGGCGAGGAGGTTCGCGGTGGCCTCGTAGGCCGCGAAGAGGACGAGCCGGAGATGTTCGCGGACCTCGTCGTCGGTGAGCCCGGCCGGGTGGGTGACGAGGTGACTGGTGAAGTCCTCCTCGGGCTTGGCGCGGCGCCGGGTGGTGAGCCGGCTCAGCGCCTCCATGACGTAGGTGTGGCTCTGGATGGCGGTATCGGTGCCCTTCAGGGCGTCCCGGGCGGCCTGCACCATCCGGTCGTTGTACTCCTCGGGCATGCCGAGGATCTTGCACATGACGGCCATCGGCAGATGCTCGGCGAACTGGGAGACCAGGTCGGCCCGGCCGCGTTCGCAGAACCTGTTGACCAGGCTCTGGGTGTAGCGACCGATGTGCCGGCGCAGGCTGCGGTGGTTGATCGTGTCCATGGCCGCGGTGACCGCCGCGCGCAGCCGCTGGTGCTCGTCGCCCTCGGCGTGCGAGCAGATCGGCTGCCAGGCGATGTGCGGCATGAGCGGGTGGTCGGGCTTGACGGTGCCGTCCGCCAGCGGGGTCCAGGTCCGGCTGTCCCGGGTGTACACGGAGGGGCTGCGGACCAGCTGGCGGTTCTCGGCGTGCCCGAGGACCACCCACATCGGCACGTCCTCGTGGAGCAGCGCGCGCGCCACGGAGCCGTGCTCCTCCCGGAGGTGTTCGTAGAGGTCGTCCAGGTCCTCGGCGTCGGGGCCGTGGAGCCGGTGCAGCCCGCCGGGGCCGAGGCCGTGCGCGGGGCAGCCCGGCGGCGGGCCGGGGATGGGGTCGGTACCGGTCAGGGATGGGATGTCAGACGTCACGGTGTCGCTCCGGAACGAAAAAAGTGGGGGAGGTCGGTCGGCGGTGGGTCAGCTGGAGACCCGGGCCAGGGCGATGGAGTGCAGGAAGCGCATCAGGGTCATCAGCACGTCCTTGCTGGAGGCCCGGCGCCGTACGTCGCACTCGATGATCGGGATCTCCGGGACCAGGTCCAGCGCGGTGCGCAGCTCCTCGACCGGGTAACGGGGCGCGTCCGGGAAGGTGTTGACGGCGACGACGAAGGGCACGCCGCGCTCCTCCAGCCGGCCCATGACGTCGAAGCTGACGTCGAGCCGCCGGGTGTCGACGAGGACGACGGCGCCGAGGGCGCCTTCGAACAGGCCGTTCCACAGGAACCAGAAGCGCTCCTGGCCGGGGGTGCCGAACAGGTAGAGCACCAGCTTCTCGGTGATGCTGATGCGGCCGAAGTCCATGGCCACGGTGGTGGCCGTCTTCGATTCGGAGCCGTAGTTGTCGTCCACGCCGATACCGGCCTGGGTCATGGTCTCCTCGGTGGTCAGCGGTCTGATGTCGCTGACGGAGCCGACCATGGTGGTCTTGCCGACACCGAAGCCGCCCACGATCACGATCTTGACCGCGGCCTGGGCCGTGTGCGGCAGGTGATCCTCGGTGCGTGGGCCGGGGATCGTGTCAGAGGCGTTGAAGTCCATGCATCACCGCTTCGAGGAGTGAACGGTCGGGGAGCGCCTGGCGGACGATCGGGGCGCGCGCCTGTACCAGTCCGGCCGTGATCATGTCGGTGATCAGTACGGTCATCGCGCTGAACGGCAGGCTCAGATAGGCCGACAGCTCGGCCACGGACAGCGGGGCGCCGCACAGCCGCAGCACCGAGGACTGTTCCGGCGAGGCGTCCGGCGGGGGTGCGGAGCGCGCCACGATTAACGTCACGAGGTCGAGTTCGGCGCGCGCGCCGTCCTCGGACTCGGCGAAGGCGTAGAGCCGTTCGGGGTTCTTGGGCACGGCCGGGCCACCCGCAGCCTGGGGCACGGACGGCGTCGGCTGTACAGGCGGCGGCGGTAGCGGCTGGCGCCGTTTGCGTCGTGGAGGAGTCATACGGTCTGCCCGTTCCGCCGGGGCGGACTGGTGAGGTGGGCACCGATCCGGACGACGAGGTCGCGCATCATGCCGCTCATCCGGCCGGGCTCACAGGTCACGTCGGCGAGTACGGCGAGGAAGGCGTTGTCGCCGGCGTTCATGAGGTAGAAGTAGCCGCCCTCGATCTCGATGACGAGGACCTGCATGTCGCCGGCGTCGGGGAGCTCCTGGATGATGGCGTCGGCCAGGCTCTGCATGCCCGCGCAGGCGGCGGCCACGCGGTCGGCGGCGTCGGGGTCGCCGCCGTAGCGGGCGATGCGCAGTCCGTCGGCGGAGAGGACCACGATCATCTCGATGCCCGGCACGCCGTCGTTGAGCTGCTTGAGCATCCAGTCGATGTTGCCTCGCTGCTGGATCACTTGAGGTCCCCCTCGTCGTCGGCCTCGGTGGCGCCCTCGACGGGCTCGTCGTAGTCGTTGAGAAGGTGCACGTACTTTTCCGGGTGGCGCGTGAAGTCGGTCAGTTCGGGCCCGGTGGCGCCCTCGGGCATGCCCTTGCGCAGGCCGTTCCAGAAGTCCTCGATCCCCTGGCCGATCGGCCGCTCCCGGAGCTTCTTGATCTCAGGGTCCATCTCGGGCTCGGGCTCCGGTTCGGGCTTCGCCTGCGACCAGATGGTCGGCCTGCCCTCGCGCTCGGCACGCTCGATCTCGTACTGTTCGGCGAGCCGCTGGGTGATCGGGATCTTCACCCGGCTGCGGCGCTGCGGCAGACCTCCAGCCGTCCACTCGGTGACCACGGGGACGTCGTCCTCCATGGAGATACCGGCCGGGATCTTGGGGTTGGTCGGGCGGCGCTTCTTGGGCCGGCGCTTCGGGCCCTCCACGGCACCGAGTTCCTTCATGGGGATGCCGGTGGCACCGATGCCGTGGGCGGCGCCCACACCGGGCTCGGTGGTCGTCATGACCCGGGGAACGAAGAGGATCGCGCGGACGCCGCCGTACGCGGAGGCGCGCAGCGAGACCTCCATGTCGAACATGGTGCACAGGCGGCCCACGACGGCGAGGCCGAGGCGCGGGTTCTCGCCGAGGTTGTGGGCGTCGTCGCCGTTCTTGGCGTCCTCGATCATCCGCTCGACGCGGGCACGGGACTCCTCGCCGAGGCTGACACCGGCGTCCTCGATCTCGATGACGACGCCGGCCTGCACCTCGGTGGCGGTGACATGCACCTTGGCCGTGGGCGGCGAGTAGCGGGTGGCGTTGTCGAGGAGTTCGGCGGCAGCGTGCAGGACCGGCTCGACCGCGGTGCCCTTGATGTTGATGGTGACGATGGAGTTCAGCTGGATGCGGCGGTACTCCAGGATGCGCGACATGGCGCCGCGCAGCGTGCTGTAGAGGGAGACCGGCAGGGGCCACTGGCGGCCGGGCCGGCCGCCACCGAGGACGCCGATGGTGTCGGCGAGGCGGCCGATCAGCGAGGTGCCGTGGTCGATGCGCAGCAGGTCGTCGAAGACCTCGGCGCTGCGGCCGTGGTCCTCCTCCATCTCCCGCAGTTCCTTGGCCTGCTGGTGGACGATGGCCTGGATACGGCGGGCGATGGTCACGAAGGAGCGCTCGGTGGCGTCCCGCATCGTGATCTCACGGTCGGCGCCGCGCAGCGCGACCAGGTACATCTCGCGGTAGATGTCGGGCAGTGCGCGCAGTTCGGGATCGGTGTCGTAGATGTCGGCCACGACGTCCGGGAGCGGTTGTCCGGCGCGCAGCCGCTTGAAACCGGTCGGCATGATGTCCGAGGCGAACACCTCGATCAGCCCGTCCTGGGCGGCGATCCGGTGTTCCAGGTACGCGGCGTGACGAGCGTGCTCGGCCTGTTCCTCGCGGAGCCTGCGGCCGCGGCGGACGGCCTCCCCGCCGGTGGCGAGGACCAGGAGCAGGGCCAGGGCCCCGAGCGCGCCGACGACGATCCGGGCAGAGACCGGCGCCAGGGCGATCGCCGCCCCGGTCGCCGCGGCCATCAGTATGGCCGGCGGCAACAGCACGCGCGCATAGGGACGTTCACGGCGACCGGGAGGCTTCTGAACACTCACCATGGATGCCTTCTGAGACGAATCGGCTGGGTGTCGGAGGTGCTTGTGGGGGGAAGGTTCATGGAACTGTCGGGATCTATCGCATGTTTGGGAACAGGCGCACGAATTCACCTCAACTCGGTGCGCCGCGGGCGAGCTTAGTCCGACCGGATCATCGCCGTGTCATATTCGGCAAGCACCTGAAATCGCCCCCGCAACAGGAGTACGCTCGGCTCCATTTACACGCTGGGCTTCTGTTCGAACACATTCAGTAGCTGTATGCGGGCATGCGAAAACCACTCACCGTAATGAGTGAAGGGGCCGCAGATGCGGCCCCTTCAGACTCCGATCGGGACGGGTCAACCCACGGACGAGTAGGCGACCACACCCCGCAGCAACTGATCCACGGCCTTGCGCGCGGCCTTCGCCACGGTCGAGCCCGCCGCGGGAGAAGCCGCCGAGATCTGCCCCAGCACGTCGATCACCTGCTTGCACCACCGCACGAAGTCACCGGCCGGCATCTCCGCCTCGCGCAGCACCTCGTCGAGCCCCTTCCCAGAAGCCCACATGTACGCGGCCCAGGCGAAGCCGAGATCCGGCTCGCGCTGGCCCACACCCTCGGTCTGGTTGATCCGGAACTCCTCCTCCAGACCGTCCAGCCTGCCCCAGATCCGGACCATCTCACCCAGCGCGGCCTTCGCCTTGCCGGACGGCAGCTTGGGCGCCATCGCGTCGTCGCTGAGGCGGGCCTCGTACACCAACGCCGAGACGCACGCGGCGAGTTCGGCCGGGTCGAGCCCCTCCCAGACCCGCTCGCGCAGGCATTCGCTGGCCAGCAGGTCGAGTTCGCCGTACAGCCGGGCGAGCCGCTTGCCGTGTTCGGTGACCTCGTCGCCGCGCAGATAGTCCAGCTCGGTCAGCAGGGCCACGATCCGGTCGAAGGTCCGCGCGATCGTGTTCGTACGCCCCTCGATCCGGCGCTCCAGCTGCGAGGTGTCGCGCAGCAGCCGGTGGTAGCGCTCGGCCCAACGGGCGTGGTCCTCACGGTCGTTGCAGCCGTGGCAGGGGTGCGCGCGGATCGCCGTGCGCAGCCGGGCGATCTCGCGGTCGTCGGCGGCCTGCGAGCGCTTCTTGTGGGCCCGCTCCGGCGGGATGTGCCCCGCCTTGGTGCGCAGCGCGGAGGCGAGGTCCCGGCGGGACTGCGGGGAGCGCGGGTTGAAGCTCTTCGGGATCCGCATCCGGTCCAGCGGTTCGACCGGCACCGGGAAGTCCATCGACGCCAGCCGCTTGACCTGCCGTTCGGCGGTCAGCACCAGCGGGCGCGGGCCGTCGTGGTGGTCGAGGCCGCGGTGGCCGGTGGCGCGGCCGGCCGGCAGGCCCGGGTCCAGCACGAGGGCGAGACCGGCGTACTTGCCCGTGGGTACGTGGATGACGTCGCCCGGCTTCAGCCGCTCCAGGGAGCCGGCGGCCTCGGCGCGGCGCTGGTTGGCGCCCTGCCGGGCCAGCTCGGTCTCGCGGTCCTTCAGCTCGCGGCGCAGGCGCGCGTACTCCTCGAAGTCGCCGAGATGGCAGGTCATCGACTCCTTGTAGCCCTCGAGTCCCTCTTCGTTGCGCTGGACCTGGCGGGAGATCCCGACGACCGACTTGTCGGCCTGGAACTGCGCGAAGGAGGTCTCCAGCAGCTCGCGCGAGCGGTACCGGCCGAACTGCTCGACCAGGTTGACCGCCATGTTGTACGACGGCTTGAAGCTGGAGCGCAGCGGGTACGTACGCGTGCCCGCGAGGCCGGCCAGGTGCTCGGGGCTCATCCCGCGCTGCCACAGCACGACGGCGTGGCCCTCGACGTCGATGCCCCGGCGCCCGGCGCGGCCGGTCAGCTGGGTGTACTCGCCCGGGGTGATGTCGGCGTGCTGCTCGCCGTTCCACTTGACGAGCTTCTCCAGCACCACCGAGCGGGCGGGCATGTTGATGCCGAGGGCGAGGGTCTCGGTCGCGAAGACGGCCTTGACCAGGCCGCGCACGAACAGCTCCTCGACGACCTCCTTGAAGGTCGGCAGCATGCCGGCATGGTGGGCCGCGATACCACGCTCCAGGCCCTCCAGCCACTCGTAGTAGCCGAGGACGTGCAGATCCTCCGACGGGATGGCGGCCGTACGCTCCTCGACCAGGGCACGGACCTGCTCCCGCGCCTCCTCGTCGTTGAGCCTCAGGCCCGCGTACAGGCACTGCTGGACGGCGGCCTCGCAGGCGGCGCGGCTGAAGATGAAGGTGATGGCCGGAAGCAGACCCTCGGAATCCAGCCGCTCGATGACCTCGGGACGGCCCGGCGTCCACACGCGCGAGCGCTGTCTGCGCTCACGCTCCCGGTCGGCCTCACGCATCGCCCGGCCGCGGCGGCGGTCCTGGAACGACGGTCTGGTGGCCTCCATGCGGGCCAGGCGGGCGAGGTCGGGGTTGACGGCCTTCTTGTGGCCCTCGCCCTCCTCGAACAGGTCGTACATCCGGCGCCCGGCGAGCACGTGCTGGAACAACGGCACGGGCCGGTGCTCGGAGACGATCACCTCGGTGTCGCCACGAACGGTGTCCAGCCAGTCACCGAACTCCTCGGCGTTGGAGACGGTCGCCGACAGTGACACCAGGGTCACCGACTCGGGCAGGTGGATGATCACCTCTTCCCAGACGGCGCCGCGGAAGCGGTCGGAGAGGTAGTGCACCTCGTCCATGACCACATAGCCGAGGCCGAGCAGGGTCTGGGAGCCGGCGTACAGCATGTTCCGCAGGACCTCGGTGGTCATCACGACCACCGGGGCATCCGAGTTGATGCTGTTGTCGCCGGTGAGGAGGCCGACCATGCCGTCCCCGTAGCGGCGGCACAGGTCGGCGTACTTCTGGTTCGACAGCGCCTTGATGGGTGTCGTGTAGAAGCACTTCTTGCCCTGCCGGAGGGCGAGGTGGACGGCGAACTCGCCCACGATCGTCTTGCCCGAGCCGGTGGGGGCGGCCACCAGCACGCCCTTCCCCGCCTCGAGCGCCTCACAGGCCTCGATCTGGAAGGGGTCGAGGCCGAAGTCGTACATCTCGCGGAAGGACGCGAGCGCGGTGGCCTGCTCGGCTGCCCGCCTGCGGGCTGCCGCGTACCGCTCGGCCGGTGAGAGGTCCTCTGTCATCGTGCTTTCGAGCGTACCGGGCCCCACTGACAACCGGACGATCATTATCCCGATCGTGTGCTCCGCGACACGGCGATGCCCCCGTCCACCTGGGCGGGGGCATCGTGTACGGCTGGGTGCGGGGGTGGGATCAGGTCACGTCGTCGTAGCCGTTGATCCGGTCCGTGCCCGGCGGTTCGGGGGCGCGGCTCGCGGCCACGGCCTCCACCTCGCCGATGTCCTCGGGCGTCAGGTCGAGCTCGGAGGCCTCGTCGTCCCCGGGCCCCTGGGCCTCCCGACGCGCCCTGCGCCGGTCGTTGAACAGCGAGAAGGCCACGGCGATGAAGTACAGCAGCCAGATCGGCGCCGCGAGCGCCAGCATCGAGATCGGGTCGGCACCGGGCGTGGCCACGGCCGCGAAGGCCGCGATGCCGACGACCATGCCGCGCCACCAGCCCAGCATGCGCCTGCCGGACAGGATGCCGGTGAGGTTGAGCATGACGAGCAGGAGCGGCATCTCGAAGGCGAGGCCGAAGACCACCACCATGCGCGTCACCAGGTCGAGCATGTTGTCCAGCGGCAGCAGGTTCTCCGCGCCCTTCGGCGTGAGATCGATCATCACCTTCGCCGTGGTGGGCAGCACGTGGTAGGCGAGGTAGCCGCCGCTGATGAAGAGCGGGAAGCCGAAGCCGACGAACGCGTAGGCGTACTTCTTCTCGTGGCGGTGCAGGCCCGGCGCGACGAACGCCCACAGCTGGTAGAGCCAGATCGGTGCCGCCACCACGATACCGGCGGTCAGTGAGGCCTTCAGCGCCAGGGTGAAGGGCGTGAGCAGGCCGCTGACCGTGAGGTGCGCACAGTGGACGTTCTTCGACTTCGCCAGGTCTCCGAAGGACTGGGTGCACCCGACCGAGCGCAGGAGCGGCTCGGTGATGAAGTTGATGATGTCCTGGTAGAAGAAGGCGGCGACGATCGTGACGACGACGATCGCCAGGACACCCTTCGCGAGCCGGTTGCGCAGCTCACGCAAGTGATCCGCGAGCGGCATCCGCCCCTCGGGATCCCTCTCCTGCTTGCGGGCAGACTTCAGCAACCCACATCCTCATCTCGTGCAGCGGACCGGATGCCCCGGTCCTCGCGTCAGCGCTGGGTGGTCGTGTCCGTCGGCTCGTTGACCGGCCGGGAGCTGGTCACGTCACCGGGGGCGGCCTGGATCGTGCGCTGAGCCGGGGACTGCTCCTCGGCGGGCTGGGCGGCGGAGGTGGTGGACTGCTTGCCCTCGTCCTTCATCGCCTTGGCCTCGCTCTTCAGGATGCGCGCGGACTTGCCGAGCGAGCGAGCCATGTCCGGAAGCTTCTTGGAGCCGAACACGAGGACGATCACCAGAACCAGGAGCACCAGGTGCCACGGCTCAAGTGCGTTGCGGAACATAAGTCTTCACCTTCTCACTGAGGCGGGCGGCTGGGCATGTCCGACTGGTCGGACAAGTGTCTGACCTTCGTGCTGGCAGCGATCGTAACGCCCAGGGGTGAACGTAGAACAATCCCCGTGCATACTCCCGCTCTCTGCGGACCGCGCCTCGTTTCCGGGCCGCGACCAGCAGCGTACCTGGCCGGACCCGCAAGGTGACAGGGCGAAGTGACCCAAAGCGCATGGTCCACGGCAATCACAGCGCGTCGACGGCACGGGCCGCGCTGACCGCCGCCCGCTCCAGGTCCTCGGCCGCCCTGTTGATACGGCGCGCGGAGTCGGCGACCTGCTGCCCGAGGCGCCGCGCCTCGAGGAACACCCGGACGGCGAGCACCCCCAGGACGGCGAGACCCAGGAAACCCAGCGCTACCGCGAACATCGGCCAGAACATGACGTCGAGACTAGACGGTGGGGTGCAGGCGCAGCGTTCTGACCCCACCGCCGGTGAGCAGCTCGACGATGCGCTCCCCGGCGGGCTTGCGAACGGTCGCGCCGCAGTCGGGGCAGGTGAAGGAGTAGAACGTCGTACGGCTGCTGGCGCCGATGGCGAGGCGCAGCGCGCCCGCGGCCAGCTCGAAGCGGCCCCGGCAGTCCGGGCAGCCCGCCCTGAACATGACGGGGGCCACTCTTCTCATCCCGGCGAAGGCTGTTGCCACCGTCATCTCACCAGCACCGGACGCCGGAGACTCGCTCATTGGCCTGCTCCTCTTTGTGGTCGTTCGGGGCGCTGCCGGCTACCGCTCGCCGTACGCCGCCAAGCCCTCGCCGGCCGCCCTCCGGGCACTGTCGGCCAGCTCCGGTGGAGACACGATCCGGCCGTCGCGGCCCAGCCGCAGGGCCAGCCGGCGCAGAGAGGCCGGATCGGGGGTGCGCAGAGTGATACGCAGTCCGCCGTCGGGAAGCTCATCGGCACTGTCGTGCGGGTAGTACTCGGCGACCCAGCGGCCGCCGGGGCCGACCTCGATCACGACCTCCGGGTCCTCGGCGGCCGGCTGCACCAGGGCCTCGGAGAGGTCCCGCAGCTCTATCTCGGGCGGCGCGGACGGCTCGTCCAGGATTCTGATCTCGGCGACCCGGTCGAGCCGGAAGGTGCGCCGGGCCTCGGAGCGGCGGCACCAGGCCTCGACATAGGTGTGTCCGACGCTGACCAGGCGGATGGGGTCGATCTCGCGCTCGGTGACCTCGTCGCGCGCCGGGGAGTAGTAGCGCATCCACAGCCGGCGGCGCTCGGAGATGGCCCGGTCGACGTCGGCGAAGACACCGCCCTCGGACTCGAAGGTCACCGACAGCCGCGCGCTGGCCCCGGCGGCCTCGCCGGCCGCCGCCTCCACCTTGGCAGTGGCCCGCAGCAGGGCCTGGCGGTCGCCCTCGCGCAGGCCGGGCAGCGTGGCGACCGCGCGGGCGGCCACCAGCAGGGCGGTGGCCTCGTCGGCGGCGAGCCGGAGCGGCTCGGCGGCCTCCTCGCCGAGCGCGGCCGGGTTGTGCCACCAGATGCGCTCGCCGTCGGTGTCGATGTCCAGCAGGTCACCGCCGCGGAAGCTGGTGCCGCACATGGGCAGCAGATCGAGGTCGGCGACCAGCTCGTCCTCGGTGATGCCGAAGGCGCGGGCGACGTCCGCGATCCGCGCGCCGGGGCGCTCCCTGAGATAGGTGACCAGGGAGAGCATCCGCCGGGTCTGGTCGATGGCGTTCACGGGCCTGACCGGTTTGCCTGCCATGCTTCCGCTCCCCCTCAGCCCTTGGCCACGGCACGCAGCCGGTCCACCACGTCCGCGCGCAGCTCGGCCGGCTCCAGGACCACCACGTCCGGTCCGAACTCGACCAGCCAGGCGTCCAGGCCGTGCCCGTACGGAATCTCCAACTCGTCCCAGCCGTCGCCGAGTTCCCGGACCTTGGTGGCCTTCGCCCGAAGGGGGTAACCGGAGCCGGAGCGCAGCCGGATCAGTGCCGAGCGGTCGGCGATCTCGCCCGCCCAGCTCGCGACGGTCTCGCGCACGGTGACGACGTCGGGCACGGGGGCGGTGAAGCCCGTACCGCGCGAGCGGACCCGGCCGGTGATCCGGGAGAGCCGGAAGACGCGCTCGGCGCTCCGGTCACGGTCCCAGCCGGCCAGGTACCAGTGGCCGCGCCAGCACTCCAGCGCCCAGGGCTCCACGTGCCGGGGCTCGGGGCGGGCGGCGGAGGCCTTGCGGTACTCGAAGAGGACCGGGCGGCGGTCACGGCAGGCCAGCATCAGGGGCTCGAAGGCGGCTTCGTGCACCGGGATGCGCGGCTCCAGGGCGCCGTGCGCCTCGTAGGGGTCGACGTCCTCGGGCAACCCCGCGGCGCGCAGCTTCTGCAGGGCGCCGCTGGCGGCTCCGGCGAGGCGGGCCTGCTGCCAGACCTTGGCGGCGAGGCCGAGTGCGGCGGCCTCCTCGGCGTCCAGGGTGATGGGGGGAAGGCGGTTGCTGTCGCGGCGGGCGAGATAGCCGATCTCGCCGTCCAGGTTCTCGACGGTCTCGATGACCAGGCCCAGTTCGCGCAGGTCGTCCTTGTCCCGCTCGAACATCCGGTTGAAGGAGTCGTCGCTGCCCGCTGCACCCTTTTCCGGCCTGACGGCCTCGACGTACGCCTCGATGGAATCCCGCAGCTCTCGCTTGCTGAGCGGCCGCCGCGCCCCGAGCAGGCACAGCGCGAGGTTCATCAGCCGCTCGGCCTTGGCAATGGCCATCGACGCCCTTCGCCTTCTCTTTAATGCTTCCGACCGATGACCGTACCGCTCCTCGGCGCGGTGACAAAAGCCGAGGGCCCACGCCCGGACAGGCATGGGCCCCAGGTGATCGGATCCGATCAGACCGCGAGGAGGTCGACCACGAAGATCAGCGTCTCACCGGGCTTGATCGCCGGGGTCGGGCTCTGGTCACCGTAGGCGAGGTGGGCCGGGATGGTCAGCTGGCGGCGGCCGCCGACCTTCATGCCCTGGACGCCCTGGTCCCAGCCCTTGATGACACGGCCGCCGCCCAGCGGGAAGCGGAACGGGTTGCCGCGGTTCCAGCTGGCGTCGAACTCCTCGCCGGTGCTGAAGGAGACACCCACGTAGTGGACGGTAACGGTCTGGCCCGCCTGCGCGACCGGCCCGTCACCCTCCCAGATGTCCTTGATCTCGAGGTCCTTCGGGGGCGCACCCTCAGGGAAGTCGATCTCGGGCTTGTCGATGTTCACGTCAAGGCTCCTGCTTGTGTACGACACGAAACGCGGACAGTCTTTCATCTCCGTGGATCTCCCGCCCGCAGCGGGCGCACGGCGCTACAGCGCCGCGAGGATGTCCACCGTGTAGACGAGCGTGGAGTCCTTCTTGATGGGTCCGCCGCTCGGGACGTTGCTGTAGCCCAGCTCCGGCGGTACGACGATCAGCACGCGGCTGCCCACCTTCTTGCCGGTCAGGCCGTCCGCCAGGCCCTTGACCACCTGCTGCATCTGCTGGAGCGAGAACTGGGCGAGCCGCCCCGAGCCGTACGTCCGCTGGAAGGTTTTGCCGCCGTCCCAGACCAGGCCCTGGAACTGGCACAGGACCGTCTGGTCGGCCTTGAGCTCGTCGCCGTCGCCCTCCAGCACGTACTCCGAGACAAGCTTCTTCGGCGGGGCGGTCTTCGGGACGGTGACCTTCGGGACGGCGCCGTCGGTGTTGGTGGCCACCTTGGGCAGGGCCGCGTCGGTCTGCGCGACCTCCTTGCCCTTCGCGGAGCTCTTGGAGTTGAAGGAGTCGATCAGGTCGATGACGAAGACCAGGGTGTCCGTGCCCTTGATGCCCGCCTGCGGCTGGCCGTTCTTGCCGTAGCCCCAGGTGGGCGGTACGGCGATCTCGACGCGGCTGCCGGTCTTCTTGCCCGTGAGCGCGTACCGCCAGCCGTCGATGATGCTGCCCTGGGCGAGCTGGATGACCAGCGGGGTGTGGCGGTCGTAAGAGTTGTCGAAGACCTTGGCGGTGTCCCAGATCTGGCCCAGGTAGTGGGCCTGGACGAACTCGTTCTCGGCGACCGTGCGGCCACTGCCCGCGATCAGCGTCCTGACCGCCAGGTTCGGCGACGGCTCGCCCGTGCCCTTGGCGACGGTCGGCTTCTCGCCGAACTTCGCGCCCGCCGTGATCGCCGGCAGCGGTCCCTCCACGATCTTGGGCGCGGGCGCGGTGGTCACCGAGGGCGTCGGCGAGGCACTCGCCTTGCTGGAGGCGGACTTGTTGTCACCGCACGCGGAGAGAGTGACCAGTCCCGCGGGTACGGCGGCGAGGAGGAGTGAGCGTCGGCGCACGGAAGAGCCTCGTAATCGATCGATCTTGTGGATTGGCGTGCGCGCAACTCTACGACGCGAGAAGGGCGCCGTACGGGAAACGTACGACGCCCGTGTGGCGTTCCGGCAATACGGTGCGGAAACGCTTGACTCGCTTGTCCTCGTCCGTCTTCGTCACATTCCGGCGATGAGCTTCTCCACCCGGTCGTCCACGGAACGGAACGGGTCCTTGCACAACACGGTGCGCTGTGCCTGGTCGTTGAGCTTGAGGTGGACCCAGTCGACGGTGAAGTCCCGGCGCTGTTCCTGGGCGCGGCGGATGAAGTCACCGCGCAGGCGGGCCCGAGTGGTCTGCGGGGGAACCGACTTGCCCTCGAAGATCTTCAAGTCGTTGCAGACCCGCGCGGCTTGGCCCTTGCGTTCCAGCAGGTAGTACAGGCCGCGGCGGCGGTGGATGTCGTGGTAGGCGAGGTCTATCTGCGCGACCCGCGGGTGCGACATGGTCATGTTGTTCTTGGCCCGGTACCGCTCGATGAGCTTGTACTTCATGACCCAGTCGATCTCGGTGGCGATCCGGTCCAGTTCCTCGGTCTCGATCGCGTCGAGGGTGCGGCCCCACAGCTCCAGGACCTGGGCGACCGTGCCGGTGCGGATGCCGCGGCGGTCGCAGAAGTCCACCGCCTTGTCGAAGTACTCGCGCTGCACCTCCAGGGCGGAGGCCTCGCGGCCGCTGGCCAGGCGGACCTTGCGGCGGCCGGTGATGTCGTGGCTGACCTCGCGGATCGCCCGGATCGGGTTCTCCAGGGTCAGGTCGCGCATCACGGTGCCCGCCTCGATCATGCGCAGCACCAGGTCGGTCGCACCGACCTTGAGCAGCATGGTCGTCTCGGACATGTTCGAGTCGCCCACGATGACGTGCAGCCGGCGGTAGCGCTCGGCGTCGGCGTGCGGTTCGTCACGGGTGTTGATGATGGGCCGCGAGCGGGTCGTGGCCGAGGAGACGCCCTCCCAGATGTGCTCGGCGCGCTGGCTGACGCAGTACACCGCGCCGCGCGGGGTCTGGAGCACCTTGCCGGCGCCGCACAGCAGCTGCCGGGTGACCAGGAAGGGGATGAGGATGTCCGCGAGTCGGGAGAACTCCCCGTGCCGGGCCACCAGATAGTTCTCGTGGCAGCCGTAGGAGTTGCCCGCCGAGTCGGTGTTGTTCTTGAAGAGGTAGACGTCGCCTGCGATTCCCTCCTCGTGCAGGCGTCGTTCCGCGTCCACCAGGAGTCCTTCGAGAATGCGCTCGCCGGCCTTGTCGTGGGTGACCAGTTCGGTCACGTTGTCACATTCGGGTGTCGCGTATTCCGGATGTGAACCCACGTCGAGATAGAGCCGGGCGCCGTTTCGCAGAAAAACATTGCTGCTGCGGCCCCATGACACGACACGGCGGAAGAGGTACCGCGCCACCTCGTCAGGAGACAGGCGGCGCTGTCCCCTGAACGTGCACGTGACGCCGTACTCGTTCTCCAGCCCGAAAATGCGGCGGTCCATGAGTGAACATTACGCCCGATCCCCTGAGCTGAAACGGGGTTCGGCAGCACGATTTGGATCATTTTCCGATGAAGCCGCAACGACTTCGCCTCGCACGGGAGCTGCGAGGACCCGCCCGGTGGCGAGCAGGACCAGCAGGGACACGGCCCCCGCGGCACCGGGCACCGCGAAGCCCCACACCGTGCCGCCGCCCTGGACGACGGGTCCCGCGAGGCCCGTTCCGACCGAGGCACCCACGGTGAACGTCGTCACAAGCCAGGAGAACGCCTCGGTGACGGTCCCGCTCGGCGCGTGCCGGTCGACGATGATGAACGCGCAGGCGATACAGGGCGCGAGGAACACCCCGGAGACCACCGTGAGCAGCACCATGGCCACCGCGTCCGGCACCAGCATCAGCGGCAGGTAACACACCGCCAGAAGCGCCACCAGGAAGCGCAGTCGGCGCTCGGGCACCCCGGTCCACCGGCAGGCGCCGTAGACGGTGCCGCCGGCGAGTGCGCCGAGGCCGAGCCCGGCCATCATCCAGCCGTAGACCGCGTCACCGCCGTGCCCGTCGGCGTACGACACCGACGCGACCGTGATGGAGCCCAGCGCGATGCCGATGAACAGGAAGGCGCCGAGCAGCGCGAGCAGGCCGGGCGAGCGCAGGGCGCCGAGCCAGTGCGCCTCGCGCGGGGCCGAGCGCCACGCGCGCGAGGGCCGCGAGACGACCACGGAGAGCGCGCCGAGGACGCCCAGGAGGTTCAGCACGAGCAGGGCGGCGCGCTCGTCCCACAGGGACACGCACAGGGTCACCAGCAGCGGTCCGACGGTGAACATCACCTCCTGCGCGATCGCGTCCATGGCGTACGCGGTGTGCACCTGCTCCTCGCGGCGCAGCACCGACGGCCACAGGGCGCGCAGGCCGCCCTCCAGGGGCGGGGTGAACAGCCCGGCCGCGGCGACGGAGGCATAGGCGAGCGGCAGCGGGTCGGTGCCGGAGAGGGCGAAGACGGTCATGGAGAGGGCGGCGAGAACCGCGGCGGGCAACTGGACGCGCGGCTGCCCGTGCAGGTCCACGAGCCTGCCCAGCACCGGCTGGCCGATCGCGTTGGCGACGCCGTAGACCGCCGCGAGGGCACCGGCGAGGCTGTAGGTGCCGCCCTCGGCGCGGACGAACAGCACCAGGGCGATCGCGGCGGTCGCGTTGGGCAGCCGGCCCACCAGGGTGCCGGTGAGCAGCCGCAACGCGTGCCGTGCCCGGAGTATCTCCAGGTATCCGGTGGCCATGTACCGCCCTCCATCGGCTCCCCCGGGACGCTTCGAGGTCCCAAGTTTTACGTATAACGTCCTTCCACATACGTACCATGTGCGCTGTTCGGACGTCCAGGTGAAGGAGCAGGCCCACGGTGGCACGCAGCAGTACGCGCCCGACCAGCCGTGACGTCGCCCAGGCGGCCGGGGTCTCGCAGGCCGCCGTCTCGCTCGTGCTGGGCGACAAGTGGCGCGGCCGTGTCTCCGAGACCACCGCCGAGCGGGTCCGCGAGGCCGCGCGCGACCTCGGCTACCGCCCCAACCTCGCCGCCCGCAATCTCCGCCTCGGCCGCACCCGCACGGTGCTGCTGGTCGTACCCGCCCTGACCACGGAGTTCTTCGCGGGCGTCTACACCGGTGCCGCGCGCGTGGCGGCCGAGAACGGCTTCGGTGTCGTCCTGTACCCCTCCCCCGAGGGCGTCGGCCCGGCCCGCGACCCCTTCGCCTCCGCGCAGGCCGCGCTGGACGGTGTCATCGCCTCCTCGATGGCCGCCGACGCGCTCACCGCGATCCGCGGCGACCAGCTGCCCCTGGTCATGCTCGACAGCGACCCCGAGGGCAGCCTGGGCGCGGCGACGGTCAACCTGGACATCGCCGACGGTGTCCGCCAGGTCACCGACCATCTGCTGGGCCTCGGCCACCGCCGGGTGCTCCATCTCGCCGCGGACGTGCCCTCCTGGACCTTCGAGATCCGCGCGCGAGAGCTGGCGGCACGCATGGCGGCGGTGCCGGGCACGGAGGTCCGTACGGCCAGGGCCCCGATCTCCATCGAGCACGCCCAGGCCGCGACGGAGGCCGCACTCCGTGTGCCGGGCCCCCGGCCGACGGCGGTGGTCTGCGACGACGACAAACTCGCCGCCGGCACCTACAAGGCCGTCCGCCGCCTCGGCCTGCGCATCCCGGACGACATCTCCGTCACCGGCCTCGACGACCTCGCCCTCGCCACCGCCATCGACCCCGAGCTGACGACGGTACGACTGGACGCCGAGCTCTTCGGCGAGCGGGGCATGCGGGCCCTGCTGGCGGTCCTGGACGGCCGCGAGCCGGAGGGCGGGAACATCCCGGTCCAGTTGGTCGTCCGAGGCTCCACGGCCCCGCCACGGGATCGCTGAGCGGGGGTCGGCGAAGTCCGCCGCGGAGCGCTCAGCGGCTCTCCAGCACCTCGGCGGACGGCTCGAAACCCGAGCGGCGGTAGAGCGGGACACTGCGCTCCGACGGCCAGACGATCAGGACCTCCAGGCCCTGCTCGCGGGCGTGCGCGCGCAGGGCTGCCAGCAGACGGGCGCCGAGGCCGCGGCCGCGGCGGTCCGGGGCGGCGTAGAAGTTCGTCACATAGCCGAACGGCGTGTTGTCCTCGTACGGCTCCGGGACACGCTCCACGAGCTGCAGGAAGACATGGCCGTGCAGGACGCCCGCGTGCTCCGCGACCCAGGCGAGCCAGCGGCCGCCGGCCAGTCGCTCGCCGATCGCTCGGCCTCGGTCACCGGACCCGGCTCGTGCCATGGCCCTTCGTGGTCCTCCTGCTTGAAGGCCCAGCGCAGCCGGGCCGGTTCGGGGGCGTCCGACAGGACCGCGCGGCGCACCTGGAAGTCGGTCGTCATGCCGGGAGTCTCACGGACGGACCGGGCCGACGGCATCCGGGCTTCCCGCGCCCGGACACCGGTGTGCCCCGGCCAGGACAGCGGGCCGGGGCACACCTGAGGGGCAGGGGGCGGCGGACTACTCCTCCCCGGACTCCTCCGAGGTCTCCGCCGCGGTGGCCGCGCCGTCCGCCTCGAGCAGGCGGGCGAGCCGGCGGCCGACGATGCGCTTGAACTTGCGCTTCTGCGGGCGCGTGCGGTCCAGCACCGCGACCTCCAGGCGCTCGGCGGGGATCTCCCGCTGGCTGCCGTTGGACTCGCGGGACAGGGCCTGTACGGCGAGCTTGAGCGCCTCGGCCAGGGTCATGCCGTCCTGGTGGCGCTGGTCCAGGTAGTTGCTGATCAGCTCGGCGTTGCCGCCGACCGCGACCGAGCCGTGCTCGTCCACGATGGAGCCGTCGTGCGGCAGCCGGTAGATCTGGTCGCCCTCGGGGGCCTCCCCGACCTCGGCGACGACCAGCTCCACCTCGTACGGCTTCTCGGCGGCCGACGAGAAGATCGTGCCCAGCGTCTGCGCGTAGACGTTGGCGAGGCCACGGGCGGTGACGTCGTCGCGGTCGTAGGTGTAGCCGCGCAGGTCGGCGTAGCGGACACCGCCGATGCGGAGGTTCTCGTACTCGTTGTACTTGCCGGCGGCCGCGAAGCCGATCCGGTCGTAGATCTCGCTGAACTTGTGCAGCGCCCGGGACGGGTTCTCGCCGACGAACACGATGCCGTCGGCGTACTGCAGCACGACGAGGCTGCGGCCACGGGCGATGCCCTTGCGGGCGTACTCGGCCCGGTCGGCCATGGCCTGCTGGGGTGAGACATAGAACGGCGTCGACACCGGCTATCCGTCCCTTTCTGTCATGGTCACTGGATCACCTCGATAAGAACCGGGGCCCGCTGCTTCAGAGCAGGGCGGCCTTGGGGCCGTCGGGCTCCTCCAGGCGGCGCTGGAGCACCGCACGGGAGAGCTCCGAGGACTCGTCCTCGGTGAGCCGGCGGAAGCCGTCCTCGGTGATCACGGTGATGATCGGGTAGATCCGGCGGGCGACATCGGGACCACCGGTCGCCGAGTCGTCGTCTGCCGCGTCGTAGAGGGCCTGGACCACCAGCGTGGTGGCCTGCTCCTCGGTCAGGTCGGCACGGAACAGCTTCTTCATCGCTCCGCGAGCGAAGATCGAGCCGGAGCCCGTCGCCGCGAAGTTGTGCTCCTCGCTGCGGCCGCCCGTGACGTCGTAGGAGAAGATGCGCCCCTTCTCCCGGTCCACGTCGTACCCAGCGAAGAGGGGGACCACGGCGAGGCCCTGCATGGCCATGCCGAGGTTGGAACGGATCATCGTCGACAACCGGTTCGCCTTGCCCTCCAGGGACAGCTGGGCGCCCTCGACCTTCTCGAAGTGCTCCAGCTCCAGCTGGAAGAGCTTGACCATCTCGACGGCGAGACCCGCGGTGCCGGCGATGCCGACCGCCGAGTACTCGTCCGCCGGGAACACCTTCTCGATGTCCCGCTGGGCGATGACATTGCCCATCGTCGCCCGCCGGTCACCGGCCAGCACGACGCCGCCGGGGAACGTCGCGGCCACGATGGTCGTGCCGTGCGGCGCCTCGAGCACGCCCTGGGTGGGCGGCAGCTGCCGGTTGCCGGGCAGCAGCTCGGGCTGGTGCTCGGAGAGGAAGTCCATGAACGAAGAGGACCCAGGCGTCAGGAAGGCAGCTGGTAGACGCCCGGTGCCACGAGTATTGGCTTCCACGAGTTTCCTTCCAGATAGGCAGCGGCCCGGCGAGCGGTGTCGGGGTCGTCCCCCAACAGGCCGAGGCCGGAATTGCAGTTGAAGCACAGTACGCCACGGACCCTACCCGTCTTGTGGCAGTGATCCACATGCACGGCGGGGGCATCCAGGCAGATCGCGCACAAGCCCCGCTGGGAGGCGATCATCGCGTCACGCTCGGCTGCGGTGAGCCCGTATTGGCGCTTCAGGTGGTACGTACGGTCGTCAACGGCGCGGCATGCCTTGCACCGCGAGGTCTTCCCTCGGTGCCAGGCAGAGCGCGGCTTGGCCTCTCCACAGCCCTGACAGTACTTGTGACCGTCTGGGACAGCCCCGCGTGGCGGAACCGTTCTGCCCATGGCTTGCTGGCGCTTGCGGTCGGACTCAGCCGCACACTCGCGGCAACGGTGCTGCAAGCCGTCAAGATTGCTTCGCTTGGCCGCGAAGGCTGCGCGCGGCTTGGCTTCTCTGCACCGCGCGCAGCGCTTCACTTCCGGCTCCCCCACCACTCCCGAACTCCGCTTCACCTTCGATTCAAAGGAAAAACGGGCCTACTGTCCACCCTTCTGAACGAAGGAGCGCACGAAGTCCTCGGCATTCTCTTCGAGCACGTCATCGATTTCGTCGAGTACCGAGTCCACATCGTCCGACAACTTCTCGTGCCGCTCCTTGAGATCCTCCGAAGCCTGCGCATCCTGCGCCTGCTCCTCGACCTCTTCGGTGGACCGTGTGGCCTTCTGCTGGCCGCCGCCGGTGTCCTTGGTTGCCATAACCCTCACCCCGCTCAGTTCGACTGCCGATCGGTGATGATCAGACCCTACAAGCCGGGTCCGACATCGGCCCCGCAGTTTCTCCAACGTGCGGGGGCCACCTCGATGATTCCCGGGCGGTGGGATTTCCACCCTGTCCGCCCGGGGTGGTACGCGTACCCGCCGGGCCCTCTCAGCCGCCCGACAGCACCCTGACCAGGTCTTCTGCCGTGCGGCAGCGATCCAGCAGCTCCTTGACGTGATTTCGCGTTCCGCGTAGCGGTTCCAGGGTTGGGACGCGCTGGAGGGAGTCGCGGCCGGGGAGGTCGAAGATGACCGAGTCCCAGCTCGCGGCGGCGACGTCGTCCGCGTACTGCTCCAGGCAGCGGCCGCGGAAGTACGCGCGCGTGTCCTCCGGCGGCTTCGTACGGGCCCGGTCGACCTCGGACTCGTCCAGCAGCCGCTTCATGCGTCCACGGGCCGCCAGGCGGTTGTAGAGGCCCTTCTCGGCCCGTACGTCGGCGTACTGGAGGTCGACCAGGTGCAGCCTCGCCGCGTCCCAGTCGAGGCCGTCACGGCGGCGGTAGCCCTCCATGAGTTCTCGCTTGGCGACCCAGTCCAGCTCGCCTGCGAGGCTCATCGGGTCGTTCTCGAGCCGGTTGAGAGTGTCCTCCCAGCGGCTCAGGACGTCCTTGGTCTGCTCGTCCGCTTCCGCGCCGTACCGCTCCTCCACGTACTTGCGCGACAGCTCGTAGTACTCCATCTGCAACTGGACCGCGGTGAGTGTGCGGCCGCTGCGGAGGGTGACCAGGCGCTTGAGGCCGGGGTCGTGGGAGACCTGGTGGAGGGTGCGCACGGGCTGGTCGACGGCCAGGTCCACCGCGATGAAACCGTCCTCGATCATGGACAGCACCAGGGCGGTCGTGCCCAGCTTCAGATACGTCGAGATCTCCGACAGGTTCGCGTCGCCGATGATCACGTGCAGTCGGCGGTACTTCTCGGCGTCCGCGTGCGGCTCGTCGCGGGTGTTGATGATCGGGCGCTTGAGGGTGGTCTCGAGGCCCACCTCGACCTCGAAGTAGTCCGCGCGCTGGCTGAGCTGGAAGCCGTGCTCGTGCCCGTCCTGGCCGATGCCGACGCGGCCCGCTCCGGCGAAGACCTGACGGGAGACGAAGAAGGGCGTGAGATGGCGCACGATGTCCGAGAAGGGGGTCTCCCGCTTCATCAGGTAGTTCTCGTGCGTCCCGTACGAGGCGCCCTTGTTGTCGGTGTTGTTCTTGTACAGGTGGATCGGCTGGGCGCCGGGGAGCTGTGCGGCCCGCTCGGCGGCCTCGGCCATGATGCGCTCGCCGGCCTTGTCCCACAGGACGGCGTCGCGCGGGTTGGTCACCTCGGGGGCGCTGTACTCGGGGTGGGCGTGGTCGACGTACAGCCGCGCGCCGTTGGTGAGGATCACATTGGCGAGGCCGATGTCCTCGTCGGTGAGCTGGCTGGCGTCGGCGGCCTCCCTGGCGAGGTCGAAGCCTCGCGCGTCGCGCAGCGGATTCTCCTCCTCGAAGTCCCAGCGGGCCCGGCGGGCCCGGTGCATCGCCGCCGCGTAGGCGTTGACGATCTGGGACGAGGTGAGCATGGCATTGGCGTTGGGGTGGCCGGGGACGGAGATCCCGTACTCCGTCTCGATGCCCATTACTCGCCGTACGGTCATGCGGCCCTCCTTGCCCGGCGGCACCCTCGGTCGTGGGCGCCGCTCGCGTACCGCTGGCGCTCCGGTGCGTGTGCGGTGCCCGTCCCCGCACTGCGCGACTCGGCGGTAGGAACGAGCCTAGAACGCCTTTGCGCTGGTGGGGAGATCATTTGCGTCATTGCCTGCTCCGGTCGTGGCCAGTGTTGGCCAGAAAAAGCAGAGGCTGCGGGTACCCGGTGAGGGCACCCGCAGCCGCCCTGCCTTTTACAGGTACTGACCGGTGTTCGCCACCGTGTCGATGGAGCGTCCGGTGTCCGCGCCCTGCTTTCCGGTGATGAGCGTACGGATGTACACGATCCGCTCGCCCTTCTTTCCGGAGATCCGGGCCCAGTCGTCCGGGTTGGTGGTGTTGGGCAGGTCCTCGTTCTCCTTGAACTCGTCCACGCAGGCCTGGAGCAGGTGGGAGACGCGAAGACCCTTCTGGCTCTTCTCGAGGAAGTCCTTGATCGCCATCTTCTTGGCGCGGCCCACGATGTTCTCGATCATGGCGCCGGAGTTGAAGTCCTTGAAGTAGAGGACTTCCTTGTCGCCGTTGGCGTAGGTGACCTCGAGGAAGCGGTTCTCCTCGGACTCGGCGTACATGTGCTCGACCGCCGTCTGGATCATGCTCTGGACGGTGGTGGCCTTGTCGCCGCCGTGTTCGCCGAGGTCGTCCCCGTGCAGCGGGAGGCGCTCGGTGAGGTACTTGCCGAAGATGTCCTTGGCCGCCTCGGCGTCCGGCCGCTCGATCTTGATCTTCACGTCGAGCCGGCCGGGGCGCAGGATGGCCGGGTCGATCATGTCCTCGCGGTTGGAGGCGCCGATCACGACCACGTTCTGCAGGCCCTCGACACCGTCGATCTCGGCAAGCAGCTGCGGGACGATGGTGTTCTCCACGTCCGAGCTGACACCGGAGCCACGGGTGCGGAAGAGGGACTCCATCTCGTCGAAGAAGACGATGACGGGGGTGCCCTCGCTGGCCTTCTCACGCGCACGCTGGAAGACGAGGCGGATCTGCCGCTCGGTCTCGCCGACGTACTTGTTGAGCAGCTCGGGGCCCTTGATGTTGAGGAAGAAGCTCTTGCCCGCGGCCTGGCCGGTGACCTCGGCGACCTTCTTGGCCAGCGAGTTCGCGACGGCCTTGGCGATGAGCGTCTTGCCGCAGCCGGGCGGGCCGTAGAGCAGGACGCCCTTGGGCGGGCGCAGCTCGTGCTCCTTGAACAGGTCGGGGTAGAGGTACGGCAGCTCGACCGCGTCGCGGATCGCCTCGATCTGGTTGCCGAGGCCGCCGATCTGCTCGTAGCCGATGTCCGGGACCTCTTCGAGGACGAGTTCCTCGACCTCGCTCTTGGGCACGACCTCGTAGACGTAGCCGGAGCGGGGCTCGAGCAGCAGGGCGTCGCCGGGGCGGATGGTGACGTCCAGCAGTGGCTCGGCGAGCCGCACCACCCGCTCCTCGTCGGTGTGCCCCAGCACGAGGGCGCGCTCGCCGTCCTCGAGGATCTCCTTGAGGGTGACGATGTCGCCGACGCGCTCGTACTCCATGGCCTCGACCACGTTGAGCGCTTCGTTGAGCATGACCTCCTGGCCGCGCCGCAGATCGTCGAGGTCGACGCTTGGGCTGACGTTCACCCGGAGTTTGCGGCCGCCGGTGAAGATGTCGGCGGTGCCGTCCTCGTTCGCCTGCAGGAAGACTCCGAAGCCGGCCGGTGGCTGGGCGAGCCGGTCGACCTCTTCCTTGAGGGCCACGATCTGGTCGCGGGCCTCGCGGAGGGTGTTGGCCAGTCGTTCGTTCTGGGCGGACACGCCGGCCAGGTTGGTCTGCAGCTCGACGATCCGCTCTTCGAGAATCCTCGTGTGTCGCGGAGAGTCGGCGAGCTTACGTCGCAGGACGGCGATCTCCTGCTCAAGGTAGGCGATCTGCCCGGCCGGGTCGTCGGACCCTCGTCCCGGGCGGATGCCGCGGTTCATGTCGTCGTCGTGGGCTGCCACGGTCCTCACCTCCTCCAAGGGGAGCTGGACGCTTCCAGACCCTACCTGGGTGGGTGTCGATTGAAACCCCTAGATCACCAAGACTGTCAAGGTGTGTCGTCGGTCACCCGGTGCGCTCTCCCTCGCACGGAGGGGATACCCACTCAACGTGATGCGGAAGCAGCTTGTTCCAGGCATCGCGCGGTCGAAACCCTTCAAGGATGGCCGGAGTTGTCCGGTCCGGGCCGGTCGGCCCGTACGCGGGCAGCCCGCAGCACGCTCGTACGGTCATCACGCAGAGCGACGGTCCGGGCGGACGGTGTCACCGTCGGCGCGGCCTGAAGTGGTCGTTCCCCTGGCTGGGACTCCCCCCTGTCCTGGTCGGGCGGTCGTACCCGAGCGGGATCGCGCGGAAACCCCGTCACCGGCGCAAGGATGCCCGAAAGCGGCGGAGGTAGGGTCGAGGGGAGTTCAACAGCCGCTGGAGCGGACCCGGCTGGCCCCCGGCCCCGACCGCCCGGCGAACCGGAAGGGCAGGAGAAGTGACCGTGCAGCAGGAGGCCCCGGGCGGCGAGGCGCTGGAGGTCTGGATCGACCAGGACCTGTGTACCGGCGACGGGATCTGCGCCCAGTACGCCCCCGAGGTGTTCGAGCTGGACATCGACGGGCTGGCCTATGTGAAGGGCGTTGACGACGAGCTGCTCCAGTCCGCGGGGGCGACGACCCCGGTGCCGCTGCCGCTGCTCGCGGACGTGGTGGACTCCGCCAAGGAGTGTCCCGGCGACTGTATCCATGTGCGCCGCGTTTCGGACAAGGTCGAGGTGTACGGGCCCGACGCGGAGTGAGTGCCGGCCGGGCCCGGTGTGCGGCGCCCGGTTCAGACGCTGTGGGCCGCGTCGGGGGCGGAGCGTAGGAACGCGCTGCCGTTCCACTCCCACTTGACCGGGGTCTTCAGGTCCGGGCAGCAGTTGGGCACGGAGTCCGTGGAGTAGCCGAGCAGGGTCGCGCCGACCGCACGCGCGCGGAGCGAGAAGTCCGTGACGGTCACCCGGTCCCGCGGACTGACGAGCGTGGCGACCACGCGCGGCGTGCCGCCGTCGGACGGGCGGGTGACGACGTAGACCCCGTCCGGCGGGGTGCCCATGGAGGAGTCGCAGTGCACCACCGCGACCGTCTCGGGTCTGCCGTCGCCGTCCAGGTCCCCGCTGGCCTGCTTCGCCACCACTGCCTTGAGCGGGCCGCAGTTCAGCGGGAAGTCCACGCCGGTGGTGCCGGGCGGGGCGACGGCCACGTGGGCGGTCCTGGGCTGTGCGCCGGTGGCGGCCGTGGCCGAGCCGGGCTGCACGACGGAGGAGAGGGCCACGACGCCGGCGACGGCCGTGGCGGTGGCGACCCAGTGGATGGGCCTGGTCTGGGTGTGAGCGAGCTCCGGAACGGCGGATTGCTGCACGAGGAGTGTCTCCTGTGAGGGCTGTGCCGGTGGGGGTGGCCAGCATGGTGCCACACGTCACAGTGCGGGGGAACGGCGGGGTCCGGGATGACGAACACGGGCCGCCGGGATTGGTCCGGTTTGTGGCTCCCTGTCAACAGAAAGGCGCTGCGGCCGAGTTCCGGACGGTGTTCCGGGAACTCGGCCGCAGCGCCTGTACGTTGACTGCGGTACGCGGCCGCGTCAGCGGCCGCCTCCGTCGGCGTTGGGGCCGGCGTAGTCCTCGCCGTAGGCGCCCTTGGCGGGGCGGCGGCGGCGCATGGGCGGCTCGACGCCGTCCGCGAGGCGGCGGGCGGTGAGCAGGAAGCCGGTGTGGCCGATCATCCGGTGGTCCGGGCGGACGGCCAGGCCCTCGATGTGCCAGTTGCGGATCATGGTCTCCCAGGCGGTCGGCTCGTTGAAGCTGCCGATCTCCCGGATGGACTCCACGGTCCGGGCGAGCTGGGTGGTGGTCGCGACGTAGCAGCACAGGATGCCGCCGGGGACGAGCGCCTTGGAGACGGCCTCCAGGCACTCCCAGGGGGCGAGCATGTCGAGGATGACGCGGTCGACGTCGGTGTCGGACAGGTTGTCCTGGAGGTCGCCGACGGTGAGCTGCCAGGCGGGGTGGGGGCCGCCGAAGTAGCGCTCCACGTTCTGCTGGGCGATCTCGGCGAAGTCCTCGCGGCGCTCGTAGGAGTGCAGCATGCCCTGGTCGCCGATGGCGCGCAGCAGGAAGCTGCTGAGCGAGCCGGAGCCGACGCCGGCCTCCACGACGCGCGCGCCGGGGAAGATGTCGGCGAAGGCGAGGATCTGCCCCGCGTCCTTCGGGTAGACGACGGCTGCCCCGCGGGGCATGGACAGGACGTAGTCGGGGAGCAGGGGGCGCAGCGCGAGGTAGGCCACGTTGCCGGTGGTGCGGACAACGCTGCCCTCGGGAGCACCGATCAGTTCGTCGTGCGGGAAGGAGCCCTTGTGGGTGTGGAAGTTCTTCCCGGCTTCGAGCGTGAACGTGTAGTGGCGGCCCTTGGGGTCGGTCAGCTGAACCTGGTCCCCGACCTTGAAGGGCCCGCGCCTGCGGGCGGCACCGGTCGGTTCGGACATGTGACCAGCCTACCGGTCCCCGTGGGGGCCGCCGACCACTAGACGGAGGGGCGTGCCATGGCCTTCACGAAGGCGCGCTCCACGTCCGCCGCCGACAGGACGCCGTAGATCTCGCCGGTTTCCTCCACGACCAGGTACTCGGTGGCCGGGGTGGCCCGCAGGACGTCGAGCAGATCTTCGCCGGCCAGCTCGGCGGAGACGCGCATGCCGTCGGTGAGGTCCTGGGCGAGGCCGCTGACCGCGACCCAGGGGCGCCGGTGTTCGGGTACGCCGACGATGGCGGCCTCGCGGACCAGGGAGAGCGGGTTGCCGTAGGCGTCGACCACGACCAGGGCGCGGGCGCCGGCGGCGTTGGCCCGGCGCAGGGCCTCGGACAGCGGGGTGTCGGTCTGTACCGGTACGGCCCGCCGGGTGAGGGTGCGGGCGCGCAGCTCGGGGAGGTGTTCGCGCAGCCGGGCCATGCGCAGGCTGTTGCCGGCGCCGGTCCAGATGATCGCGGCGAGGATGGCGGCGAGCAGCGCGTCGGTGACGGTGTCCATGCCATTGGTCTCGGTGCCGTCACCGCCGAGCGCGCCGGACTGGTTGAGCAGCGGCAGGCCGATCAGGACGGCGACGGCGAGGGCGCGGCCGACCCAGGCGGCGGCGACGGTGCCGCTCATCGGCTTGCCGGTGAGCTTCCAGACGACGGCGCGGAGCATGCGGCCGCCGTCGAGGGGCAGGCCGGGCAGGAGGTTGAAGACCGCCACGATCAGGTTGGAGATCATCAGCCCGGCGAGCAGCACACCGGGGACGGTGCGGGGCTCGACGGGTTTCATGGCGAGGTAGAAGAGTCCGGCGAGGACGAGGGAGAGCAGCGGCCCGACGAAGGCCAGTACGAACTCCCGGCCCGGGGTCTCGGCCTCCTTCTCGATCTCGGAGACGCCGCCGAAGAACTGCAGCTGGATCCGGCGGACCGGGAGCTTGAAGCGGATCGCGGCGACCGTGTGGGCCAGTTCGTGGACCAGCACGGAGGCGTAGAAGGCGACCGCGAAGAACAGGGAGACCAGATAGCGGGCGGCGCCCAGCTCGGGCAGCACGCGGTCGAGCTGGCCGCCGAACACCCAGGTGATCAGCGCGGCGACGAGGAACCAGCTGGGCGCCACGTACACCGGCACCCCGAAGGGCCGCCCCATGAGAATGCCCCCACCCGGCTCCTTGGGCCTCGGCTGCGGCGGCTCGCCTTTGGCGATACCGGAGTGGGCGAGGGAGCGGTGCTCGGAGGGGGGCGCGTCATGGGGCTGGTCGGCAGGGGGGGCCTTGTCGTCAGCGGGCGTGGTGTTCCCCTCGGGGGAATCCCCGTCCCCGGTGTTCCCGTCCCGGGCATCCTCGCTGGGGGTGTCCCCCTCGTCGTCCGGGGAGCGGTCCGTCCCCGGGGTGTCGGGCTGGTCGGCGGGGTCGGTTGTCGGGGCCGTAGGACCTGCGGGGTGCTCGGCCGGCTCGTCGTTGCCGGACCGCGGCTGCCCGCTCCCGCCGCTCACGTCCACGGTGTCCCCTCGTTCGAAGCGTCTGGTCTGAGGTCGATGGTATGCGGCCGTGGTGGCGCGTTTCGCCCCGGCACCCCTTGTGTTCGGCCGCGAGTGGGTCACTGTCAGTGGTGGGCCGTAAGGTCTGTGGGCATGGACAGCAGCTTCGAGGACGCGGCGGCCGAACGCGTCGCCATGGCGCCCACCTCCCTGTCGCCCTCCCGGGCCGGCGACTTCATGCAGTGTCCGCTGCTGTACCGGTTCCGGGTGATCGACCGGCTGCCGGAGAAGCCGAGCGAGGCGGCGACCAGAGGCACGCTGGTGCACGCCGTGCTGGAGCGGCTGTTCGACGCGCCCGCCGTGGAGCGGACCGCGCCGCGGGCCAAGGCGCTGATCCCGGGCCAGTGGGACCGGCTGCGGGAGAGCCGCCCGGAGGTGACCGAGCTGTTCGCCGACGATCCGGACGGCGAGCGGCTGGCGCGCTGGCTGTCCGAGGCCGAGCGGCTGGTGGAGCGCTGGTTCACGCTGGAGGATCCGACGCGGCTGGAGCCGGCCGATCGGGAGCTGTTCGTCGAGGCCGAGCTGGAGTCGGGGCTGCGGCTGCGCGGGATCATCGACCGGGTCGACGTGGCACCGACGGGTGAGGTGCGGATCGTCGACTACAAGACCGGCAAGGCGCCCCGGCCCGAGTACGCCGAGGGCGCGCTCTTCCAGATGAAGTTCTACGCCCTCGTCGTATGGCGGCTGAAGCAGGTCGTGCCGCGCCGCCTCCAGCTCGTCTATCTCGGCAGCGGGGACGTGCTGACGTACGACCCGGTCCCCGCCGATCTGGAGCGGGTCGAGCGCAAGCTGCACGCGCTGTGGGACGCCATCCGGGAGGCCACGGAGACCGGCGAGTGGCGCCCCCGCCCGACCAAGCTGTGCGGCTGGTGCGACCACCAGGCGCACTGCCCGGAGTTCGGCGGTACTCCCCCGCCCTATCCGCTCCCGCTGAGGGCGGCCGAGTCCGGGACCGGGTCGCAGGGCAGAATGGGGCCGGACTAGCGAAGGAGTGTCACGTGGCCATCCGCGTCCTACTGGTCGACGACCAGCCCCTGCTGCGTACGGGTTTCCGGATGATCCTGGAGGCCGAGCAGGACATCGCGGTCGTGGGCGAGGCCGGTGACGGCCTGCAGGCCCTCGATCAGGTACGGGCCCTGCAGCCGGACGTCGTCCTGATGGACATCCGCATGCCGCGGATGGACGGGGTGGAGGCGACCCGGCAGATCACCGGTCCCGACCGGTCCGGCCCGGCGAAGGTGCTCGTGCTGACCACGTTCGATCTCGACGAGTACGTGGTGGAGGCGCTGCGCGCCGGGGCCAGCGGCTTTCTGCTGAAGGACGCCCCTGCCAACGAGCTGATGCAGGCGATCCGCGTGGTCGCGGCCGGCGAGGCGATGCTGGCGCCGAGCATCACGCGCCGGCTGCTGGACAAGTACGCCACGCATCTGCCCTCCGGCGAGGAGCCCGTGCCGGACACCCTGCACACGCTCACCGACCGTGAGGTGGAGGTGCTGAAGCTGGTGGCGCGGGGTCTTTCCAACGCGGAGATCGCCGCCGACCTGTTCGTCAGCGAGACCACGGTGAAGACGCATGTGGGGCATGTGCTGACCAAGCTGGGCCTGCGGGACCGCGTGCAGGCCGCGGTGTACGCCTACGAGAGCGGGCTGGTGCGCCCCGGCGCGCAGTAGCACCGGTTCCGGTAGGGCGGTGAAGGGCGCCCCTCCCTGGTGGGGAGGGGCGCCCGTGCGGTAACCGGGGTCAGCTCTTGCTGAGTTCCCAGAACCGGAACACCGTCGAGGCGTCCAGGCAGTACTCCAGGCCGTAGACGCCGTCGCGGGCGACCGCGTACTGCTTGGCCTGCCAGACCGGCAGGACGGGGAGTTCGGCGGCGACGATGTTCTGGAGCGTGCCGAAGTCCTTGTCGGTGGCGGCCCGGTCGCTCTGCGCGGCGGTCTTCGGGATGAGCGAGCCGGTGATGGTGCCGTTGCTGTAGTTGTTGCCCAGCACGTTGCCCTTGCCGAAGAAGGGGGCCGTGAAGTTGTCGGCGTCCGGGTAGTCCGGCACCCAGCCCTTCACATAGACGCCGTACTTGCCGGCGGCGATGTCCTTCTCGTACTGGTCGAAGGCGACCGACTTGACGTCGGCGTCGAACAGGCCGCTGGCGTTGAGCTGTCGGGCGATGGCCTTCAGCTCCTCGTCGGTGGCGGGGCCGTAGCGCGACGGCGTGGACCACAGGGTGAGCTTCACCTTGCCGGTGATGCCGTCGGCGCGCAGCGCGGCGGCGGCCTTGGCCTGGGAGGGGCGGGCGCCGTAGGTGTCGAAGAAGGCCGTGTTGTGGCCGACGATGCCCGCCGGGATGATCGAGTACAGCGGGGTCGCGGTGCCCTGGTAGACGTCCCGGATGAGGGCGTCGCGGTCGACGAGGTAGGCCATGGCCTTGCGCACGCCGGGCTTTCCGGCGACCGGGTCGTGCATGTTGAAGACCAGGTGCTGGACCTCGGCGCTGCTGCCGTCGATGACGTCGATGCCCTTTTTGTCGCTCTGCTGGTCGAGGCCGGCGATGTCGGACGCGGACAGGCCTCGGTAGGCGAGGTCGACGCCGCCGTCGAGGAGGGCCTTCTTCAGGGCGGCGCGGTCGCCGTGGAAGAACTTCAGGGTGACGCCGGAGTTCTTGACCTTGGCGGTGCCCTGGTAGTTGCCGTTGACCGAGAAGACCGCCTTGTCCTTGTCGAAGGAGTCCAGCTTGTAGGGGCCGGAACCGACCGCCTCGTGGTCGGTGCGCAGGCTGTTCGCGTCGTACTGGCTGTGGTCCACGATCGAGCCGGCGCCGGAGGCGAGCTTGCTGGGGAAGGTGGCGTCGGGGACCTTCAGGTGGAAGACGACCGTCTTCGCGTTCGGGGTGTCGACCGAACCGAGCATCGGGAACATGACCGCGGGGCCCGACTCGTCGTTGATCTTCAGCATGCGGTCGAAGGAGAACTTCACGTCCTCGGAGGTGAGGTCGTCACCGTTGCTGAACTTCAGGCCGTTCTTGAGCTCGCACCGGTAGACCATGGCCTGGCCGTCGGTGAAGGAACACCCCTTCGCCAGTTCGGGCTGCGGCTCGGTGCCGCCCTTGGGGAAACTGAGCAGCGACTGGAAGACGTTGTCGAACAACAGCCAGGAGCCGGGGTCGTAGCCGGATGCCGGGTCCGTGGCGAGGACGTCGTCGGACATCCCCATCACCACCGCCTTGCCGGTCCCCCCAGAATCACCGCTCCCCGATCCGCAGCCGGTCAAAAGGCCGGAGGCCAGCCCCGCCACGACGGGCAGGACTGGCCACTGGTTGCGCATGTTCAATTCATGTGCCTTGTCGTCGGTTTCTCGTCACCCCGGAGCCGCCGTCCTGGCCCCGGGTACCCGGGGCAGCCGTCCCTGTCCCCCGGATGAGGAGAGCCGTCAGCCGCTCACACCACGGCCGAGCTCCCACAGCTGAAGGGTCGAGGAGGAGTTGAGGGCGTACGAGACTCCCGTGACGTCACTCCGTGCGGCGACGTACTGCTTGCCCTGCCACAGCGGCAGGACCGGGACGTCGTCGGCGACGATGTCCTGGATCGCGGTCAGGCTCTTGGCGGCGGAGAGCCGGTCGGCCTCGCGGCGGGACGCCGGGATCAGCGTGTGCTGGATCTCGGCGTTGGAGTACGGCGAGCCGAGGGTGTTGTTCTCGTCGAGGAAGGGCGCGAGGAAGTTGTCGGCGTCGGGGAAGTCGGGGAACCAGCCCATGCCGTAGACGTCGTACTGGCCCTTCTTCTCGGCCGGCCGGAACTCGGCCCAGGGGTGGCCCTGGACGGAGGCGTCGAACAGGCCGCTGTCGTTGAGCTGCTTCTGCAGGATCTCGAACTCCTGCTTCGTGGCCGAGCCGTAGTGGTCGGTCGTGTAGTGCAGGGTCAGCTTCACCGGGGTGGTGATGCCGGCCTTCGTCAGCAGGTCCTTCGCCTTGGCGAGGCTGGGGTTGCCGTACTTGTTGAAGAACGAGTTGGAGTGGCCGGTGACGGTCGCCGGGACCAGCGAGTACAGCGGCTCGGCCTGGGTGCCGTAGACCTTGGAGACCAGTTCGCCGCGGTTGATGAGCTGCGCCATGGCCTGGCGGACGGCCTTCGACTTCACGCTGGACGCGTCGGTGTTGAAGGCCAGGTAGCGGATCTCCAGGCCGGGCATGTCGACCAGGTCGACCTTGTCGTCGCTGCCGGAGTCCAGCTTCTGGATCTGCGCCGGGTCCATGGTGCGGGTCATGACGTCGATCTCGCCCTTGTCGATCGCCGTGCCCATGGCGGAGGCGGAGTCGTAGGAGCGCATCACGACCTTGTTGTTGTTCACCGTCACAGCGCCCTTGTACGAAGGGTTCTTGGTGAAGGTGGCACTGACGACCGCGTTGTCCTTGACCTCGGTCTGGACCGTGTAGGGGCCGGAGCCGTCCACCGCGAAGCCGTCGCGCAGCTTGTCCTTCTGGTAGTCCTTCGGGTTGATGATGCCCGCGACCGGGGTGGACAGCTTGTACGGGAAGGTGGCGTCAGCCTTGTTGAGGTGGAAGATGACCTCGCGGTCGCCCTGGGTCTCGATGGTGTCGATGCCCGAGAGAAGAGCGGAGGGGCCACCGACGGCCTTGATGCGCAGGGAGCGCTCGATGGAGTACTTGACGTCCTGGGCGGTGACCGCGTCGCCGTTCGCGAACTTCAGACCGTCGCGCAGCTTGCAGGCGTAGCGCTCGCTGCCGCTGTCGGTGAAGCCGCAGCTCTCGGCGGCGTCCGGCACGGGGTCGCCCTCGCCCTTGGGCTGGGTCATCAGGGTCTGCACGGTCTGGCGCAGCACGTTCCAGGTGCCGACGTCGTAGGCGTAGGCCGGGTCGAGGGGCGCCGGGGCGTCGCTGGTGGCGGTGAACCGGTCCGTGGTGCCGACGACGATGGCGTCGCCGCCCTTGCTCCCGCTGCCGGATCCGCCGCACGCGGCGAGAACCGGGGTGAGCAGGCCGGCCACCGCCGGCAGCACCAAAGTCTTGCGGTTCATGCGGGAGTTTCTCCAGAGCTGTTCGGGTCCGTGTATCCGGCACGCAGGGGTGGGTGCGGCGGAAACGCGGGGGGTTACGGCGATGTTCTCGCGATGAGATTAGTCCGCGCCCGCAGGAGGGTTCACGGCCGCGCGAGTTGACCGACCATCACGCAGTGAAACCGGTTGCGGACACACAGAAAACCCGACAGCGGCAGGATTAGTGCAGCTTCCCCCCAATCGGGACACAAGGATCCGCCACTTCCCCTCGAACGGGGCCGATCAGCACACTCGGACAGCGTTGTCGAGACCCACCGGGGTGGGGAACGTCACACTCCCAACTGTGCGGGCAGTCAGTGGAATTCGGCCGGGCGGCAGGCTGCGAATTCCGCACGGGTGTACTTCCCCGGATATTTGTCCAGTGCGGCCAATGAGCTTTGCCGCGGATGATCACACGCTGAGTGAACAGCTAGGGCATTTCCGTCATCAGGCCGCGCAGAAATGCCAGGTCGACCTCTTCCAGGGAGGTCACCACGGTGCGTCCCGCGGCCGGGGCGATGGGGGCGACGGAGGGTACGGCGACCACCCGGCAGCCCGCGGCCTCGGCGGCGGCGACCCCGGTCGTGGTGTCCTCGACGACCGCGCAGCGGGCCGGGTCGGCACCGAGTCCGGCCGCGGCGAGCAGATAGGGGTCCGGGTAGGGCTTGGTGCGCGAGACCTCGTCGCCCGCGATGGACAGGGCGAAGTGCTGCGGGCCGAGCACGCTCAGCACACGGTCGATGATGCGCCGGTGGGAGGCCGAGACCAGGGCCGTGGGTACGGCCTGCTCGCGCAGCTCGGCGAGCAGCCGGGCGGCACCTGGCATCAGCGGCAGGGAGCGGCCGATGCGGTCCTCGAAGCCCTCGTTGAGCAGCGTGGTGAGTTCGACGAGGGTGATGTCGGCGCCGGTGGCCTCGATGAGGAAGCCGGCGCTGCGGGTCATGGGCCCGCCGACCACGACATGCCGCCAGGACGCGTCCAGGGTGTGGCCGAGGGCGGCGAAGACCTCGACCTCGACGTCCCACCAGAAGCCCTCGGTGTCCACGAGGGTGCCGTCCATGTCCAAAAGCACCGCCTGCAGCGTCGAGCCTTCGGCCGTACGGGTTCCGAGCGCGGGGACCGTGCTGGTCATCCACGCACCTCCTTGGGGGACGAGCAGGCCGGCTCCCGTGCGGGAGCCGGCCTGCAGTGGGCCGACAAGTGTACGTCGTGCGCAGCGGAAGCGCCTCGTTTAATCGGCGGGTGTCGGGGAACCTCATGATTACCGCCGGGGGCCGTTGTGAGCTGCGCAAACGGCCCCTGGGAGAGCGTTGCCGGCGGCCGCTCGGCAGGCGGTGCCGGCGGCCGCTCAACGGGCGTTGAAGTACTTCGCCTCGGGGTGGTGGATCACGATCGCGTCCGTGGACTGCTCGGGGTGCAGCTGGAACTCCTCGGACAGATGGACCCCGATCCGCTCCGGCCGGAGCAGCTCGGCGATCTTCGCGCGGTCCTCCAGGTTCGGGCAGGCGCCGTAGCCGAGCGAGAAGCGGGCGCCCCGGTACTTCAGGGCGAACATGTCCTCGATGTCGGCCGGGTCCTCGCCGGCGAAGCCCAGCTCGCCGCGGACGCGGGCGTGCCAGTACTCGGCGAGCGCCTCCGCCAACTGCACGGACAGACCGTGCAGTTCGAGGTAGTCACGGTAGGAGTTGGCCTCGAACAGCTTGGCCGTCTCCTCGCCGATACGGGAGCCGACGGTGACGACCTGGAGGCCGACCACGTCCGTCTCCCCCGACTCCTCCGGGCGGAAGAAGTCGGCCAGGCACAGCCGGCGGCCCCGGCGCTGGCGCGGGAAGGTGAACCGGGTGCGCTCGTTGCCCCGCTCGTCCAGGATGATCAGGTCGTCGTCCTTGGAGACACAGGGGAAGTAGCCGTAGACGACGGCCGCTTCGAGGAGGTTCTCCGTCTGCAGCCGGTCCAGCAGACCGCGCAGCCGCGGGCGTCCCTCGCTCTCGGCCAGTTCCTCGTACGACGGGCCGTCCCCGGTGCGGGCCTGCTTGAGCCCCCACTGGCCCTTGAACAGGGCGCCCTCGTCCAGCCAGCTCGCGTACTCCTTGAGCTGGATGCCCTTGACGATCCGGGTGTCCCAGAACGGCGGGGCCGGCACGGGGTTGTCGATGGCGACGTCGGAGCGGACGTGGCCCTCCTCCGGACGCTCCTCGACCTCGACGGTGGCCGTGGCGCGGACCCGGCGCTGCTTCAGCTCGGGCAGCTTGGCTCCGGGCACGCCCCGCTTGACGCCGATCAGGGCGTCCATCAGGTGCAGGCCCTCGAAGGCGTCGCGGGCGTAGCGGACCTCGCCGTCGTAGATCTCGTGCAGGTCCTGCTCGACATAGGCGCGGGTCAGGGCGGCGCCGCCGAGGATGACCGGGAAGCGGGCGGCCAGGCCGCGCTGGTTCAGCTCCTCCAGGTTCTCCTTCATGATCACCGTGGACTTGACCAGCAGGCCGGACATGCCGATGACGTCGGCCCTGTGCTCCTCGGCCGCCTCCAGGATCGCGGAGACCGGCTGCTTGATGCCGAGGTTGACGACGTTGTAGCCGTTGTTGGACAGGATGATGTCGACCAGGTTCTTGCCGATGTCGTGCACGTCGCCGCGCACGGTCGCCAGCACGATCGTGCCCTTGCCCTCGGCGTCCGACTTCTCCATGTGCGGCTCGAGATGGGCGACGGCCGCCTTCATGACCTCGGCGGACTGGAGCACGAACGGCAGCTGCATCTGACCCGAGCCGAACAGCTCGCCGACGACCTTCATGCCGTCCAGCAGGGTCTCGTTGACGATGTCCAGGGCGGGACGCTCCTGGAGCGCCTCGTCCAGGTCGGCCTCGAGGCCGTTGCGTTCGCCGTCGATGATCCTGCGCTTGAGGCGCTCCTCCAGCGGGAGGGCGGCCAGTTCCTCGGCCTTGCCGGCCTTCAGGGACTTCGCCGTGGCGCCCTCGAAGAGCTGCATGAGCTTCTGGAGGGGGTCGTAGCCCTCGCTGCGGCGGTCGTGGATGAGGTCCAGGGCGGTGGTGACCTGCTCCTCGTCGAACCGGGCGATCGGCAGGATCTTCGAGGCGTGCACGATCGCCGAGTCCAGGCCCGCCTTCACACACTCGTCCAGGAAGACGGAGTTGAGCAGGATACGGGCGGCCGGGTTCAGGCCGAAGGAGATGTTCGACAGACCGAGCGTGGTCTGGACGTCGGGGTGGCAGCGCTTGAGTTCGCGGATGGCCTCGATCGTCGCGATGCCGTCCTTGCGGGACTCCTCCTGACCGGTGCAGATGGTGAAGGTCAGGGTGTCGATGAGGATGTCCGACTCGAGGATGCCCCAGTTCCCCGTCAGGTCGGCGATCAGCCGCTCGGCGATCTCCACCTTCTTCTCGGGGGTGCGGGCCTGGCCCTCCTCGTCGATGGTCAGCGCGATCAGGGCGGCGCCGTGCTCGCGCGCCAGCTTGGTGACCTTCGCGAAGCGGGATTCGGGGCCGTCGCCGTCCTCGTAGTTCACGGAGTTGATGACCGCGCGGCCGCCGAGCTTCTCCAGACCGGCCTGGATGACGTCGACCTCGGTGGAGTCCAGCACGATCGGCAGCGTCGAGGCGGTGGCGAAGCGGCCGGCCAGCTCCTCCATGTCGGCCACACCGTCCCGGCCGACATAGTCGACGCACAGGTCGAGCAGGTGCGCGCCCTCACGGATCTGCTCCCGGGCCATCTCCACACAGTCGTCCCAGCGGCCCTCGAGCATGGCCTCACGGAACTTCTTGGACCCGTTGGCGTTGGTCCGCTCGCCGATCGCCAGGTAGGAGGTGTCCTGCCGGAACGGCACCGACTGGTACAGGGAGGCCGCTCCCGGCTCCGGGCGCGGGTCGCGTACCGTCGGGGCCATGCCACGCACCCGCTCGACCACCTGACGCAGATGCTCGGGCGTCGTACCGCAGCAGCCGCCGACCAGCGACAGGCCGTACTCACGGACGAAGGTCTCCTGCGCGTCGGCCAGCTCCGGTGCGGTCAGCGGGTAGTGGGCGCCGTCCTTGCCGAGGACCGGCAGGCCCGCGTTGGGCATGCAGGAGAGCGGGATGCGGGCGCTGCGGGCGAGGTAGCGCAGGTGCTCGCTCATCTCGGCCGGGCCGGTGGCGCAGTTCAGGCCGATCATGTCGATGCCGAGCGGCTCCAGGGCGGTCAGGGCCGCACCGATCTCGGAGCCCAGCAGCATCGTGCCCGTCGTCTCGACCGTCACCGACACGATCACCGGGAGGTCCAGGCCGAGGGCCTCCAGGCCGCGGCGGGCGCCGAGGACGGCGGCCTTGGTCTGGAGCAGGTCCTGGGTGGTCTCCACCAGCAGCGCGTCCGCACCGCCCGCGACCAGGCCCTCGGCGTTGCGCTGGTAGGCGTCGCGCAGGGTCGTGTACGGGGCGTGACCGAGCGTGGGCAGCTTGGTGCCGGGGCCCATGGAGCCCAGGACCCAGCGCGGGCGGCCGTCCTTGGCGGTGAACTCGTCGGCGACCTCGCGGGCCACCCGGGCGCCGGCCTCGGACAGCTCGTGGACGCGCTCGGAGATGTCGTACTCACCGAGGGCGGAGTGGTTGGCGCCGAAGGTGTTGGTCTCGACGCAGTCGACGCCCACCGCGAAGTACGCCTCGTGCACCGAGCGCACGATGTCGGGGCGGGTGAGGTTGAGAATCTCGTTGCAGCCCTCGAGCTGCTGGAAGTCGTCGAGGGTGGGTTCCTGGGCCTGGAGCATGGTGCCCATGGCTCCGTCGGCGACCACCACACGCGTGGCGAGCGCCTCTCGGAGCGCGGACGCACGGGTCCGGCTGTCGGCGGAAGGGGTCGGTGGCAACGAGGCCATGAAGGGGCTCCCTATAGTGCGACGGCTGTCGGCTTTGCGACTGTCCCAGCAGGTGGAATGCCGCACGGCGTCAGACTAACCGGGTGTCGTCCTGGATGGGCAGCGGCGTCCACGAGGCGGACTGGGGTGGCGCTCGCGTCACACTCGGGCCACGTGTGATGTAACAGGTGTCGACGGCCCATTAGCGGGAGGTCGGCATGGACCGGTAGTGTTCGACATTGCCGAACGCTGGATAGCAGGACAAAGAACGGTGCACGACCGCGGGCGGCACCGGCGAACGGCACGGCGGCGTTCGCCGGCAGTTCGCCGGCGGCTCGTCGGCAGTCGAAGGGGACGGAGGCAGGACGGCGATGGCACGGAACATCCAGTCGCTCGAACGGGCGGCCGCGATGCTGCGGCTGCTCGCGGGCGGCGAGCGCAGGCTTGGCCTGTCGGACATCGCCTCCTCGCTGGGCCTCGCCAAGGGCACCGCCCACGGCATCCTGCGCACCCTCCAGCAGGAGGGGTTCGTCGAGCAGGACGACACCTCCGGGCGCTATCAGCTGGGCGCCGAGCTGCTGCGCCTGGGCACCACCTATCTGGACGTGCACGAGTTGCGGGCCAGGGCCCTGGTGTGGACCGACGACCTGGCGCGCTCCAGCGGGGAGAGCGTCTATCTGGGGGTCCTGCACCAGCAGGGCGTGCTGATCGTGCACCACGTCTTCCGGCCGGACGACAGCCGGCAGGTGCTGGAGATCGGCGCCATGCAGCCGCTGCACTCCACCGCGCTGGGCAAGGTGCTCTCGGCGTACGACCCGGTGGCGCACAGCGAGGCGCTGGAGACCGAGCGGAAGGCCTTCACCGACCGCACGGTGTCCGACTGGAATGACTTCGAGCATCTCCTCGACCTCACGCGCGCGCGTGGCTACGCGGCCGACGTGGAGGAGACCTGGGAGGGCGTGGCGTCCATCGCCGCACCCATCCACGACCGGCGCCGGATGCCCGTGGGCGCGGTCGGCATCACCGGCGCCGTGGAGCGGTTGCGCCCGGACGGCGAGCTGCGGCCCGAGCTGATCGCGGCGGTGCGCGACTGCGCCCGCGCGGTCTCCAGGGACCTGGGCGCGGGACGGTTCTGAGCGCTCGGCGCACATGTGGGGGTTGACCGGGACGCCGGGCGGCGTTCCGGTTCTCGCCCTACCCTGAGATGGACATATCGGGCAAAAGTCTACGTCCGGGTGCCAAGAGTGATAACTGGCAACGATCAATAACGATCCTGTTTTCGATAACAGAACCCTTGACGCATGCGTAACGCCGAAGCAAGACTCCCGTCCATCGGTCGGCATTGTCGAACACCTACCGGCAATACGCGCTAGAGTGTGACAACGCCAAGGGCCGGCATCGCTCTCACCCCGAGGGCAGCTCGAACCTCCGGAGGGACCCGGGGTTCGGTCCCCTGGACGAAGGACAAAGGAGTCGCGGGTGTCCAGCTCCGACATCTTCATCGGCGAGACCATCGGTACCGCCATACTCATCCTGCTCGGCGGCGGCGTCTGCGCCGCCGTGACGCTGAAGGCCTCCAAGGCCCGTAACGCCGGCTGGCTCGCCATCACCTTCGGGTGGGGCTTCGCCGTTCTGACGGCCGTGTACATCTCCGGACCCCTCTCCGGTGCACACCTCAACCCGGCCGTCACCGTCGCCCTGGCGATCAAGAACAGCGACTGGAGCAACGTCCCGGTCTATCTCGCCGGCCAGCTGCTCGGCGCGATGATCGGCGCGGCCCTGGTGTGGGTCGCCTACTACGGCCAGTTCCACGCCCACCTGACCGACAGGGAGATCGTCGGCGGTCCGGGCGCGCAGGACACGGCGGCCAAGGCCGTCGAGGCGGAGGAGACGGGCGCCGGCCCGGTCCTCGGCATCTTCTCCACCGGTCCGGAGATCCGGAACGTGGTGCAGAACCTGGCCACGGAGATCATCGGCACCGTCGTGCTGATCCTCGCGGTCCTCACCCAGGGCCTGAACGACAAGGGCAACGGTCTCGGCGTCCTCGGCGGTCTGGTCACCGCGCTCGTGGTGGTGTCGATCGGTCTGTCGCTCGGCGGCCCGACGGGCTACGCGATCAACCCGGCCCGTGACCTGGGTCCGCGCATCGTGCACGCCCTGCTGCCGCTGCCCAACAAGGGCGGTTCCGACTGGAGCTACGCCTGGATCCCGGTCGTCGGTCCGCTGATCGGCGCCGCTATCGCCGCAGGCATCTACAACGTCGCCTTCGCGTAGCACAAGCTTCCAAGCACGCGCCGTACGTACTCACACCACGGATCTTTCAGGAGCACACAGTGACCGACGCCCACACCGCAGGCCCCTTCATCGCCGCGATCGACCAGGGCACCACCTCTTCCCGCTGCATCGTCTTCGACCGTGACGGCCGTATCGTCTCCGTCGACCAGAAGGAGCACGAGCAGATCTTCCCGAAGCCGGGCTGGGTCGAGCACAACGCCAACGAGATCTGGACCAACGTCCAGGAAGTCGTGGCCGGTGCCATCGCCAAGGCCGGCATCACCCGGGACGACATCAAGGCCATCGGCATCACCAACCAGCGCGAGACCACCGTGCTGTGGGACAAGAACACCGGTGAGCCCGTCTACAACGCCATCGTCTGGCAGGACACCCGCACCGACGGCCTGTGCCGGGAGCTGGGCCGCAACGTCGGCCAGGACCGCTTCCGCCGCGAGACCGGCCTGCCGCTGGCCTCGTACTTCTCCGGTCCGAAGGCCCGCTGGCTGCTCGACAACGTCGAGGGTCTGCGCGAGCGCGCCGAGGCGGGCGACATCCTCTTCGGCACCATGGACACCTGGGTCATCTGGAACCTGACCGGTGGTGTCAACGGCGGCAAGCACGTCACCGACGTCACCAACGCCTCCCGCACCCTTCTCATGAACCTGCACACCACGCAGTGGGACGAGAAGATCGCCGAGTCCATCGGCGTACCGCTGCAGATCCTGCCCGAGATCCGCTCCTCCGCCGAGGTCTACGGCGAGGTCACCGGCGGCAAGCTGGGCGAGGTGCTCGGCGGCATCCCGGTCGCCTCCGCGCTCGGCGACCAGCAGGCGGCCCTGTTCGGCCAGACCTGCTTCTCCGAGGGCGAGACCAAGTCCACCTACGGCACCGGCACCTTCATGGTGATGAACACCGGTGACAAGATCATCAACTCCTACGCCGGTCTGCTGACCACGGTCGGTTACAAGATCGGCGAGCAGCCGACGGTGTACGCCCTGGAGGGCTCGATCGCCGTCACCGGCTCGCTGGTGCAGTGGATGCGCGACCAGATGGGTCTCATCTCCACCGCCGCCGAGATCGAGACGCTCGCGCTCTCGGTCGAGGACAACGGCGGTGCCTACTTCGTGCCGGCCTTCTCGGGCCTGTTCGCCCCGCACTGGCGTTCCGACGCCCGCGGTGTGATCGCCGGTCTGACCCGGTACGTCACCAAGGCGCACCTCGCGCGTGCCGTCCTGGAGGCCACCGCGTGGCAGACCCGGGAGATCGCCGACGCCATGGTCAAGGACTCTGGCGACGAACTGGTGGCGCTCAAGGTCGACGGTGGCATGACCGCCAACAATCTGCTGATGCAGACGCTCTCCGACGTCCTGGACGCGCCCGTGGTGCGCCCGATGGTCGCGGAGACCACCTGCCTGGGCGCCGCCTACGCCGCCGGCCTGGCCGTCGGCTTCTGGTCCAGCACCGACGAACTGCGCGCCAACTGGCGCCGGGCCGCCGAATGGACCCCCCGCATGGACGCGGAGACCCGCGACCGTGAGTACAAGAACTGGCTCAAGGCCGTCGACCGGACCATGGGCTGGATCGAGGACGAGGACTGAGCTGCCCCACGACAGCTCTGACGAGGAGTAAGTACCCGACATGACCAGTCAGTCCACCCTGAGTTCCGTGCCTGCCCTGGGGACCCACCCGGCCTCCGGCTCCAACCCGAGCCGCGCCGAGACCCGGGAGCAGCTCTCCAAGGCGTCGTACGACCTTCTGGTGATCGGCGGCGGCATCCTGGGCATCTCCACCGCCTGGCACGCCGCGCAGTCCGGCCTGAGGGTGGCTCTGGTCGACGCCGGCGACTTCGCCGGTGCCACCTCCTCCGCCTCCTCCAAGCTGCTCCACGGCGGTCTGCGTTACCTGCAGACCGGCGCGGTGAAGCTGGTGGCGGAGAACCACTTCGAGCGCCGTGCGGTCTCCCGCCAGGTGGCCCCCCACCTGGCGAACCCGCTCACCTTCTACCTCCCCGTGTACAAGGGGGGCCCGCACGGCGCGGCGAAGCTCGGCGCGGGCGTCTTCGCCTACTCCGCGCTCTCCGCGTTCGGCGACGGCGTCGGCCACCTGCTCTCCCCCGCCAAGGCGGCGCAGGACGTGCCCGAGCTGCGTACCGAGAACCTCAAGGCCGTGGCCGTGTACGGCGACGACCAGATGAACGACGCCCGCATGGCGCTGATGACGGTCCGCGCGGCCGTCGAGGCGGGTGCCGTGGTGCTGAACCACGCCGAGGTCACCGGCCTGCGCTTCACCCAGGGCCGGGTGACCGGTGCCGACCTCAGGGACGCAGTCTCCGGCGAGGAGTTCGGTGTCAACGCCCGCCTGGTGCTCAACGCGACCGGCCCCTGGGTGGACCACCTGCGCCGGATGGAGGACCCGAACGCGGCGCCGTCCATCCGCCTGTCCAAGGGCGCACACCTGGTCCTGAAGCGGACCTCCCCGTGGAAGGCCGCGCTGGCGACCCCGATCGACAAGTACCGGATCACCTTCGCGCTCCCCTGGGAGGACATGCTCCTTCTCGGTACGACCGACGAGGAGTACGAGGGCGACCCGGCGGACGTCGCCGTCAACGAGAAGGACATAGCCCAGATCCTGGACGAGGCCGCGTTCTCCGTCCGGGACCAGCAGCTCCGGCGCGACCTGATCACCTACGCCTTCGCCGGTCTGCGGGTGCTGCCGGGCGGCCCCGGCGACACCGCCAAGGCCAAGCGCGAGACCGTGGTGACCGAGGGCAAGGGCGGCATGCTGTCCGTCGCCGGCGGCAAGTGGACGACGTTCCGGCACATCGGCCGCACGGTGATGCAGAAGCTGGAGGCGCTGCCGGGCCACCCGCTGGGCGACGACTTCGAGCCGATCTCCTCGCTGCCGAAGAAGCTGCCGCTGCCCGGCGTCGCCAACCCCCGCGCGGTCGCCCACCGGCTGCTGGTGGACCACCCGGCCCCGGGCCCGCGCATGGCCGCCGACACCGCGAGGCACCTGGCCACCCACTACGGCTCCCTGGCCTTCGACATCGCCCGGATCGCCAACGAGCACCCGGAACTGGCCGAGCGCGTCCACCCCGACGCCCCGGAGATCTGGGCGCAGGTCGTCTGGGCCCGTGACCACGAGTGGGCCGAGACGGCGGACGACGTGCTGCGCCGCCGTACGACGCTGACGATCCGGGGCCTGGCCACGGACGAGGTCCGGGCGAAGGTCCAGGACCTGCTCGACAAGAAGTAGCCGGCACGGCACAGGGGCGGCTCCACCGCGGTGGGGCCGCCCCTTTCGCATGCGGCGAGGGGCATCAATGTCAGTGCCGGGTGCTTCCATGGGGTCATGAACGACGATCAGGTGGATCCGGGCGAACTCGCGGCGCTGCGGGCGGCCTTCGGCGTGGACGACGACGGCGGCGCGTCGGCGCTGGGCTGGGAAGGGGCGCGGGCCTTCGAGGCACGGCACGGGGTGACGCTGCCCGAGCCCTACCGCTCGTTCGTGGCGGAGGTGACCGACGGGTCCGCGCAGGGTCCGCCGCACTACGGGCTCAGCGGGCTGGCCCGGGCGGCCGCGAGCCAGGATCCGGACAAGCCGTTCCCGCTCACCAAAGCGTGGGTGTGGGAGGAGGACGACGGGCCGTACGAGGACCCCGACACCGTGATCGAACAGGTCGCCCACCACGGCTCGCTCGTACTCGGGACCGACGGCTGCGGCATGGACTGGCACCTGATCGTCACCGGCCCGCACCGGGGCCACATATGGCAGATCACCGGTGAGGGCGCGGTGCCGTTCGGCGCGGAGTTCGGGTGTACGAGCGCCCGACCGGGGTTCGCCGGCTGGGTGCGGCACTGGGCGGACTGCAAGGAGTGGTTCGACGGCACGGCCGCATAATGTGCTGAGACATCCGATGTCTGGGCAGGGTGCGGGCGACAGGAGGCCGGTCATGGCAGTCACCGATGAGGCGATCGAGAAGATCAAGGACATGATCGTCTCGGGTGCGCTGCGCCCCGGTGACCGGCTGCCCAAGGAGAGCGAACTCGCGGCCGAGCTGGGCCTGTCGCGCAACTCGCTGCGGGAGGCCGTACGGGCCCTGTCGCTGATCCGGATCCTGGACGTGCGCCAGGGCGACGGCACATATGTCACCAGCCTGGACCCGCAGTTGCTGCTGGAGGCGATGAGCTTCGTCGTGGACTTCCACCGCGACGACACCGTGCTGGAGTTCCTCGCGGTGCGCCGCATCCTGGAGCCGGCCGCGACGGCGATGGCCGCCTTCCGGATCAGCGAGCAGCAACTGGACGCCCTGTCCGCCCAGTTGGACGCGCTGGGCGCCGAGCCCTCGGTGGAGCAACTGGTCGCCGCCGACCTGGAGTTCCACCGCGGCATCGTGCGCGGCGCCGGCAACTCCGTGCTGTGCTCCCTGCTGGACGGCCTGTCGGGCCCGACGACCCGGGCCCGGATCTGGCGCGGCCTCACCCAGGAGGACGCCGTGGGCCGCACCCTGCGCGAGCACCGGGCGATCCTGGCCGCCCTGCGCGACCGCGACGCGGAGGCGGCCCGCTCCTGGGCGACCGTGCACATCGCGAGCGTGGAGCAGTGGCTGCGCAGCACGCTGTGAGGTCCCGGCCAGCCGGGGGTGTTCCGCACGGACGATCGGGGCAGTGATCCGTTCACTCCCCCGTGCAAGGGGGCTGCGGGCGCCCCCGCCGGACGCCGTAAGGTTGGTGAGTCAAGCGAGGGCACGTCGGAAGGAGGCACTGGGTGATCGAGCTGGAGGGGGTTCCCGAGCTGATCGACCCAGTCATGGTGGCCGCGTTCGAGGGCTGGAACGATGCCGGTGACGCCGCCTCCACGGCGGTCGCGCATCTGGAACGCGAGTTCAAGGGCGAGGTGTTCGCGGCGCTGGACGCCGAGGACTACTACGACTTCCAGGTGAACCGTCCCACGGTGTTCATGGATGCCGGAGTGCGCAAGATCACCTGGCCGACGACAAGGTTGTCGGTGGTCCGCGTCGGCGGCGAGAAGCCGCGCGACCTGGTGCTGGTCCGCGGGATCGAACCGTCCATGCGCTGGCGCTCGTTCTGCAACGAGCTGCTGGGCTTCGCGCACGAGCTGGGCGTGGAGCTGGTCGTCATCCTGGGCGCCCTGCTCGGTGACACCCCGCACACGCGTCCGGTGCCGGTCAGCGGGGTCACGTCCGACCCGGACCTGGCCCAGCGGATGGACCTGGAGGAGACCAAGTACGAGGGCCCGACGGGGATCGTCGGCGTCCTGCAGGAGGCGTGCACGCACGCTGGTGTTCCGGCGGTGTCGCTGTGGGCGGCCGTACCGCACTACGTCTCCCAGCCGCCCAACCCGAAGGCCACGCTGGCGCTGCTCAACCGCCTGGAGGACCTGCTGGACCTGCGCATCCCGCAGGGCGAGCTGCCCGAGGACGCGCGCGCCTGGCAGGTGGGCGTGGACCAGCTGGCCGCCGAGGACAGCGAGGTCGCCGAGTACGTCCAGACGCTGGAGGAGGCCCGGGACACCGCGGAGCTGCCGGAGGCGTCGGGTGAGGCGATCGCCCGCGAGTTCGAGCGGTATCTGCGGCGCCGGGACGGGAACCCTCCGGGCGGCCACGCGACGGCCGACGGCGGGGACGGTGGCTCGTTCCGCAGGGACACCCCCGGCGGGAAGAACCGGCCCCCGAAACCGCCCAAGCCGGATGCGGCCGAGGGCGACGACGAGGACGGCTCGGAGGAGTGAGGACACCGGAAGGGGCGGTTCCCGAGGAGGGAACCGCCCCTTCCGCATGCATCGGAACTGCCGGAGCTAGAGCGCCACGCCCAGCAGCGCGTCCACCGCACGCGTGACGACGCCCGGCGCGCCCGTGTCGGTGCCGCCCTGCTCCTCCTGCCTCGCCGCCCAGCGGTCCACGGCCGCGAGGGCGGTGGGGGCGTCGAGGTCGTGGGACAGGGCCTCGCGGATCTCCTCCACCAGGGCGTCGGCCGACGGGCCGTCGGGGCGGGAGACGGCGGCGCGCCAGTGGCCCAGGCGGGTCACGGCGTCCTGGAGGACCTGGTCGGTCCACTCCCAGTCGGCGCGGTAGTGGTGGGCCAGCAGGGCGAGCCGGATGGCGGCGGGGTCGACGCCGTCGCGGCGCAGCGCCGAGACGAAGACCAGGTTGCCCTTGGACTTGGACATCTTCTCGCCGTGCAGGGCGACCATGCCGGCGTGGACGTACGCCTTGGCCATGGGGAACTCGCCGGTCAGCACCTGGGCGTGCGAGGCGCCCATCTCGTGGTGCGGGAAGGCCAGGTCGGAGCCGCCGCCCTGGACGTCGAAGCCCATGCCCAGATGGTCGAGGGCGATGGCCACGCACTCGATGTGCCAGCCGGGCCGGCCCCGGCCGAGGGAGGCGCCGTCCCAGCTGGGCTCGCCCTCGCGGGCCGCCATCCACAGCATCGGGTCGAGCGGGTTCTTCTTGCCCGGGCGGTCCGGGTCGCCGCCGCGCTCGGCGGACAGCAGCCGCATGGCGGCCGCGTCGAGGTTCGAGACCTTGCCGAAGTTCGGGTCGGACTCGACGGAGAAGTAGATGTCGCCCTCGAGCTCGTAGGCCGCGCCGAGGTCACGCAGCCGCTCCACGAGCGGGACGATGCCGGGTATCGACTCCACGGCACCTATGTAGTGCTGCGGCGGAAGCATCCGCAGGGCGGTCATGTCCTCGCGGAAGAGGGCCGTCTCCTTCTCGGCGAGGGCGACCCAGTCGACGTTGTCGCGCTCCGCGCGCTCCAGCAGCGGATCGTCGACGTCGGTGACGTTCTGGACGTAGTGGACCTGCCGCTTGGTGTCGAGCCACACGCGCTGAACGAGGTCGAACGCGTTGTAGGTCGCCGCGTGCCCCAGGTGGGTCGCGTCGTACGGCGTGATGCCGCAGACATAGAGGCGGGCGACGGGACCGGGGTCGAGGGTGACCAGACCACCGGTCGCGGTGTCGTGGATCCTCAGGTCGCGGCCCTGACCAGGCAGGGCGGGGACCTCGGAAGCGGGCCAGGCATGCATGTACATGAGCCTAACCGGCCACGAGCTGCGTATACGAATGGGATCGCGCCGGATGGCCGGTTAGACGGTCTTGTACATCTGCCGCTGTTGTGCTTACACGGGTGGCCAGGGGATCGCCGGCCACTCCCCGCTCGGCTCCGGATGCACCCCCGCGGTGAGCAGCGCCTCGACACGCGCGCGCGTGGCGTCGATCTCGGCTTCCGTGATCAGTACGGTCAGCCGCTCGCCCAGCGGCCCGGCGAGGCCCTCCCGCAGGCCCACCAGGACGTCGACGGCGTCGGAGGTCAGCGGCTCCCCGGCCCAGCCCCACAGCAGGGTGCGCAGCTTGTTCTCGACGTTGAAGGTGACGCCGTGGTCGATGCCGTAGAGCCGGCCGCCGGTGGTGGGCAGCAGATGGCCGCCCTTGCGGTCGGCGTTGTTGATCACCGCGTCGAGGACGGCGAGCCGGCGCAGCCGCTCGTCGTCGGCGTGCACGAGCAGCGCGGTGCGGCCCTCGCCGACGTCGGCGAGGCCGATCGCCTTCCAGCCCGGCTCCGGCTCCTCGGCGTCGACCAGGGCGAGCAGCTCCGCCTCGGCCTGGACGTCGATCCACAGCTGGCACATGCCCTCGCCGTACGGCCCGTCGCGCAGCACGGTCGGCGGGACGAGCCCCCAGCCGGTGGCCTCGGAGACCTCGTAGGCGGCCACCTCGCGGCCCGCCAGGGTGCCGTCGGGGAAGTCCCACAGCGGGCGCTCGCCGGCCACCGGCTTGTACACGCAGGAGGCTTCCCGGCCGTCGTAGGCGATGGTGCAGAACAGCGCGGCGTTCGACGCCTCGCGGATCCGGCCGCGCACGGTCAGCTCACCGCATGCGAGCAGCTCCGCGTCGGCCGTGCCGGCGGGCGCGTCGGTGGGCGTCACGCCCCGCGGCGGTATCCGTTCTGGCGCGGACATACGTGTCCTTCCGGATCGAGCGGGAGGCTGCACAGCGGGCACGGCGGCCGCCCGGCGTTGACGACGTCGAGGGCGCGCTTGGCGAAGGCCCGGGCCTGCGCGCCGGTCAGCCGGACCCGCAGCATCGGGGGCCCGTTCTCCTCGTCCTGGAGCAGGCGCTCCTCGGCCTCGGCGAGGTCCTCCTCGGTGTCGGCCTCCAGCTCCACGAGGGCCTGCGCCTCGACGATCATGCGCTGTTCCTCGCCGTCCCAGGCCAGCGCCATGGTGCCGACGCGGAACTCCTCCTCGACGGGGCTGTCCAGCGGGGCGGTGTCGGCGATCTCGGCGGGCGCGACGGCGGGGACGGCCGCGCTGCCGCCGCTGCGCCGCACGACCTCGTCGAGCAGTTCGTCCATGCGCTCGGCGAGCGCGGCGACCTGGGTCTTCTCCAGTGCCACGCTGGTCACCCGGGAGCCTGCCGTGGCCTGGAGGAAGAACGTACGGCGCCCGGGCAGTCCGACCGTGCCGGCCACGAAGCGGTCCGGCGGGTCGTAAAGGAACACCTGACGGGACACGTCCTGTCTCCATTGGATTCGAGAGCTTCAGCGGTGCCGGCCACGCGCGTACCCGACTGCGGTGGTTCCGACGGGGGTGGATCCGACTGTGGTGGATCGCTTCACCCTACTGCGGCCGACGATCACGGTGCGCCCGCACCACCCCCGACCGGTGCGTCGCCCTCGCCGGTTTCGTCGCCCGGTACCTCGCGCGGGGCGAGGGAGGCGAAGTCCCCGGTGTCGCCGAGGCGGATCAGATAGGGCCTGAGGCGGGTGTAGCGGATCGCGGTGACGGAACAGGGCTCCACGGAGATCCGCTGGAAGAGGTCGAGATGAAGTCCGAGGGCGTCGGCGACCAGGGACTTGATGATGTCACCGTGCGAGCACATCAGATAGACGGCGTCGGCTCCGTGATCGCGCTCCACGCGCGCGTTCCACTCGCGTACGGCCTCGGCGGCACGGGTCTGCATGGCCCGCAGGGACTCACCGCCGGGGAAGGCGGCGGCCGACGGGTGGGCCTGGACGACCTCCATCAGCGGCTCGTCCTTCAGCTCGGCGAGCTTGCGGCCGGACCAGTCGCCGTAGTGGCACTCACCGATCCGGTCGTCGGTGTGGACGCGCAGCTCCGGACGGGCCTCCAGCAGCGGCCGTACGGTCTCCTGGCAGCGTTGCAGGGGGCTCGTGACGACCTCGGCAAGGGGCAGGCCCGCGAGCCTGCCGGGCAGCGCGGCGGCCTGGGCGGCGCCCCGCTCGTCCAGGGTGACGCCTGGCGTCCACCCGGCGAGCACGCCGGAGGTGTTGGCGGTGGACCGTCCGTGCCTTACGAGGATCAGCGTGGGCATGCGGCCCAGGGTAGGCGTATCAGCGCGTGCGCCGCTGAGCGGGCGAAGGGAGAATGCGCTCCGTGATCGTGGACTGCGCCGTCTACCGGCACGGGCACCGCACCGAGGGCCCGGAGGACCTGTCCGACGCGCTGGACGAGGCGCGGGCGGCGGGCGGGTTCGTGTGGATCGGGCTGTACGAGCCGTCGGAGCGGGAGTTCGACCTGGTCACGCGGGAGTTCGGGCTGCATCCGCTGGCCGTCGAGGACGCCCTCAAGGCGCATCAGCGGCCGAAGCTGGAGGTCTACGACGACTCGCTGTTCATGGTGCTGAAACCGGTCGTCTACGAACCCGAGAGCGACACCGTCTCGGCCGGCGAGGTCATGGTCTTCATCGGCGACTGCTTCGTGGTGACCGTGCGCCACGGCCAGGGCTCGCCGCTGGCCGCCGTACGGCACCGGCTGGAGGAGGAGCCGGAGATGCTCGACAAGGGCCCCACCACCGTGCTGTACGCGATCGCCGACGCCACGGTCGACCACTACCTGGAGGTGGCGACGGAGCTGCAGAACGACCTGGAGGAGCTGGAGGCGGAGGTGTTCCAGCCGGAGCGCGGCACCTCGCGGCACACCGCGTCCCGGATCTACACGTTCAAGCGGCAGGTCCTGGAGTTCCGCCGGGCCACCGGCCCGCTGGCGGTGCCGCTGACCCGGCTGGCCGGCCCCGGACCGCTCGGCGGCTCGGTGCCCTTCGTGCACGACAAGGCGCGGCCCTTCTTCCGGGACGTGAGCGACCACCTCGCGCGCGTGAACGAGTCCGTGGAGGCGCTGGACCGGCTGGTGTCCGACGTCCTGTCGGCGCATCTGGCGCAGATGAGCGTGCGGCAGAACGACGACATGCGGAAGATCTCCGCGTGGGCGGCGATGGCCGCGGTCCCCACGATGATCGCCGGTATCTACGGCATGAACTTCGACCACATGCCGGAGCTGCACTGGCTGTGGTCGTACCCGGCGGTGATCCTGGCGATGGGGGCCCTGGAGGTGCTGCTGTACCGCCTGTTCAAGCGGCGCGGCTGGCTGTGAGGCCCGCTCACGCGAACTCGGCCGCGGGGGTCGCGGGTCCGCCCAGAGGGTCGCGGCGCTCGGGCATGCGCAGGGTGGTCATACGGTGCCAGCCGGCGAGGCGTTCGTAGGCGTACACCGCGCGGATGCCGGCGGCAAGCAGCGCGGACCTGGCCCGGGACCAGCCCAGGATGCGGCCCATGCGGGCCATCACGGCGAGGCTGACGTCCCGGTGGACGGCGATCTCGGCGAGCGCGCACGCGCGCAGGGTGCGCTGGATCAGCCGGCCGTGCCCGGCGGCGGCGAACCGCAGCAGTTCCTCGTGGGTGTAGGCGAGGTGGTTGTCCTCGTCGGCGGAGATCATCCGGACGGCTCTGCCGATGTCGGGGTGGTCGGCGAAGTACTTCAGGAGCAGTTCCATCTGCTCGGAGGCGCGCTGTTCGGTGACCCGGCTGTGGGAGAGGTAGACGATGATGTCCCGCTCGCCGAGCGGCTCGTCGCGCCGGAGCCTGTCGTGGGCGAGGCCGATGCCGCGCCGCTCCAGGAGCATCGTGTAGTCGGTCTCGGGCGGTACGGCGACGGGGGTGAGTCCGCGCTTCCTCAGCAGGGCGTTGAAGATGCGGCCGTGCTTGTCCTCGTCGGCTCCGTGGCGGGCGATCTTCGGGGCGAGCGCGCGTTCGCCGCGCGGGACGAGTGCGGCGATCCGGCCGTTCTCCCAGCCGCCCTGGCACTCCCCGCCGGCGGCGATGGAGCAGAAGAGCCGGAAGGACTCGTCGTGGTCGAGGATCTCCTGGAAGAGACTCTTGGCCGAAAGCATAAAACGAGTCAAATGGGAGCAAATAGGGAACGCAACAGCTGTGCACGCCCGCTCGGCCGAAAGGATGACGCCGGAGTCGTAACCACGCGGGGCGGGACGCGTTGTTCCTCATGACGGCCGTGGCGGGGAAGACCCCCGAGCCCCCACCACGGCCGCTGAAGCTCCCTAGGCCAGCCCGGCCCGCTCCAGGGCCTCGCTGCCGGCCCGCAGGGAGGTCAGCCGCTCCTCCAGCGTGAAGCCGGCGGGAGCCAGGCTGAGGGTGGTGACCCCGGCGTCCGCGTAGGCCTTCATCCGGTCGGCGATCCGGTCGACGGAGCCGAGCAGTGTCGTCTTGTCGATGAGGTCCTGCGGAATCGCCGCCGCGGCACCGGCCTTGTCCCCGGACAGGTACTTCTCCTGGATCTCGGCGGCCTCCTTCTCGTACCCCATGCGCCGCGCGAGCTGGTTGTAGAAGTTCTGCTTGGCACTGCCCATGCCGCCGACGTACAGCGCGGTGTAGGGCCGGAAGGTGTCGGCGAGCCGGGCCACGTCCTTGTCGTCACCGACGGCGAGCGGCAGGGTCGGGCAGATGTCGAACCCGTCGAGCGTCTTGCCGGCCTTCGCCCGCCCGGCGCGCAGGTGGGTGACGGTGGTCTCCTCGAGGTGCTCGGCGGACGGGAAGATCACCAACGCCCCGTCGGCGATCTCCCCGGTCTGCTCCAGGTTCTTCGGGCCGATCGCGGCGATGTACAGCGGGATGTGCTCGCGCTGCGGGTGCACGGTCAGCTTGATCGGCTTGCCCGGGCCGCCCGGCAGCGGAAGCGTCCAGTGCTCGCCCTCGTACGTCAGCCGCTCCCGCGTCATCGCCTTGCGCACGATCTCCACGTACTCACGCGTGCGTGCCAGCGGTTTGTCGAACTTGACGCCGTACCAGCCCTCGGAGACCTGCGGACCGGAGACGCCGAGGCCGAGCCGGAACCGGCCGCCGGAGAGCGAGTCGAGCGTCGCGGCGGTCATCGCGGTCATCGCGGGCTGCCGGGCCGGGATCTGGAAGATGGCCGAGCCGACGTCGATGCGCTCGGTCTGGGCGGCGACCCAGCTGAGCACGGTGGCCGCGTCGGAGCCGTACGCCTCGGCGGCCCAGCACACGGAGTACCCCAGCCGGTCGGCCTCCTGGGCCACGGCCAGATTGTCCCCGTCCATTCCGGCACCCCAGTAGCCGAGGTTGATCCCGAGCTGCATGGCCGATTCCCCTTACCCGTGAGTAACGTCCCTGTGGAGGCGACCTTAGCGCGGGGACGGAGATCGGGGGCAGGCGCAGGGCACCTGAAACACCGGCTCGCCGCCCAACCCGGTTATCCACAGGCAACCCACCGCACCGGTTCTGGCCAGTAATCTCGCCCGCATGGAGCAGAGGCATCTCGGCCGTACCGGCCTGCGCGTGTCACGCATCGGTCTGGGCACCCTCACCTGGGGCAGGGACACCGACCAGCACGACGCCGCGGACATGCTGAAGGCGTTCTGGGAAGCCGGCGGATCGCTCGTCGACACCGCGGACGTGTACGGCGACGGGGAGGCGGAGTATCTGCTCGGGCAGCTGATGGACGGACTCGTCCCGCGCCGGGACCTGGTGATCTCCACCAAGGCGGGCAGCGTCCCCGACCCCGACCGACGCTTCGACGGCTCCCGCGGCCATCTGCTCGCCGCGCTCGACGCCTCCCTCGCCCGTCTGGGGACGGACTACGTCGACCTGTGGCACGTGCACGCCTACGATCCCGACACCCCGCTGGAGGAGACCCTCCAGGCCCTCGACATAGCGGTGAGCAGCGGCCGCGCCCGCTACGCCGGCGTCTCCAACTTCTGTGGCTGGCAGCTCGCCAAGGCGGCCACCTGGCAGCTCGCGGCGCCGGGTACTCGGACCCGGCTGGCCAGCACGCAGCTGGAGTACTCGCTGCTCCAGCGCGGTGTCGAGCGCGAGGTGCTGCCCGCCGCGCTGGACCTCGGCGTGGGCCTGCTGCCCTCCTCCCCGCTCGGCCGGGGCGTGCTGACCGGCAAGTACCGGCACACCACTCCCCCGGACTCGCGCGGTGCCTCCGAGCATCTGGCGCCGTTCGTCGAGCCGTATCTCGACGACACCGCGACCCGCATCGTGGACGCGGTGACGACGGCCGCCGACGGGCTCGCGGTGACCCCGCTCCAGGTGGCCCTCGCCTGGGTCCGGGACCGGCCCGGTGTGGCCGCCCCGATCGTCGGCGCGCGCAACGCGCAGCAGCTCACGGCCGCATTGTCAGTGGAGGCCCTTAATCTTCCTGACGAGATCTGCAGGGCGCTGGACGATGTGTCGGCGCCCGTGCACCGCTATCCCGATCACGACTGGAGCACGCTGTGAGCACGGAGCCGGAGACCACGGAGCAGGCCACGCCGGGGACACCGGACACACCCGAGGCCCCGGGCGGCAAGACCACACCCGCGCCCGAGGAGAGCCGTGCGGACGGCGTCGGGGGGAGTCCGGGCGGCGACGAGGGCGCGGGCGACGACGGCGGGGCAGCCGACGGCGCGATCGGGGCCGACGCGGAGCGCAGCGTGGGCGCGGCAAGCAACGACGCTGCTGAAAGCGCAGACGCGAGCGAGGGCGAGGGCAAGACCGGCGCGGACGACAGCGGCGGGGCCGAAGGCGCGAACGGGGCCGACGGTGAAGGCGACGCGGGCGCAGGCGGAGCCGAAGGCAGCACGAGCACCGGTGACGGCGGTGGCGATGCTGGGGCGGCCCAGCTGTCCGAGGCGGAGGCCGAGTTGGCCGCGCAGCGGGTCGAGCGGGAGCGGATCGAGCGGCGCAGGGCCGAGAAGAAGGGGCCGATCGAGAGCGGCGGCAAGCTGAGCGGTACGGCGGCCGATCTGCTCGCGGCGATCCGCGCCGTGGAGGGCGGCGAGAAGCCGGCGGCCACGGTGTTCGCCGAGCCCGCACCGGCCCCGCGCCGCCCGGCGCCGGAGCCCGTACGGCGGCCGCAGCCCACCCCCGCCCCGGCGGCCGTCGCGCCCAGCGCGTCCGCGCCGGAGACGGTCGAGGCCGTCCACCGGGTACTGGCGGAGGGCGGCGCACCCGAGGCCCTCGCCCCGCAGGTGGCGGCCGCGCTCGGCGAGGGCGCCGACAGCGCCCTCCGGGACGACCCCTGGCAGCTGCTGCGCATCGCGGGCGTACGGCCCGACCAGGCCGACGGCTTCGCGCGGGCGCTGCTCGGCGCGGACTGTGGCCCGGACGACGAGCGGCGGGGCCGTGCGGTGACCGTCTGGCTGCTGGAGCAGGCGGCCCTGGCCGGCCACACCGCGCTGGAGCTGCCCACACTCACCACGGCACTGGGCCGGCAGGGCGTACCCGACCCGGACGCGGCGGTGCAGAGCACGCTCGCCGAGGCCGAGGCCCTGGCCTTCCAGGACGCCCTGGAGGACCCCGCCGGCGCCGCTCCCCAGGCGGCGGAGGACGGCGACGACGAGGAAACGGAGCGGCCGGTCCGCGTGCTCGTCGGCCTCGAGCGCTACGCACTGGCCGAGGAGAGCCTCGCCGACGGTCTGGCCCGGCTCGTCAACTCACTGTCCCAGGAGGCCGAGGAGGCCTGGCAGGCGGCCGCCGACGCGGCCTCCGGCGCCGCGGCCCCCGGCGGTGCCGCCGACCTGGTCCGCGCGGTCGCCGGGCACGGCCTGGTGCTGCACACCGGCGGCGAGGCCTCCCGCGCCGAACCGGCGGCGCTGCTCGGCGCCGCCCGCGCCGCCGGCCTGCGGGCCTTCGCCGTCTGCCACACGCCCGACGGCCGCCGTCGCCTGGCCACACTCCAGGGCACGGACGCGGCGGAGCGGAGCGTGGGCACGGTCGCCGGGCTGCTGTCCGGCGCCGAGGGCCCGGGCCGGGACGCGGACGGCGCCCTGGAACTGGACCTGCTGATCGTCCTGGACGCGCCGCAGCTGGACGTGGAGAGCGCGGCGATGCTGGTGGAGTCGCTGCCGGACGGGGCCCGGCTGGTGCTGAGCGGCGACCCGGCGGTGCTGTGGTCGGCCGGTCCGGGCCGGGTCTTCGCCGATCTCATCGCCTCCCGCGCCTGCCCGCAGATCGCCTCGCGCGTCCCCGACCCCGGCCCGATCGGGGAGCTGGTCTCGGGCATCGGCATCGGCGAGCTGAACCAGGTCGACGCCCCCGGCAAGGAGATCGTCATCGTCCCGGTGCGGGACGCGGGCGAGGCGGTGCACCGCACGGTCCAGCTGGTCGCGGACTCGGTGCCGCGCGCGATCGGGATCCCGGCCGACCAGACCGTGGTGATCACACCGGGGCACGGCGGCGCCGCGGGCACCCGCGCCCTCAACACCGCCCTGAAGGAGCGCCTGAACCCCGGCCCCGGCCGCTTCGGCGGCTTCGACCCCGGCGACCGGATCGCCTACGCCCCCGCCCCGGGCCGTACGGTGCCGGGCGTGGTCGTGAAGGCCGACGCCGAGGGGCTGCACCTGACCTGCGAGGGCGCCCCGGTCGTCGTACCGCGCGAGCGGGTGGAGGGCTCCGTACGGCACGGCTGGGCGCTGACCGCGCACCAGGCGGTGGGGGCCCGCTGGCCGGCGGCGGTCGTCGTGCTGCCCGGCGACGCGGCGCAGGCGCTCAGCAGACCCTGGGTGTACACGGCGTTCGGCCGGGCGGAGCGGCATCTGTCCGTGGTCCACGGGGTGGAGCAGGCCCTGCCGAAGGCGGTGGCGGAGACCCTGGCCAAGGCCCGTACGACCCGTCTGCAGACGCTGCTGCGCACGCAGGCGCCGGCCGCCGACTGATCTCCTTCTCCCCGCCACGGCGATCAGCCACCACGGCGGATTCCGGCGGTGCCGTGCCGGTCCCAGGCCCTACGGCACCGCCGGCCGAGGTCACCTCTCCTCGTCCTCGACGAACTCGAGATCGTCCTCCTCGTCGGCGCCTTCCTCTTCGTCTTCCTCGTCGTCGAACACCGCGCTCACGTCGAACCGGCACACCACCCCTTGCGGGTCGATGTGCTCGAACGGCGCCTCCAGCCACTCCCCGGCCTCGGGCGGCTCCTCCGCCGCGGTGACCCACAGCGTGGAGTCGCCCTCCTCCAGGCCGAACTCCTTGTGCCGGGAGGCGATCTCGTCCGGTTCGAACTCGCCGAAGAGGACGCCCAGCGCCCCGGGGACCGTACCGGCCCCGCCCTCGGCGGCGCCGCCGGTCTCGTCGTACTCCGCCGCCTCGACCCGCTGGGCCTGCGCGAGCAGCCGCTGGGGTTCCGCGACTGCGTAGTCGCGGCGGATCAGCACACTGATCGCGTTCGGTTCCTCGGGACCCGCGTACGGCGGCAGCTCCTCCGTACCAGGGATCTCGAAGGGCGTGACCTCGTCGTAGCGGTCGTAGAGCAGCTCGTCGTACACCTCGGCGGCCGCGGCCAGCTGGTTGAACGCCTCGGACACGGCCGGGTCGTCCTCCCCCGACCTGCGTTCGACCGCCGCCAGATGACGGTCGAGGGCGGTCTTGATCGCCTCGGCGGCGGCACGTACCTCGGCAGCGGTGGGCTGCGCAGCATCAGACATAGTGCAGACGCTATCCGTACCGGGCCCCAGCCCGCACAATAGATGCGATGCCGGAATACGAATTTGTCGACGTGTACGTACCTCGCGGGGTCTCCCGCAAGGAGGCCACACGTCTGCTGACCGACCATGCCGAGTACGGACACTGGGAGTTGGACCGACTGAGCCTGATGCGCGACGGCAGCCGCAGGGTGCGGTTGCGCCGACGGATCATCCGCCAGGTGCGAGCCACGTGGTGAGGCCGGGAACATGAACGGAGCGGGCCCCGCCGGCATGGCAGGGCCCGCTCCGTTTTCCGGGCCGTACGGCCCACAGTGCCGTACGGGCCTGTCCGTGCCCGGCGTTGCCCGCTAGGCCGCGGCCCGCGCCTTGCGGTACAGCACCGCGCCCGCGAGCAGCGCGCCCGCGCCGACCGGCAGCGCCAGGCCGAGCGGCACATCGCTGCCGGTGTGGGCGAGCTGGGCCGTGGTCGGCAGTTGGGCGTCACGGCCGCCCTGCTGGTGGACCTGCGTGGACCCGTGGGGCCCGTGGGTCCCTTGCGTCCCCTGTGGCCCGTGGGGCGTGTGACCGCCCTTGCCGGGCGGGGTGGTCGGGCCTCCCGGGTGACCCGGCTGTCCCGGATGACCGGGATGGCCCGGCTGTCCCGGCTGTCCGGGATGGCCAGGCGGGTTGCCGTGGCCGCCCTCACCAGGCGGATTGCCGTAACCGCCCCCCGGCGGCTGGCCATGGTGATCACCGCCGCCGTTGGCGCAGTCGTTGCCCGTGGTGGCGTTGCCCACGCCGATGACGTTCACGCTGTTTCCGCAGACGTTCACCGGGGCGTCGATCGGCGCCTGGATGGTGTTGCCGGAGCCGACGCCGGGCGAGCCGCCGGTGTGGCCGCCCGCGTGCGCGCCCCCGGAGCCGCCGGAGCCGCCCGCCGAAGTGCCGCCGTGGTTGGCGCATTTGTTGCCCACGGACGGGTTGAGCAGTCCGACGACGTTCACGGTGTTGCCGCAGATGTTGACCGGCGCGTGCACCGGGACCTGCACCGTGTTGCCGGACAGTACGCCGGGTGAGCCGGCGGCGGAGCCGGTCGCACCGGCGTCCGCGTGGGCGTAGCCGCTCGCGGCGGCGATCACACCGGTCGCCGCGGCCATTGTCATCAGGCCCTTGCGTGTGCCTTGTCGCATGCTGATTTCCCCCCTGCCTTCGCTTCTGTTCGGAACGAAAAGGCCGGTCGGCCCCGGAGCGCATGGAGCGCGCTCCGGGGCCGACGGCTTGTCACGTACGCCCCCTCAGGGAGCCTGCGTCACTTGTTGATGCAGGTGTTGCCGAAGGCGGGGTTCAGGAGCCCGATCACGTTGATCGTGTTGCCGCACACGTTCACCGGGACGTGGACGGGCACCTGGACGACGTTGCCGGAGATGACACCCGGGGAGTGCACGGCGGCACCCTGAGCACCGGAGTCGGCGACAGCCAGGCCCGCGCCCGCGAGAACCAGCCCACCGGTGGCAGCCGCAGCAGCGACGACCTTCTTGATCATTACTTCCTCCTCGTTGGCAATGCGATCCCAAGGTGCGGGGATCACGTCAGCTGTAACGAGGAGGGAGTAATGGAGCTACGAGCTTATGGTCCGATTCACTCTTCTCAGTCGGTGTCGTACGCGCGCCCGATTACTCCTGGGCAAAGCCTCACGACGCGTCGATGAACCGGTCCAGCACCCGCACGCCGAACCGCAGGCCGTCCACCGGCACCCGCTCGTCCACGCCGTGGAACATGCCGGCGAAGTCCAGCTCCGGCGGCAGCTTCAGCGGGGCGAAGCCGAAGCCGCGGATGCCGAGGTCGTCGAAGGACTTGGCGTCGGTGCCGCCGGAGAGCATGTAGGGGATGGCCTTGGCGGTGGGGTCCTCGGCGAGCAGCGCGGACTGCATGGCCTCCACCAGCGCGCCGTCGAAGCTGGTCTCGACGGCCTTGTCGGCGTGGACGTCCGCGCGCCGGACGTTCGGGCCGAGCAGCCGGTCGAGGTCGCCGAGGAACTCCTCCTCGTATCCCGGCAGGAACCGTCCGTCGATGTGCGCGGTGGCCTCGCCCGGGATGACGTTGACCTTGTAACCGGCGTTCAGCTGCGTGGGGTTGGCCGTGTTGCTCAGGGTCGCGCCGATCAGCTTGGCGATGCCGCCGAGCTTGGCGAGCGTGGCCTCCATGTCCTCCGGGTCCAGCTCGGTGCCGAGCGCGTCGCCCAGCTCGTCCAGGAAGGCCCGGGTGGTCTTGGTGACCCGCACCGGGAACTTGTGCCGGCCGACCCGGGCCACCGCCTCGGACAGCTCGGTGATGGCGTTGTCCCGGTGGATCATGGACCCGTGCCCGGCGGTGCCGGCCACGGTCAGCTTCATCCAGTGCATGCCCTTCTCGGCCGTCTGGATCAGATAGAGCCGGCGCTGCTCGTTCACGGTGAAGGAGAAGCCGCCGACCTCACTGATCGCCTCGGTGACACCCTCGAAGAGGTCGGGGTGGTGGTCGACGAGATACCGGGCGCCGTAGGTGCCGCCCGCCTCCTCGTCCGCCAGGAAGGCGACCACGATGTCCCGCGGCGGCCGTCGCCCGCTGCGCAGCCGGTCGCGCACGACCGCGAGGGTCATGGCGTCCATGTCCTTCATGTCGACGGCCCCGCGCCCCCACACGCAGCCGTCGGCGACCTCACCGGAGAACGGGTCGTGGGTCCAGTCGACGGCGTTGGCCGGTACGACGTCCAGGTGGCCGTGGATCAGCAGCGCGGGCCGGGACGGGTCCTCCCCCTCGATGCGGGCCACCGTCGAGGCGCGGCCCGGGTGGGATTCGTAGATCTTCGGCTCCAGCCCGACCTCGGCGAGCTTCTCCGCGACCCATTCCGCGGCCCCCCGCTCGCCGGGGCCCGAGTGGTCGCCGTAGTTGCTGGTGTCGAACCGGATCAGCTCGCGGCAGAGGTCCACGACCTCGTCCTCGCCGGTGACGCTCCTGGCCGTGTCCGTCTCGCTCACGTGCTTCCTCCCGCTGTCACGACTGGCTGTACCGCCGGGTCGCTCCTGGCTCCCCCGGTGCCCTCATCCTCTCTCCGCCCCCGCCCGCGGCCCAAGACCGGTCCCGGCCCGTCACACGCCGTTCACGCACGACCGCCCCCGGGGACGGGGGGTGATCAGCCACCCCCGAAAGCCTGGTAATGTTTCCTTCGTCGCCGCGAGGGAAGCCCCGCCGAAAGGGATCCCCCGCACGACAGACACCTTGTCCGGGTGGCGGAATGGCAGACGCGCTAGCTTGAGGTGCTAGTGCCCTTTATCGGGCGTGGGGGTTCAAGTCCCCCCTCGGACACCAGTGAGGGCTCCTGCTCAGCAGGGGCCCTCTTCTTGTGCCCCGAGCGGGATCGCCGTACCAACTGCCCCTGAATGTCCGCTCCTTGGCGCTGTGTGGGGCATGTCTCGTCCGGCTCGAAGATCGGCAGGTCAGCGACCTCGGTCCGGTCCCCGGCAGTTGCCCGGACAGCCCTCCCGAGTCGCCGGACAAAGGGGCGGAGCCTAGCGTCGTACTAAAATTTCCGGCTTGTGACTTCAGGCGGACCGACGTGAGGACCCGATGGCAGCCATAGACGAGAGCAGCGCTCTCGGCCTGCTCGACGAAGAGATCCGCACGCAGTTCGGCGGCCGGGCGCGCTTCTCGGCGGGGCCCGCCGGCTCTCCGCGCACCCTGGTCGACGTCTTCGAGGCGACCGTGCGGTCCCATCCGGACGAGCCCGCCCTGGACGACGGCTCGACGTGTCTCACCTACCGTGCGCTGGCCGCCGAGGTGGAGCGGCTGCGCCGGAGGCTGGTCGGTGCCGGGGTCGGGCTCGGGGACCGGGTCGGGGTGCGGGTGCCCTCCGGGACCAATGAGCTGTACGTCGCGATTCTCGGCGTGCTCGCGGCCGGTGCCGCCTATGTGCCCGTCGACGCCGAGGACCCGGACGAGCGGGCCGAGTTGGTGTTCGGGGAGGCGGACGTACGGGCCGTCATCGGCGCCGGGCACTCCCTCACCCTGCACGGCGGCTCCGGATCCCGCGCCGCGCGGCCCGGTGTCGAGCACGACGCGTGGATCATCTTCACCTCCGGGTCCACCGGGAAGCCCAAGGGCGTCGCCGTCACGCACCGCAGTGCCGCCGCCTTCGTGGACGCCGAGGCCGCCCTGTTCCTCGTCGAGGAGCCGATCGGACCCGGTGACCGGGTGATGGCCGGGCTGTCGGTCGCCTTCGACGCGTCCTGCGAGGAGATGTGGCTGGCCTGGCGCTACGGCGCCTGTCTGGTGCCGGTGCCCCGGTCGCAGGTCAGGAGCGGTGCCGATCTCGGGCCCTGGCTGGTCGAGCAGGAGATCACGGTCGTGTCCACCGTGCCGACGCTGGCCGCGCTGTGGGAGCCCGAGGCGCTGGGCGACGTACGGCTGCTGATCTTCGGCGGTGAGGCCTGCCCGCCCGAGCTGGCACAGCGGTTGGTCACCGAGGGGCGCGAGGTGTGGAACACCTACGGGCCGACCGAGGCGACCGTCGTGGCCTGCGCCGCGCTGCTCACCGGTGAGGAGCCCATCAGGATCGGGCTGCCGCTGGGCGGGTGGGAGCTGGCCGTCGTGGACGAGAGCGGCGAGCCCGTGGCCATGGGTGGCAGCGGGCAGCTGGTGATCGGCGGGGTCGGGCTCGCGCGGTATCTCGACGCCGAGAAGGACGCGGAGAAGTACGCGCCGCTTGCGTCGCTGGGGTGGGAGCGGGCCTATCGGAGCGGTGACCTGGTCAAGGCCGACCCGGAAGGGCTGATCTTCCTCGGGCGGGCCGACGAGCAGATCAAGCTCGGCGGGCGGCGGATCGAGCTGGGCGAGGTGGATGCCGCGCTGCAGGCCCTGCCCGGCGTCGCGGGGGCGGCCGCCGCCGTGCGTACCGCCCGCAGCGGCAATCAGCTGCTCGTCGGTTACGTCGTCACCCAGGACGGCTGGGACCACGCGGCCGCCGTCGGGAAGCTGCGGGCCGAGCTGCCCGCCGCGCTGGTGCCGCTGCTCGCGCCCGTCGCCGAGCTGCCGACCCGGACGTCCGGGAAGGTGGACCGGGGCGCCCTGCCCTGGCCGCTGGAGGGTGTCGAGACCCCGAAGGCCGATCTGTACGGCACCGAGGCCTGGCTCGCCGAGCAGTGGGCGGAGGTCCTCGGCATCCCGGTGACCAGTGCCTCCGACGACTTCTTCGCGATCGGCGGCGGCAGCCTGGCCGCGGCCCAGCTCACCACCCGGCTGCGCACCCGCTACCCGAGCGCGGCCGTCCTCGACATCTACCAGCAGCCCGTCCTGCGCAAGCTGGCCCGGCGGCTGGAGGAGTCGGCGCAGGACGACGGCGGAACCCGCACGGTCGCGCCGGTCCCGGTCCGCGCCCAGGCCCTCCAGCTCCTGCTGCTCCTTCCGCTGTTCACGCTGCTCGGGGTGCGCTGGACGCTGGTCCTGGCCGCCGTGGGGAATCTGCTGCCCGGCTACGGCTGGCTGCCGACCGCGCCCTGGTGGCTGCTGGCGGCCGGCGCGCTGGTGTTCTTCTCCCCGCCCGGCCGGATCGCGCTCGCGGCGGGCGGGGCGCGGCTGCTGCTGCGGGGGCTCGAACCCGGGCGGTACCCGCGCGGCGGGAGTGTGCATCTGCGGCTGTGGACCGCGGAGCGGCTGGCCGAGTTCAGTGGGGCCACCGCGCTGACCGGGTCCTGGCTGGAGCGGTACGCGCGGGCGCTGGGCGCCAGGGTGGGGCAGGACGTGGACCTGCACTCGCTGCCGCCGGTGACCGGCATGCTCAAGCTGGGCCGGGGTGCGGCCGTGGAGTCCGAGGTCGACCTGTCCGGGTACTGGCTGGACGGCGACCGGCTGGAGGTCGGCCCGGTCAAGGTCGGCGCGCACGCCACCGTGGGCACCCGCAGCATGCTCTTCCCGGGCGCCCGGGTCGGCAAGCGGGCCGAGGTGGCCCCCGGCTCGGCGGTCGGCGGGCAGGTCCCGACCGGTCAGCGGTGGGCGGGCGCGCCCGCGGTCAAGCTGGGCAAGGCCAAGCGCAACTGGCCGAAGGAGCGGCCGCAGCGGGGCACGTACTGGCGGGTGATGTACGGCATCACCGGTCTCGCGCTGAGCGCCCTGCCGCTGGTCGCGGGCGTGGCCGCGCTGCTGGTCGCGGGACTCTTCGTGGCGCCGGGCGCCTCCCTCGCCCAGGCCCTGCGCGGGGCCGCGCTCGGGCTGGTCCCGGCCACGCTGGCGTACGGGCTGGCGTACGCGCTGCTGATCCTGGTCGCCGTACGGGCGCTGAGCCTGGGACTGCGCGAGGGCACGCATCCGACGCACAGCCGGGTCGGCTGGCAGGCGTGGACCGTGACGCAGCTGATGGACCGCTCCCGCGAGACGCTGTTCCCGCTGTACGCCGGGCTGGTCACGCCGGTGTGGCTGCGGCTGCTGGGAATGCGGATCGGGCGGGGCGCCGAGGTGTCGACCGTGCTGGCGCTGCCGAGCCTGACCACCGTCGGTGACGGGGCGTTCCTGGCGGACGACACGTTGACGGCGCCGTACGAGCTGGGCGGCGGCTGGGTGCGGATCGGGCGGGCGCAGATCGGGCGGCGGGCCTTCCTCGGGAACTCCGGGATGACCGCGCCGGGCCGGAGCGTGCCGGACGGCGGGCTGGTCGGTGTGCTGTCGGCGACGCCGAAGAAGGCGAAGAAGGGCACCTCGTATCTGGGACTGCCCCCGGTGAAGCTGCCGCGCAGCACCGCCGGCGGGGATCAGAGCCGTACGTACGACCCGCCCGCCCGGCTGCTGTGGGCGCGCGGGCTGGTGGAGCTGGCCCGGATCGTGCCGGTGCTGTGCTCGGCGGCGCTGGCCGCGGCGACGGTGGCGGCGCTGTGCGCGCTGGGGCCGTGGGGGCCGCTGCTGTCCGGGCTTGTCATGCTCGCCGCCGGGTGCACGGGCGCCCTGGTGTCCGTGCTGGCCAAGTGGCTGCTGGTGGGGCGGCACCGCAGCGGTGAGCATCCGCTGTGGAGCTCCTTCGTGTGGCGCAACGAGCTGGCGGACACGTTCGTCGAGGTGCTGGCGGTGCCGTGGCTGGCCGGGGCCGTGCCGGGGACGCCGGTGATGACGGCGTGGCTGCGCGGGCTCGGCGCGCACATCGGCCGGGGCGTGTGGGTGGAGAGCTACTGGCTGCCGGAGACGGACCTGGTGACCCTGGAGGACGCCGCCACCGTCAACCGTGGCTGCGTGCTGCAGACTCACCTCTTCCACGACCGGATCTTGCGGACGGATACTGTGGTCCTCCGTGAGGGCGCCACGCTGGGCCCTGGCGGGATCGTGCTGCCCGGCAGCACGGTCGGGGCCCGTACGACCCTGGGTCCCGCGTCGCTCGTCATGGCCGCGGAGTCCGTCCCGGACGACACCCGCTGGCTCGGCAATCCGATCGAGGCATGGCGTCCCTGAGCAAGGGCCACTCGGCGGTACCGGCGGGCGGTGATCCGGCACGGAGTGGTGGCACAGCGCAGGGAGCGGACACAGCAGTGGCAGTTCAGCAGTCGGCCGGGCCGGACCCGTACTTCCCGGACAACGGCGACCCCCGGTACCGGGTGCATCGCTACGAACTCGCGCTGGACTACCGGCCCGGCCCCAACCGGCTGTCCGGCACCGCCCGGATCAACGCCATCGCGGGCCGGGCGCCGCTGGCCGAATTCCAGCTCAACCTGGGCGATTTCAGGATCGGCCGGATCCGGGTGGACGGCCGTCAGCCGCACTACACGCACCGGGGCGGCAGGCTGCGGGTGCGGCCGGCCAAGCCGCTGCGGGCCGGGGCCGCCTTCACCGTCGAGGTGCACTGGTCCGGCAATCCGAAGCCGGTGCCCAGCCCCTGGGGCGGGCTCGGCTGGGAGGAGCTGGCGGACGGGGCGCTGGTGGCGAGCCAGCCGATCGGGGCGCCGTCCTGGTACCCGTGCAACGACCGGCCCGCCGACAAGGCGTCGTACCTGATCTCGGTCACGACGCCGTCGGCGTACGCGGTGGTCTCGGGCGGGCGGCTGCTGACCCGGACGACGAAGGCCTCGACCACGACCTGGGTGTACGAGCAGTCCGCGCCCACGTCCAGCTATCTCGTCGGGCTCGCGATCGGCAGGTTCCAGACGGTGCTGCTGGGCGACCCGGGGCCGGGCGGGGTGCCGCAGCACGGGCACATCCCGGCGCATCTGCTGCCCGCGTTCTCCCGGGACTTCGCGCGGCAGCCCGCGATGATGGAGCTGTTCCAGGAGCTGTTCGGGCCGTACCCGTTCGAGGAGTACGCGGTCGCGGTGACCGAGGAGGAGCTCGATGTGCCGGTCGAGGCACAGGGGTTGTCGCTGTTCGGCGCCAACCACGTGGACGGCGCCCGGGGTTCGGAGCGGCTGGTGGCGCACGAGCTGGCGCACCAGTGGTTCGGCAACTGCGTGTCCATCGCCGACTGGCGGCACATCTGGCTGAACGAGGGCTTCGCCAAGTACGCGGAGTGGCTGTGGTCCGAGCGCTCGGGCGGCCGTGGCACCCAGCAACTGGCCGCCGCCGCCCACCGGTTGCTGGCCGGGCTGCCGCAGGATCTGCGGCTGGCCGATCCGGGGCGCCGGCAGATGTTCGACGACCGGCTCTACGAGCGCGGCGGCCTGACCGTGCACGCGGTGCGCTGTGCGCTGGGCGACGACGCGTTCTTCCGCATGCTGCGCGGCTGGGTGCGGCTGCACCGGAACGGGTCGGTGACGACGGCCGCGTTCACCGAGCACGTGGCCCGGTTCGCGGACGAGCCGCTGGACGGGCTGTTCCAGGCGTGGGTGTACGGCGCGAAGCTGCCGCCGCTGCCGGTTCTGCAGGACGTTCCCTAGACTTGAAGGGTGGCCCGGCCCAACGAGGAGGTCGAGGCGCTCCTGCGGGAGTACGCGGACCTCATCGCGATCACCGGAGGCGACGCCTTCAAGGCGCGTGCCTACGAGAAGGCCGCGCGTGCCATCGGCGGGTTCCCGGCCGACGTCTCGAAGCTGGACGAGGACGGCCTCAGGGAGATCCCGAACGTGGGCCGGTCGATCGCCGACAAGGTGATCGAGTATCTGCGCACGGGCAGGATGGCGGTGGTCGAGGAGCGCCGGGCGAAGATCCCCGCCGGGGTCCGGGAGCTGATCGCGATCCCCGGGCTGGGTCCGAAGAAGGCCCTGCGGCTCTACGAGGACCTGCACATCGCGTCGGTGAGCGAGCTGGCCTCGGCGATCGAGGCGGACGCGCTGGCCGATCTGAAGGGCTTCGGCGAGAAGACGCAGGACAACATCCGGCACGGCATCGAGCTGCTCCAGCAGGCCGGCGCGCGGGTGCCGCTGTCGCTGGCCCTGGAGACCGCCGAGGAGATCGTCGCCGAGCTGGCCGAGGTGACCGGATGCAGGCGCTGCGCCTACGCCGGCTCGCTGCGCCGGATGCGGGAGACCGTCGGTGACCTGGACGTCCTCGTCGCCGCGAAGCGGTCGGAGCCGTTCATGGCGGCGCTGTGCGAGCTGCCGGGCACGGCCGAGGTGATCGCGCGGGGCGCGAAGAAGACGTCGGTGCGCACCGGCAAGGGGCTCCAGGTCGATCTGCGGGTGCTGCCGCCGGAGTCGTGGGGGGCCGGGATGCAGTACTTCACCGGTTCCAAGGCGCACAACATCCGCACCCGCACCATCGCCGTCCACCAGGGGCTGAAGCTGTCCGAGTACGGACTGTTCGACGCGGACAGCGGGGACTCGCTGGCCTCCCGCACCGAGGAGGAGGTGTACGAACGGCTCGGGCTGCCGTGGATCCTGCCGACGCTGCGCGAGGACCGGGGTGAGATCGAGGCGGCCCTGCACGGCGAGCTGCCCGAGGTGGTGACCGACAAGGACATCCGGGGCGACCTGCACACCCACACCGACCTCACCGACGGCCTGGCCCCGCTGGAGGAGATGGTGGCCGCGGCCGCCGAGCGCGGTTACAAGTACTACGCCGTCACGGACCACGCGCCCAACCTGTACATGCAGCGCATGACCGACAAGAAGATCCTCGCCCAGCGCGAGCGGCTGCGGGAGCTGGACGGCACCCGCCGCCGGATGCGGCTGCTGCACGGCACGGAGCTGAACATCGACCCGGACGGCGGGCTGGACTGGCCGGACGACTTCCTGGCGGGCTTCGACCTGTGCGTGGCCTCGCTGCACTCGCACTTCGACCTGGGCCGGAAGGCCATGACCCGGCGGCTGGTGCGGGCCTGCGAGAACCCGTACGTGAACATCCTCGGGCATCCGACGACCCGGCTGATCGGCAAGCGGCCGGGCGTCGACGCCGACTGGGACGAGGTGTTCGCGGCCTGTGCGCGCACCGGCACCGCGCTGGAGGTCAACGCCCAGCCGGACCGGCTGGACCTGCGTGACGAGGACATCCTGCGCGCCAGGGAGCACGGGGTGAGGTTCGCCGTGAACTCCGACGCCCACGCCGTCCCGCATCTCGCGCAGCTGCGCTACGGCGTCGGCACGGCGCAGCGCGGCTGGCTCACCCCGGACGACGTGATCAACACCTGGCCGCTGACCCGGCTGCGGACGTTCCTCCGCAAAGGCCGCAAGGGGCGGTGAGGGTCCTCACTCCCGGTCCATCCACAGCGGTGACAGGTCCTCCTCCGCCTCGTCCGCTCCCACCGCCTTGATGTCCCCGTCGGCGGCGCGCAGCAGGATCCGGCCCATGGCGATGAGCGCCCGCCCGGCCGCGAGTTCGTCGCCGATCTCCGGTACCTCGGGGTCGTACGGGTTCCGGCGGGCCTCGGCGCAGCTCTCCAGAACGTTGTCCCCGGTGTCCAGGATGATCCGGGCCGTGGTGTCCGGGTCGTGCTCGGAGAGGTACAGGTTCAACCGCCACTCCTTGACGGCCGGAGGACGGTTGCTCGCGGGTCGGGTCATGGTCCGTCACTCCTCACTGTGCTGCGCTGCCCTTCTACTGTGCATCCGGCCCGAGGCGAACGCCTCTCCGTATGCGGGCAGAATGTGGCCCATGACCTCGCACACCTGCCCCTGCGGGCTCCCCCGGCCGTACGACGCCTGCTGTGGCCGGTTCCATCAGGGGACCGCCGCCGCGCCGACCGCCGAGCTGCTGATGCGTTCGCGGTACAGCGCGTTCGTCAAGGGGGACACGGGGTATCTGCTGCGCACCTGGCACCCCGGGACCCGGCCGGAGCGGCTGGAGCTGGATCCGCGGATGCGGTGGACGGGGCTGGAGATCCTGGACTGCGGCGACGGTTCCGCCTTCCACAGCAAGGGCACGGTGACGTTCCGCGCCTCCTACCGGGGCGGTTCGCTGCACGAGCGCAGCCGGTTCGAGCGGGTCGACGGGGCGTGGGTGTACGTCGACGGGGACTTCCTGGACTGAGCTGTCTCAGGGCGCCAGTATGTCCAGTTCCTGCAGGGCGCCCACGGTGATCTGCCGGGTCAGTTCCTCGGCACGGGTCGCGTCGCCCTCGCGGACCGCCTCCGCGACCTGAACGTGCAGGGTGACGGCCGCCGGGTCGGGGTCCTCGAACATGACCTCGTGATGGGTGCGCCCGGCCAGCACCTCCGCGACGACGTCGCCGAGCCGCGCGAACATCTCGTTGCCGGACGCGATGAGGACGACGCGGTGGAAGGCCACGTCGTGGACCAGGTACTCCTCCAGCTTGTGGCCGCGTGAGTTGGCCACCATGCCGAGCGCGCACCGGGTGAGTTCGGCGCACTGCTCGGCCGTCGCGTGCCGTGCGGCAAGGCCCGCCGCGACCGGTTCTATCGCGGAGCGCAGCACGGTCAGCGAGCGCAGCTGGTGCGGGCGGTCGGCGCCGGCCAGGCGCCAGCGGATGACCTGCGGGTCGTAGACGTTCCACTCGCACTTCGGGCGGACGGTCACGCCCACCCGGCGGCGGGACTCGACCAGGTGCATCGACTCGAGCACGCGGACCGCCTCGCGCATCACGGAGCGTGACACCTCGAAGTGCTGTGCCAGCTCGTCGGTACGCAGCACGCTGCCCGGCGGGTACTCGCCCGCCGTGATGGCGGGGCCGAGGGTGTCCAGTACATGGCCGTGCAGCCCCCGGCCCGGTGTGGTCATGCACTCAGCGTACGGCGTGGATCACGAGGCGAAAAAGTCAGACTTATATGTCACAGACTCTTGAATTCGTCGTACCTAATGGGTTTCAGTGTGCCGACGCCGATGTGGCGTCGGATGTCGAGGAAGACAGCGAGGCAGTAATGCGTACCCCCCAGGTCGTCGTCGTGATGGGCGTCGCGGGGACGGGCAAGACCACGATCGGTCCCTTGCTCGCCGCGCGGCTGGGCGTCCCGTACGCCGAGGGCGACGACTTCCATCCGCCGGCCAACATCGACAAGATGTCGGCCGGGATCCCGCTGGACGACGCCGACCGGTGGCCGTGGCTGGACGCCATCGGGCACTGGGCGCACGGGCGGGCGGGGCTCGGCGGGGTGGTCAGCAGCTCGGCGCTGAAGCGGTCGTACCGCGACCGGCTCAGGGCCGCCGCTCCCGGGATCGTGTTCGTGCACCTCACGGGCGACCGGAAGCTGATCGAGGACCGGATGGGCCACCGGCAGGGGCATTTCATGCCGACCGCGCTGCTGGACTCCCAGTTCGCCACGCTGCAGCCCCTGGAGCCGGACGAGGCGGGAGTCGCCGTCGACGTCAGCGGCGGCCCCGAGGAGATCACCGAGCGCGCCGTGAAGGCGCTCGAGGCGCTTCCCGGCATCACCGAGTAGCACCGCACCCCCGTCCCCCCGTAACCGCAAGGGAACCCCCGTGACCAGACTCAGTGTCGAGATGCTGGCAGCGGACGCACCTCCGCCGATCACCTCCGCCGGACACGCCCAGCTGGGCATCGCCGTCCTGGTGGGCATCGCGGTGATCGTCCTGCTCATCACCAAGTTCAAGCTCCATGCCTTCCTGGCGCTGACCATCGGGTCACTGGCGCTCGGGGCGGCCGCCGGGGCACCGCTCGACAAGGCCATCACCAGCTTCACCACCGGGCTCGGCGCCACGGTGGCCGGCGTGGGCGTCCTGATCGCGCTCGGGGCGATCCTGGGCAAGCTGCTCGCCGACTCCGGCGGCGCCGACCAGATCGTCGACACGATCCTCGCCAAGGCCGGTGGGCGCGCCATGCCCTGGGCGATGGTGCTCATCGCCTCCGTGATCGGCCTGCCGCTGTTCTTCGAGGTCGGGATCGTGCTGCTGATCCCGGTCGTGCTGATGGTCGCCAAGCGCGGCAACTACTCCCTGATGCGCATCGGCATCCCGGCCCTCGCCGGTCTGTCCGTGATGCACGGCCTGATCCCGCCGCACCCCGGCCCGCTGGTCGCGATCGACGCGGTCAAGGCCAACCTGGGCGTGACCCTGGCGCTCGGCATCCTGGTCGCCATACCGACCGTGATCATCGCCGGTCCGCTGTTCTCGAAGGTCGCCGCCCGCTGGGTGGACGTCCCGGCGCCCGAGCGGATGCTGCCGCAGCGTGCCTCGGACGAGCTGGAGCGCCGCCCCGGCTTCGGCGCGACGCTCGCCACCGTGCTGCTGCCGGTGGTGCTGATGCTGGCCAAGGCGCTGGTGGACATCGTCGTGGACAACCCGGCGAACCACACCCAGCGGGTCTTCGACGTCATCGGCTCCCCGCTGATCGCGCTGCTCGCGGCCGTGCTCGTCGGCTTCTTCACGCTGGGCCGGCCCGCCGGGTTCACCAAGGACCGGCTCCAGCAGACGGTCGAGAAGGGTCTGATGCCGATCGCCGGCATCCTGCTGATCGTCGGCGCGGGCGGCGGCTTCAAGCAGACGCTGATCGACTCCGGCGTGGGCAAGATGATCCTGGACATCTCCAAGGACTGGTCGATCCCGGCGCTGCTGCTGGCCTGGCTGATCGCGGTCACGATCCGGCTGGCGACCGGTTCGGCGACCGTGGCGACGGTCTCGGCGGCGGGGCTGGTCGCACCGCTGGCCGCCGACATGTCGACCACCCACACCGCCCTGCTGGTCCTGGCCATCGGCGCCGGCTCGCTCTTCTTCAGCCATGTCAACGACGCCGGCTTCTGGCTGGTGAAGGAGTACTTCGGGCTCAGCGTCGGACAGACCGTCAAGACCTGGTCGGTGATGGAGACGATCATCTCGGTGGTCGCCGGCGGTCTGGTCCTGCTGCTGTCACTGGTCATATAGGAGCGGTACGACGATGACGGCTCACCCTCTCTTCGACATCGGCGGCCGCACCGCCCTGGTCACGGGCTCCAGCCGGGGCATCGGCCTCGCACTGGCCCGGGGCCTGGCCGAGGCCGGCTGCACGGTGGTCCTCAACGGACGTGACGCGGGCCGGCTGGCCGAGGCGGCCGCGGACCTTCCCGGTGATGTGCGTACGGCGGTGTTCGACGTGACCGACGGCGCCTCGGTGGCCGCCGGGATCGCGGACGTCGAGGAGCGGGTGGGCCCGCTCGACATCCTGGTGAACAACGCGGGCATGCAACTGCGCGCCCCGCTGCTGGAGTTCGCCGACGCCGACTGGCACCGGATCCTGGACACCAACCTCACCAGCGCGTTCCTCGTCGGCCGTGAGGCCGCCCGGCGGATGACGGAACGCGGCCACGGAAAGATCATCAACATCTGTTCGCTGCAGAGCGAGGTCGTCCGGCCGGGCATCGCGCCGTACGCGGCCACCAAGGGCGCGCTGAAGATGCTCACCAAGGGCATGTGCGCGGACTGGGGGCCGTACGGCGTCCAGGTCAACGGGCTCGGCCCCGGCTACATCGAGACCGAGCTGACCCAACCCCTGGTGGCGGACGAGGAGTTCAGCGCCTGGGTGCGCAAGCGGACCCCGGCCGGCCGCTGGGGGCGTACCGAGGACCTGGTGGGCGGGGTGCTCTTCCTCGCCTCGCCGGCCGCCGACTTCGTGAACGGGCAGATCCTGTACGTCGACGGCGGCATGACGAGCGTCCTGTGAATTCCGGTCTGAAAGGGGCCACGGGAATGCTGGGTTGTGTGATCCACGGCGCGGGCGATCTGCGGGTCGCGGAGCTGCCGGTGCCCGAGCCCGGGCCCGGCGAGGCCCTGGTCGCCGTCCGCTACGGCGGGGTGTGCGGCTCCGATCTGCACTACTGGCGGCACGGCGGGGTCGGCGACTTCCGGCTCCGGGAGCCGATGGTCCTCGGGCACGAGGTGGTGGGCACGGTGGTGTCCTACGGCGCCGGGGCCACCGGTCCCGCACCGGGTACGGCGGTCGCCGTGCACCCCGCCACCCCGTGCGGGCGCTGCCCGGAGTGCGCCGACGGACGGGCGAACGTCTGCCGCGACACCCGGTACCTGGGCAGCGCGGCCCGGTTTCCGCACGTGCAGGGCGGGTTCGCGGCTCAAGTGGCCGTAGCTGCCGAGCAGTTGAGGGCGCTCCCCGACGGACTCGGGCTGCGCCGGGCCGCGCTCGCCGAGCCGCTGTCGGTGGCGCTGCACGCGGTGCGGCGGGCCGGGGACGTTTCGGGCCGGCATGTGCTGGTGACCGGGGCCGGGCCGATCGGGTGCCTGGTGGTCGCGGCGGCGAAGGCGGCCGGCGCGGCCCGGGTGACGGTGACCGATCCGCTGCCCCGGGCACGGGAGTTCGCGGCCGCCGCCGGCGCCGACGCCCTCGTACGGGCCGACGATCCGGCGGACGCCGGGTGGCCCGAGGAGGTGGACGTGGCCGTCGAGGCGTCGGGGGCCGCGGCCGGGCTGGACACGTGCCTGCGGCTGGTACGGCGTGGGGGTGTGGTCGTCCAGCTCGGCATGCTGCCGCCCGGACAGAGCCCGTTCGCCGGGAACCTGCTGGTGAGCCGGGAGATCGAACTGCGGGGCGCGTTCCGTTTCGACGCCGAGTTCGACGACGCGCTGCGCCTGCTGGCCGCGCGGGCGGAGTTCGACGAGCTGATCAGTGCGGTCGTTCCGGTACGGAAGGCCGAGGACGCGTTCGCACTGGCCGCCGACCGGAGCCGGTCCTGCAAGGTGTTGCTGGACTTCGCCGACTGAACGGTACCGGTCGGTGGGTCCGGTCGACAGGAATGGGGGCTTCCCTTTCGGTCGGGGGAAGCGTAGGTTCCCGGTACCCCGCGTCGGCGCCCTCCCGGGCGCCGGCCCGCCGATCCCGGGAAGGCGGGCCCGCGGGGGCCAACTTCATCGATCGCGGGACAGCCCTCAGGGACGCCACAAGGGGTGTTCCTGTTTCGCCCACTCCCTGCTCACCGTCCCCGTGCGCAGACCCCTTCGCGCCTCCGGGTCGCCCAGGGCCATGCCGATGTGGCCGGCCAGGACGACGCCGATCGTCAGGGCCAGCCAGTCGTGGACGAAGGTCGCCGAGGTGCGCCACATCAGCGGGGCCAGGTGGGTGAACCACATCAGCAGGCCGGTGCCGAGCATGACCAGGGTGGCGCCGGCGATCCAGGCGGCGTAGATCTTCTGGCCGGCGTTGAACTTGCCTGCCGGACGCGAGGACGGGCGCTTGTCGCGGACCAGCGCGGCGCGCAGCCACATCCGGTCGTGCGGGCCGAAGCGGTTGAGGAAGCGCAGGTCGGCCCGGAAGGCGCGGGAGGCCAGGCCGAGCAGGACCGGCACCGGCAGGGCGAGGCCCGCCCACTCGTGGACGCGGACGACCAGTTCCCGGCGGCCGACCATGACCGCAAGCTGCGGGATGTAGAGGATTGCCGCCGTCACCACGCACACGCCCATCAGCACGGCCGTCGCTCGGTGCACCCAGCGCTGGGTCCGTCCGAACCGGCGCAGGCGGGCGCCCGGCGGGGCCGGGGTGTCAGCTCGTAGGCTCATCGGTCCGTCCGTTCGACTTGCCGACCCAGGCGTCGACCTCGTAGCCGAGGTGCTCCCAGTAGCCGGGCTCGACCCGGTCGGTGACCGTGATGCCGGAGAGCCACTTGGCGGACTTGTAGAAGTACATGGGGGCGACGTAGAGGCGGACCGGGCCGCCGTGGTCGTGGCTGATGTCCTTGTCCTGCATGCGCAGCGCGACCAGGATGTCCGGGCGGCGGGCCTGGTCGAGGGTGAGGCTCTCGGTGTAGGTGCCGTCGAAGCAGGTGAAGCGGATCGCCCTGGCGGAGGAGCGGATCCCCGCCGCGTCCAGCAGGTCGGAGAGGCGGACACCCTCGAAGGGGGTGCCGGGCACCCGCCAGCCGGTGACGCACTGGACGTCCTTGACCAGCCGGGTCTGCGGCAGGGCGCGCAGGTCGGCCAGGGTGTAGGTGCGCGGGTGGTCGACCAGGCCGTCGATCGTGAGCTGGTAGTCCGTGGCGTTCTTGTGCGGCACCGACGCGGCGACGGAGTAGTAGCGGAAGCCGCCGCCGTTGGGCAGCAGACCGGTCAGGCCCGTGGGGTCCTTGCCGGCGACGTTGCCGAGGAAGCCCTCCAGGCCGCGTTGCAGCGTGGGCGCGGCGACCAGGCCGAGCGCGCCCAGGCCGAGGGTGCCGAGGAAGATGCGGCGGCCGACGGGCCGGCCGCCGGACTCCTCGGATTGTTCAGAGTTCACGTATTCATTCGAGCACTCGGGGCCACGCCGGGCCAGGGAATCAGGTGGCTGGTCAGACTTCCGTCATCACTTTCTTACGTACGTCTCAGAAATCCGTACGGCTCAGCGCACCATGCCGTTCAGCGCGCGGGCGCGGGCCTCATGGAAGGAGGCGCGCGGGTCGCGGTGGGCGTAGGACCAGGGCGCCGGGGTGGCGTGCCGGCCGATGCGCTGGAACAGGGCCGCCGCCTCGGCCGGGCGACCGGCGCAGGACAGCGCGAACGCGAGGTGGTTGAGGTCGATGTGGCGGCGCGGGTGTTCGTCGTGCTCCCACTCCAGCCACCAGTCGAAGCAGGCGCGCAGGATCCGGCGGGCCCGGGGGCCGGACCAGTGCCCGGAGGCGGCCGGGTCGGCGGGGGCCAGGCCGGTGGCGGCCAGCACCCGGTAGCGCTCGGCGTACGCGACGACCGGCAGCACGGCGAGCGGGGAGTCGGCCGGGGCCTCGGCGGCGGCCAGCTCGGCCACGTCGTACACCTCGTGCGCCTCGGCGCCCCGGCCGCCCGCGGGCCGTTCGGCCAGCCGGGCGAGCAGCAGATGGTGGGCGTGGTGGTGCTCGGGGTGGCGGCGGCGCAGCTCGGCGAAGACGCCGAGCACCTCGCGCTCCGGGCCGAGGGTGCGGGCGAGCCGGAGCAGGCCGAGCCAGGGGGTGGGGTCGGCGGGGGCGAGCGCGGCGGCCGTGGCGCAGGCCTCGCGGGCCCGGTCGGGGTCCTCCTTGCCGCGCAGGGCGCGGTGCACCCGGGCGAGGGCGGACAGCGCGGCGGCGTCGGCGGAGCCGGGCTCGGCGAGCAGCCAGTCCCGGGCCCAGGCGACGGCGTACGGCTCCTGGGCGAGCACGGTGAGGCGGTGGCCGCGGCGGTCCCAGTCGTCGCCGGTGTGCAGCAGCAGGGAGCGGGCGGCCTGCCGGCGGCCCTGCGCCAACGCGGTGCGCGCGGTGCGCAGTTCGGCGTCGTCCAGGGCGACGTCGTAGGCACCCGATTCGTCCGGGGCGGAGTCGGCGGAGTCGGCCGGGGCGGTGTCGCCGGACTGGTCCGGGGCCCGGCCCGCGCCGAGCAGAGGTGGGAGAGGTGGGGGCACCGCGGAACTTCCTGTTTCTCGGGCTGCCATCGACCGATCACGCACAGCAAACCCGCAGCCAAGGTTTGCGTCAAGCGGAACGCGAGTGTTATCAGCTTCAACTTGCGCTTCTAAAGCGGAACTTGAGGATCCTCCCGCAGGTGGGCCCGGCCGCGGGCGGGAATTCCCGGCGGACGGCTGTGGCGTACGCCATGGCGCGGGCGGGCGGGACCACGGAGCATGGCGAGCCGACCGCCCGTCGACCGCCCGGTTGCGGGCACTTCCGGGTCAATGCCGCCCCGGGGGCGCTACAGTCGGCGATTACACGCCCGTGGTCCCCCCGGATGATCGAGGTACGCAGCGTGTCCGTTCTGGTTCTCCTTCTCGCCGTGAGTGCTGCCTGCTGTCTGGGTTTCGGGTTCGTGCTCCAGCAGGACGCGGCGCAGAAGGCACCGCTGAGCGACTTCCTGTCCTTCCGGCTGCTGCTCGACCTGATGCGGGTGCCGAGCTGGCTGGGCGGGCTCGGCCTGATGGTGGCCGGCATGGTGCTGGGCGCGATCGCTCTCGGCAAGGGCGAGATCTCCCTGGTGGAACCGCTGCTCGCGACCAACCTGCTGTTCGCGCTCGCCCTCTCCCGGTACCGGACCAGGCAGCCCCTTGGCCGGCAGGGCTGGGCGGGGCTGCTGCTGCTCGCGGGCGGGGTGAGCGCGTTCATCACGGCGGGCGAGCCGCGCGCCGGGCACGCCGTCTCCGATCCGCTGCGGCACTGGCTGATCATCGGCGCGATGGTCGGCGTGGCCCTGGTGCTCACGACGTACGGCAAACGCTCCCGGCTCAGCTGGGGCCCGGTACTGCTGGCCACCGCGGCCGGGCTGCTGTACGGCGTACAGGACGCGCTGACCCGGGTGAGCGGCATCCGCTTCTCCGAGGGCGGTGTCACCGGGCTGCTCACCGGCTGGCAGCCGTACGGCGTGCTGGTGTGCGGGGTCGTCGGGCTGATCCTGGTGCAGAGCGCGTTCGAGACGGCCCCGCTGCGCATGTCGCTGCCCGCGCTCACCGCGGCCGAGCCGCTCGCCGGGATCCTGTGCGGGGTGGGCTTCCTCGGCGACCGGCTGCGCACCGACACCGGCGCGCTGGCCTGGGAGGCGGCCGGGCTCGCGGCCGTGGTCGCGGGCATCGTGCTGCTCGGGCTGCACCCGGCGATGCCGTGCGGCACGGCGGAGGCCGAGCCCTCGGCACGGGATCTCCAGCGCCGCTGAGCCCCCTGCTTGGATGGGGGCATGAACCCTGCTGAGGAGATCCTCGACATCGTCGACGAGAACGACCAGGTCGTCGACCGGTCCCCGCGCGGCGAGGCGTACGCCCGCGGACTGCGCCACCGCTGTGCGTTCATCGAGGTCCGGGACGCGGCCGGCCGGCTCTTCGTGCACCGGCGCACGGCCACCAAGCTGGTCTTCCCCGCGCTGTACGACATGTTCGTCGGCGGGGTCGTCGGGGCGGGCGAGTCCTACGACGAGGCGGCGCTGCGGGAGGCCGAGGAGGAGCTGGGCGTGAGCGGGCTGCCGCAGCCGGAGTTCCTCTTCAAGTTCCTGTACGACGACGGGGCCGGGAACAGCTGGTGGTCGGCGGTGTACCAGGTGCGCTGCGAGCTGCCGGTGCGGCCGCAGGCGGAGGAGGTCCAGTGGCACGGTTTCCTGCCCGGGGAGGAGGTCGAGCGGCGGCTGGCCGAGTGGGAGTGGGTGCCGGACGGGCGGGCGGCGTACGAGAGGCTGAGGGCGTTCCGTTCCGGCAGGTGAGGGCCGGTGGGACGCCGGTAGGGTCGACGGCGTGAGCGAATTCGTACGGAACTTCCGGCTGTGGTTCGCGCCGGAGCTGGTGCGGGACGAGGGGGCCACGCCCGACTACCGGTTCTCGCTGGCCAACGAGCGCACGTTCCTGGCCTGGCTGCGGACCGCGCTCGCGCTGATCGGCGGCGGATTCGCGGTGGACCAGTTCCTGCCGGACCTGCGCTGGGCCTGGCGGGTCGGTCTCGCGCTCGCGCTGCTCGGTGCCGGTGTGCTGTGCTCCCTGCGCGCGGTGAACCACTGGGTGCGCTGTGAGCGGGCGATGCGGCGCGGCGAGGATCTGCCCGCGTCCCGGTTCCCGGCGGTGCTGAGCCTGGTCGTGGCGGTGGTGGCCGTCGCGATGGTTGTCGTGGTGCTGCTCGGATGGGCGGGGTGAGCGCGGGCGGGCGCGACCCGGGGCTGCAACCGGAGCGCACCCGGCTGGCCTGGCGTCGTACGACCCTGTCGGCCGCCGTGACCGCCGTACTCGCCGTCAAGACCGCCCTGCACGGCGGCGCCTCGGCCACCGGCCTCACCGTCTGCGCCCTGTGCTGCCTGCTCTTCCTGGGCTTTCTGCGGGTGGCCCACCACCGGATCCGGGCTCTGGCGACCGGCACCCGCCCGCCCGTCCTCGCGCCCCGGCACGCGACGGCGGCGGTGCTGTACGCGGTGGGCCTGGTGGTCTGCGCGGTGCTCCTGGTCGTCTAGGGTCTGTCCGACCCGCGCCGCACGCCCGATTTGACCAGCTATGCACCTATCGCGCGTAGCCTGTGCGTCGTCAGGACTCCGACCCGAAGGCAAGCGCCATGACCACCCTTCACCAGGAACACACCGATCACAGCACGCACCGCCACGGTCCGGACTGCGGGCACTGTGCCGTGCGGCACGGCGACCACCTGGACTACACGCACGACGGGCATCTGCACCGCGAGCACCAGGGCCACTGGGACGAGTGCGAGCCCGCCGGGCACACCGTGCACGAGGGCCATGAGCATGTGCACCACGACGAGTGCGGCCACGCCCAGGTGCGGCACGGCGACCATGTCGACTATCTGCACGACGGACACCGGCACGCCGAGCACGGGGACCACTGGGACGACCACTGAACCCCGTCGGCCTATCGTGGCTCCGGTCACGTTTGGCCTTGTGTTGGGCGCGCGCACTGGACGGCATACCGACCGGTCGGCATCATGAACGGGTCGTGTTCACCCGTTCGTAGGAGTGCCGTATGAGTGTCGACCACCCGCCCGGACTCGACCTGGACCGGCTGCGCGCCCTGCTCGACCGCGAGCGCCCCGGTCTCGTCACCGGCCCGCTGACCGGCCGGCTGATCGAGGGCGGACGGTCGAACCTCACCTACGCGGTCTCCGACGGCACCGCGAAGTGGGTCGTCCGGCGGCCCCCGCTCGGCCATGTGCTGGCCACCGCGCACGACATGAAGCGCGAGCACCGCGTGATCAGCGCCCTGCACCCGACCCGGGTGCCGGTCCCCCGGCCGGTGCTGCTGTGCGAGAACCCCGAGAACCCCGAGGACGAGGAGGCGCTCGGGGCGCCGTTCTACGTCATGGAGTTCGTCGAGGGCACCCCGTACCGTACGGCGGACCAGCTCGCCCCGCTGGGCGCCGAGCGCACCCGGAACGCGGTGCTGTCCCTGGTGGACACGCTGGTCGAGCTGCACGCGGTGGACCCCGCCGAGGTGGGCCTCGAGGACTTCGGCCGGCCCGAGGGCTTCCTGGACCGCCAGCTGCGCCGCTGGGGCAAGCAGCTGGACGCCTCCCGCAACCGGGACCTGGCCGGCATCGACGAACTGCACGCGGCGCTCGGGCGCGAACTGCCCACCTCCCCCGCACCCGCCGTCGTACACGGCGACTACCGCCTCGACAACGTCCTGATCGGTGACGACGACCGGATCAAGGCCATCCTCGACTGGGAGATGTCCACCCTCGGCGATCCGCTCACCGACCTGGGCCTGCTGGTGATGTACAGCCGGCCGCTGGAACTGCCGAACTCCCCCATCTCCACGACCGCTTCGGCCGCGGGGCACCCCGCCCCCGCCGAGCTGATCGAGCGGTACGCCGCGCGTTCGGGGCGCGACGTGTCCGCCGTCTCCTGGTACACGGCGTTCGCCTGGTTCAAGCTCGCCGTGATCCTGGAGGGCATCCACTACCGGTACACGCTGGGCCAGACGGTCGGGCGCGGCTTCGACCGGATCGGCGATCTCGTGCCCGTCTTCATCGACCACGGACTGACGACTCTTCAGGAAGGCTGATCCATAGATGGACTTCGCGTTCGACGCGCGCACCGAGGAACTGCGCGCCAAGCTGCTCGCCTTCATGGACGAGTACGTCTACCCGGCCGAGCCGGTCGCCGAGGAGCAGCGGGCGCGGCTCGCCTCCCCCTGGGACACCCCGGCCGTGGTCGAGGAGCTGAAGGCCGAGGCCCGTGAGCAGGGCCTGTGGAACCTCTTCCTGCCCGACGCGGAGTACGGCGCGGGGCTGACGAACCTCCAGTACGCGCCGCTCGCCGAGATCACCGGCCGCTCCCCGCATCTGGCGCCCACCGCGACGAACTGCGCCGCGCCCGACACGGGCAACATGGAGGTGCTGGCGCAGTTCGGCAACGAGCAGCAGAAGAAGCAGTGGCTGGAGCCGCTGCTGGCCGGCGAGATCCGCTCGGCGTTCGCGATGACCGAGCCGGAGGTGGCCTCCTCGGACGCCACCAACATCACCACACGCATAGAGCGGGACGGCGACGACTACGTCATCACCGGCCGCAAGTGGTACATCTCCGGCGCGATGAACCCCGACTGCACGATCTTCATCGTGATGGGCAAGACGGACCCGGACGGCGCCGACATCCGCCGCCAGCAGTCCATGGTCCTGGTCCCGCGCGACACCCCGGGCGTGACCGTCAAGCGCGCGATGCAGGTCTTCGGCTACGAGGACCACTCGCACGGCGGCCACGCCGAGGTGATCTTCGACCACGCGCGCGTGCCGGTGACCAACCTGATCGGCGAGGAGGGCGGCGGCTTCGCCATCGCCCAGGCCCGGCTCGGCCCCGGCCGGATCCACCACTGCATGCGGCTGATCGGCATGGCCGAGCGGGCGATCGAGCTGATGTGCCGCCGGGCGGTGTCCCGTACGGCGTTCGGCAAGGCGCTGGCCCAGCAGGGAGTCGTCCAGAACTGGATCGCCGACGCGCGGGTCACCGTCGAGCAGCTGCGGCTGCTGGTGCTGAAGACGGCCTGGCTGATGGACACCGTCGGCAACAAGGGCGCCCACACGGAGATCCAGGCCATCAAGATCGCCACCCCGCGCGCGGTGGTCGGCATCCTGGACCGCGCGATCCAGCTGCACGGCGCGGGCGGCGTGAGCCAGGACTTCCCGCTGGCCGAGCTGTACGCCAGCGCCCGCACCCTGATGCTGGCCGACGGCCCGGACGAGGTGCACCAGCGGTCGCTGGCGCGGCGGGAGTTGAAGAAGTACCTGTAAAGGAACACAGGTAAGGGGCGGTCACCCTGGGCGACCGCCCCTTACCCGGCACAGCGGGACGAGGCTACGGCCGCAGCGCCCGCAACAGCAGGTCGGCGAGGTGGTCGGCGACCTGCTGCGGGGTGAGCGGGCCGTCCGGGCGGTACCAGGTCGACAGATGGTGGACGGAGCCGAAGTGGTAGTCCACGATCAGGTCGGCCGGGGTCGCCGTGGAGAAGACGCCCTCCTTCTGGCCCTCCTCGATCAGCGCGCGGAACCGTTCGTGGTAGCGCCGGCGCTCGGCGCGGACCTGCTTGCTCTTCTCCGGGCTCAGATGGTGCATCGAGCGGAAGAAGATCATCGCGTCGTCGAGGTTCTCGATCGTCGTGACGACCACGTCCGCCGCCGCGCCCCGCAGACGCCGCTCGACCGGCGCGTCCATGTCGGCGAAGCGGTCGAGCCGCTCCTGCTGGAGGCGCAGCACGCGCGCGTACACCTCGTGCAGGAGGTCGTCCTTGGAGCCGAAGTAGTGGTACAGCGCCCCCTTGGTGACGCCTGCCGCCTCCACGATCTCCTGCACCGAGGTGCGGTCGTAGCCCTGCTCGGCGAAGAGCCGGGTGGCGGCGGCCAGCAGCCGCTGCGGGACGGGTGTCCCGTCCCCGTCCGTCGTCCTGGGCACTGCCGCCACCTGCCTTTCCGTGATGCTTATCGATGGTCACGCGCGCGGGAACGCAGTTCCCGACGGAGGATCTTGCCACTCGCCGTCTTGGGCAGGTCGGGCAGGATCTCCACCTGCCGCGGGTACTTGTAAGCCGCAAGTCTCTCCTTGCAGTACACCGCGAGTTCATCCGGGTCCGTCTCGGCGCCCGGACGCAGGCTGATGTACGCCTTGACGGTCTCGCCACGATAGCCGTCGGGGACACCGACGACGGCCGCCTCGCGCACCGCCGGGTGGGTGTACAGCACGTCCTCGACCTCACGCGGCCACACCTTGAAGCCGGACGCGTTGATCATGTCCTTCTTGCGGTCGACGACGTACAGCCAGCCCTGCTCGTCCATGAAGCCGATGTCGCCGGTGCGCAGCTCGCCGTCGGGGAAGGTCTCGGCGGTGGCGTCCGGGCGCCGCCAGTAGCCGGGGATCACCTGCGGGCCGCGTACGGCGATCTCGCCCTGCTCCCCGAACGGCACCTCCTCGCCCTGCTCGTCCACGATCCGCACAAGCGTGTCGGCGCCGGGCAGGCCCACCGACAGCGTCCCGGAGACGGGGTCCACGGGCGCCTCCAGGCCGGGCGGGACGGAGGCACAGGGGGCGGTGCACTCGGTGAGGCCGTAGCCGACCCGGATGTACGGCCCGAAGCGCTCCCGGAACCCCTCCACCAGGGCCGGCGGCACGGGGGCACCGCCCGAGGAGATGTTGACGAAGGAGGCGAAGTGCCCGGGGGTGACGTCCGGGTGGGCGGCCAGTGCCATGAAGGCGGTGGCGGGGCCGACCGTGTAGTGCGGGCGGTGCTCGGCGAACGCCTCCAGGACGAGCCCGGGCTCGAAGCGGAAGGCGAGCACCAGGGTGCCCGCACTGTTCAGACAGGCGCCGAACTGGCAGACCATGCCGGTGATGTGGAACAGCGGCGCGAGCGCGTAGTACACCGGTGCCTCGGGCAGCCCGAGCCCGGTGCTCTGCCGCTCGGCGTTGTGCATGATGTTGGCGTGCGTGTTGGTGGCACCCTTGGGCGTGCCGCTGGTGCCGGAGGTGTAGCTGATCAGCGCGATGTCACCGGGACGCGGGTCACGCTCCTCGGGCGCCGTACCACCCTGCCGCGCGACGGCGACCAGGTCGTCGGCGTCCGGCGCCTGGGGCAGCCGCTCGAAACCCAGCACGCGCGCGTCGTTACGGGTTTGAAAGTCCAACTCACTCGCCGTGAGCACGATCCGCACCGGCGACCCGTCGGCCGTGTCCCGCAGATACGACTCCCAGGCCCGGTCGGAGCAGACCAGCGCGGTCACCTCGCCGTCCCGCAGGACGTGCCCCACCTCGGCCGACTTGTACATGGGGTTGACGGGGACGACGGTCGCGCCCGCCTTCCAGGCACCGAGGACGGCGAGCACGAAGTGCGGGGAGTTCTGCAGCAGCACGGCCACCCGGTCACCGCGCTCCAGCCCGCGCGCGGCGAGGTGGGCGGCGACGGAGTCGCTCAGCTCGTCCACCTCGCGGTAGCTCAGCCGGGCGTCGAAGTAGGCGAGGAAGGCGCGGTCGGGGGCCTCGGCGACGGCGGCGCGCAGGGCGTGCACCAGGGAGTCGGCGGGGTCGACGGGACCCCGCTGGGCGTCGTCGAGCAGCGCCAGCCAGGGCCGGTCGGCGTAACGGGACGGGCTCATCGGGCCTCCTCCCACTTCTGCTGGATGTGGTTCATACCGGCCAGCCAACGGTCCGGCGTGGCGGCGCGCGCCTGGTAGTACCCGGCCACCTCGGGGTGCGGCAGGATCAGGAAGCGGTCCTCCTCGATGCCCCGGAACAGGGCGTCGGCAACGGCGTCCGGCTCGATCGCGGTCGGCTGGAGCACCAGCTCCCCGGCGCTGCCGGTCGCGGCCAGCATGTCCGTACGCACGCCCTGCGGGCAGATCGCGTGCACCTTCAGACCCCGGTGGCGGTACGTCAGCGACAGCCACTCGGCGAAGGCGTAGGCGCCGTGCTTGGTGACGCTGTAGGAGGGGGCGCCGATCATGGTGAGCAGCCCGGCGGCCGACACGGTGGACACGAACCGTCCGCTGCCGCGCTCCAGCCAGTCGGGCAGCAGCTCATGGGCCGCGCGGACATGCGCCATGACGTTCACGTCCCAGGACACCGCCCAGGGCTTCTCGTCGAGCGGCCCGCCCGCGCCGCCGTCCTCGAAGGCGACGCCGGCGTTCGCACAGTAGACGTCGACGGTGCCGCCGAGCGCCTCCCGGGCGTCGGCGACGATCGCGGAGGCGTCACCGGGCACGGCGATCCCGCCGATCTCCTCGGCGACCGCCTTCGCCCTCTCCGTGTCCAGGTCATTGACGACGACCCGCGCCCCTTCGGCGGCGAACCGCCGGGCCAACGCGGCCCCGATCCCCCCGCCCGCCCCCGTGACGACCACTCCCGCATCCTGCACGGCTTCCACCATCGGTCTCCTTCGACACGACTTCGCGCGGCGCGCATCGGCTCTGATCGGGCCAGACTAACCAGTCGGTATGTGTGAGGGAAGGGCGACTGTCCCAACCTCATCCCATGCATCCGCCCCGACGGAACCTCCTGGCATCGGCCACGATGGCCGCCGTTCCGACCAGCCCGCACCACCGCGAACACCTCCACACCGGCTTCGAAAGACTCACAGACGACGGCTACGCCCTCCTGAACGGCCGGCGCGTAGAGGTCGCGACCAACCCGACGGAGTACATCCGTCAGCCCGAAAACGGTCGGACTGGTACGACGCCGCCGCGCTGCCGTGGGTGCCGCCGAGCCCGAACATGCCGACCCCGGACACGGCCCTCGTCCCGGGATCGCACTGCTGGTGACCGCGAAGAAGGTCTGGGACGGGTTCGCCTGGCGGCCGGACAACTGGATCGACGGCTCACCGGTTCCGCCCGGGTGCGCACGGTGATCGACGCGGGGGCGACCACCGACGAGGCGACCGGCGCCTGGCAGGACGAACCGGCCGCGTTCCGGCGGACTCGAAAGGAGTATCTCCTCTCCAGGTGAAGCGCGGTGTATGGCCAACGTTGTCCCGGAGCAGGACGATGCGTCCGTGACGCATCGTCACGCATCGTTTCCGGGGCGACGAGGGAGCCCGGCATGGCGGATCCTGGGATGAGCGTGACTCCCTACTGGGAGCTGACCTTCGACGCGGACGGGGACGTGGACGGCCCCGAACGCGACCGGCTGGTGGCGCAGGTCACGGAGCAGCGCGTCCGTGACCTGATCGTCTTCGCCCACGGCTGGAACAACGACCGTTCGGGCGCGACCGCGCTGTACCGCCGTTTCTTCGCCCCGATCCCGGGGCTCGTACCGCAGGCCCGCATCGGGTACGTGGGCGTGATCTGGCCGTCGATGATGTTCAGCGACCAGCCGATCCCGGACTTCCCGAGGACGGCCGCGGCCGCACCGACGGCGGCGCTGGACGCGGACAACCGGCGGGCTCTGGTGGCGGTCTTCCCGGACCGGGCGGACCTGATCGACCGGCTGGCCCGGATGCTGGATGAACGGCCGGACGGCGCCGAGGGGTTGGCGGAGTTCGGGCGGCTGGTGCGGCAGCTGATCGACGGGGAGCGGCAGACCGGGGTGGCCGACACGGAGGAGGAGGGCGAGCCGGGTGTGTTCACCGAAGACCCGGCGACGGCGTGCCAGGAGTTCGCCGAGGCGCTCGCGGCGGTGCGGTCGTCCGGCACACCGGGCGGGGGGCCCGAGGCGGCCGAGGGGTTCAGCATCCCGAACCCCTGGGACGGCGCCAAGGAGCTGCTGCGGCAGGCGGCGTACTACACGATGAAGCGGCGCGCCGGGACGGTCGGCGAGCAGGGACTCGGGCCGGTGCTCGGCAGGCTGGCCGGCGCGGCGCCCGGGGTACGGGTGCATCTGGCCGGGCACAGCTTCGGCGGCCGGCTGGTGTCGTTCGCGCTGCTCGGACTGCCCGACGGGGTGCGTACGGTGAAGTCACTGACGCTGCTCCAAGGCGCCTTCTCCCACTACGCGTTCGCGGAGCGGGTGCCGCAGGCCCCGGACAGGTCGGGGGCGCTGAAGGACCAGCAGCGGCGGATCGACGGGCCGCTGGTGTGCTGCTACTCGCACTTCGACCAGGCGCTCGGCACGTTCTACCCGCTGGCCTCCCGGCTCTCCGGGGACGACCGGACGTGCCTGGGCCGCGAGATCGCGGCCGTGCTGGGGCCGCAGTGGGGTGCGATGGGACACGACGGGGTGCAGGCGGTGCCGGGGACCGCACAACTGGACCTCGCGGCGGCGCTGAACGGATCGCTGCCCGCGTCGGGGTGCGTGAACGTCGACGCGGCCGCGGTCGTCTGCCACGGCGGCCCGCCGACCGGGGCGCACAGCGACATCCTGCACCCCGAACTGGCGAGGGTGATCCTGACGGCGGGCCGGATCACCTGAGCCCGGCCCGCCGTCCATGTCGATTCACCGATGTGAGGTGTACTCCACCACCTGCTGGAAGGTCGGCCGGTTCTGCCAGCTGATGTTGTAGTGCTTGATGCCGCCCAGGGTGCGCTGGACGATCGAGTCGGCGCACCACTGGTCGCCCGCCGAGCACAGGGAGTCCCCGGGGTAGACCGTCGACGCGCTGGTGCCGGCCGCCGTCTTCAGGGTGCTGATCAGGATGTCCCGGCAGGAGCCGAGGTCACCGCCGCCGCAGTACTTCTCGGCGAGCCCGCCCTGCACGTTCTCCCCGAGCACTGCCCGGATGTCCTTGTCGACATAGCTCCACCAGCCGTACTGGAAGGAGCTTCCGGCGTGCGAGCCGGTGGGGCCGTGTCCGGCGGACGGGGCCTCGTCGACCGACAGGTTGCTGCCGAGGTCGGTGTACAGGTCGCTGCCGAGCCCCGGTTCGAACTCCGCCTTGACCAGCAGCGGCCACCAGGAGTCCAGGATGCGGATCGCGTCGGCGTTCGCGTACGTCTTCGAACCCGCGGAGGTCTCCGTGCGCTTGGCGCCCGCGGTGACCCAGGCCTGGAGCTTGTTCACCGCGTCGGCGGCCGTGGAGTCGGTCACCGGCGAGGAGTTGATCACCTTGAGCAGCTTCGGCAGCACGTCCTCGGCGCGCAGGTCGGCGAGGGCCGCGTCCGCCATGGCCTGCGCCAGCTTGGTCCGGGTCACCCCGCCGGCCGCGACGAGCTTCTTCACCCGGCCCTCCAGCAGATTGCCGCGGTGCACCGAGCCGTCGCCCCAGGACGCGGTCGTGTAGTCCTTGGCCTGCTTGTTGTTCCAGGAGACGTAGTAGTCCTGGTCGACGGAGTTGGGGTGGGCGGAGGCCGGGGTGTAGTCGGCCGTGTTGGTGGCCGGGTCCCAGTTCCGCCACTCGTACGCCGGCTGCGCCCAGACCGGGAACTCGGCGTCGACGCCGGCGGCCCGGACCGGGTTGTCACCGCTGTTGTAGTACGCGGTGTGCTGGGAGTCGGCGTAGAACCAGTTGAAGGTGTAGTTGATGTGCTGGGCCGCGCTCTGGAAGTCCTTCGGGCCCTTGACGAAGCCAGGGTCGTTCAGCATCTGGAAGCCGATGATCGAGTCGGCCTCGTGCAGATACGACGAGCGCAGGGTGGTGTAGGCGACCTTCTTGCCGCCGACGGTCGCGCGGTACTCCACCGGGCCGTACTTCGTGCGCCAGGCCCGCATGGTGTACGACCCGGCCGGGGTGCTGTCGGCCGTGGTCGGCGACCAGGCGTTCTTCTGCTCCACCTTGTCCATGGCCGTGCACGTGCCGTGGTACAGGTAGTGGTAGTCGTCCTGGCACAGCTCGACGGCGTAGGTGTCGATGATGTCCTGGCCGGAGGTGGTCGCCGACCACGAGTAGTCCTGGCCGCGGCCGAGTTCGACGTACATGCTCAGGCCCGCGAAGGAGGCGCCGCGGGCGCTGATGCCCGGGCCCTGGATCTCCTGGAGCATGAGCAGCTGCGGGGCGAAGTACCCGGTCTGCGGTCCGAAGACGGCGATCGGATGCCCACTGGCGGTGTACTTTCCGCTCACCACAAGGGCGTTGGACATCCCGCGGTGGGCCGAGCTGAGTGTGGTCTTCGCGGCGCCGGCGGAGGTGCTCTTGGCGGCCGCCGTGGCCGCGCTGCCCGTACGGTCGTAGACGAGCGGTTCCTGGGTGACCGAGCCGGCGTCGGGCAGGGCCTGGCCCTGGGCGGTGTCGGGCTTGCCGCCGTAGGGGAAGCTCTCGCCGTTGTGGACGGTCAGCACGGCCTCGGGATCGTTGCGCTCCCGGAAGGACTCCCAGACCCTGGTGCCCTCCTCGACCCCGTACTTGGCCTGCGCGGCCATGAGCGAGACCGCGTTGTTGACCTCGCCGCCACCGCCGGAGCCGAACAGCGAGCCGATGACGGAGGCCAGCGCCACCAGGTCGGTGATCTTGAAGTGGTCTATGGTGCCGGCGTTGGTGATCGCGTCCTTGTGGCCGGTCAGGACGTACTCGCCGGGGAAGTAGCGGCCGCTGTCGGAGGCGTCGATATAGGCGTTGATGCCGTCGAGGTAGGCGTTGGCGTCGGCGAGGGCCTGCTGCCCACGGGCGCCGTTCCTGGCCACCGCGTTGTCGATCTGCGCCTGGAGGTCGGCCTCGGTGTACGGCGCGTTGCGGTAGAACTCCTGCTCCAGGCCCTGGTTGGCGGCCGCGCCGCCGGCGAAGGAGGTGAGCTGGCCGCGGCCGACGTGCCGGAAGACGTCCATCAGCCACAGCCGGTCCTCGGCCGCGGCGAAACCGGCGCCGTACTCGGTGCCGTACCGGGTGGTGCCCGTGATGTGCGGCACACCGGTCTTCTTGTCCCGGACGATCGTCACGTCGCCGCGCCCGCCCGGGTTCTCGGTGGAGGCGACCTGGTCGGACGGGACGCCGAACGAGGAGTCGTTGAAGAAGTTGTTGATCGTGGCGTCGGTCAGACCCGAGTAGCCCTTGGCGAGGCCGGCGTACGGGCCGAGCTGGTCCTCGGCGTGCGAGGGCTGGGTGCCGAAGGCCTGGTTGAGCAGGATCTGGGCGAGCGTGGCGTTGCCGTTCTCGCCGGGCGGCAGGATGTCCGAGCACTGGCCACCGCAGTAGTCGTTGGACGCGGTGGCCGTGGCGGCGGACGCCGTCTGGGTCAGGGGAGAGAGAAGGCCGCCGACGAGGACGCAGATCGAGGCGGTCTTCAGGAACCTGGTGAAGGGGCGGGACGTTCTCAGTCTGTCAAGGGCGGTGCGTGGGGTTCGCCGTGGCATCGCAGCTCCTAGGCACGGGGGTGCGCGAACGTTACCGCCGGTATCCCCGAGTTTGAAGATGAACATGCGTCACTTTTTGGAGCCGGCACGAACGGCCAGGAAGCACGCGTGAGAAGAGCACGAGAAGAGATGGAGCCGAATCGCCTGTCGATACGTCTACTCGACGACGTCCGTGCGACGACGCCGAAGTGACCGAAGTACAGGTGCAGGTGTGACGGAGGTGCAAGGCGATGGCCGGTTTCCGGAGTCTGGCGAGACAGGTACGCGATCCGGACTGCGATCTGGCACTGCGGCGGTACTCACTGCGCAAGTGCCTTGAGAAGTTCGCCCCTTACGGGCATCGGGCGACCTGGGACCATCTGTGCTCCCGGGCGGGCTTCGGCCCCGAGGACCGCTCCCCCGACCCGGCGCGGCTCGTGGCCGCACTGGAGGAGCTGGAGGAGGCCCGGTCCGTCTGGCTCGCCTACGAGACCGACTTCACCGAGCGGCGCAGGAAGGAGAAGCACGACGGGCTGCGCCGGCCGGGCAGCGTGGACGACTGGCACCGGCTGACCTGGGGCGGCTTCGGGATCGCCTGGTGCGACGACCCTCGGGTGCACCCGCACGAGCCCCTGGCGGAAGTACTGCGCCGCCTGATCACCGCCCTGGAGCGTGAACCGGGCGCCCGCTGCCCGGTCTGCGGCGCGGACCGCCTGGCGTGGCGCCACGGCCTGGACCACGAACCGTCCTCCGGCCCGGTCTGCACGGACTGCGGAATCCTGGTCCCGCGGCCTGTACTGACCCCGCGGGCCCTGGAGTACGCGCGACGTGAGCGCTTGCTGATGTCGGCCTGAGTACAGGGGGTTTGCCTGGGGGTGCGCAGGGGGATGCCGCACCCCTGCTGGGGTGGGGCCCGCGCCTGGGCGGAGATCACGACGCTACCAGCCGCTAATCCGCTGGTTCCACCCGTTTCCGGCACGGAGAGTAGGACGCGATGAAACACGTCTGAGGGCCGTCAACGTGCCCTTTTCTCCGAGGAGTTGTGATGTCGACGCTCCGCGTCACCGCCGAAGTGCTGACCGTCCACGAGCATCCGAACGCCGACGCGCTCGAGCTGGCCCAGGTGGGGCTGTACCGAGCGGTCGTCGCCAAGGGCGCTTACCGCACCGGTGACACCGCCCTGTACATCCCCGAGCAGTCCGTGCTGCCGGCCGGGCTGATCGAGGAGCTGGGGCTGACCGGACGGCTGGCGGGCGGCGAGGCCAACCGGGTCAAGGCAGTGCGGCTGCGCGGCGAGCTGTCCCAGGGCATCGTGTGCCGGCCGAAGGCCCTGGCGGACGTCGACCTGGCGCGCGCGGCGGCCGAGGGCACGGACTTCGCCGAGCGGCTGGGCATCACCAAGTGGGTGCCGCCGGTCCCGCCGACCATGAACGGTGAGGTCGAGCCCGCCCCCGCGCTGCTGCCCTGGGTCGACATCGAGAACATCCAGCGCTACCCGGACATGTTCACCCCGGGCGAGCCGGTCGTCCTGACGGAGAAGCTGCACGGTACGGCGTGCCTGCTGACGTATGTCGCCGACGAGGGTCGGGCCCACGTCTCCTCGAAGGGCTTCGGCGCCAAGTCCCTGGCGCTGCGCGAGGATCCGCGGAACCTGTACTGGCGAGCGGTGCGCGGCCACGGCGTCGCCGAGGCGGCGGAGCGGCTCTGCGCACGGCTGGGCGCCACCCGGGTCGGCATCTTCGGGGAGGTGTACGGCGCGGGAGTGCAGGACCTGTCGTACGGCGCGGACGGCCGGCGGGACACGCTGGGGTACGCGGCGTTCGACGTGTCGGCCGAGATCGACGGCTCGGTGCGCTGGCTGGACGCCGCCGAACTGCTGGAGGGGGAGCTGCCGGTGGTGCCCCGGCTGTACGCGGGGCCGTACGACATCGAGCGGATCCGGGAGTTCGCGAGCGGGCGGGAGACCGTGTCCGGGCGGGGGCTGCACCTGCGGGAGGGCGTGGTGATACGGCCCGCCGTGGAGCGGTACAGCGCGGTGACCGGGGGCCGGTGCATCGCCAAGGCGGTGAGCCCGGCGTACCTGACGCGCAAGGGCGGGACCGAGTACGAGTGACCGGTTGTCCGGTGATGCCCGCGGCTGCGCGGGCATCACCGCCCCTCCGCGTACAGCCGTGACCCCACCCGCTGTTCGCCGAACCTGTCGTCCGGGTTGGACAGTACGCACGAGTCCAGGGACAGGCACCCGCAGCCGATGCAGTCGGTGAGGTGGTCGCGCAGACGATTCAGCTGTTTGATGCGTTCGTCCAGTTCCGAGCGCCACGTCTCCGACAGCCGCGCCCAGTCCTCGCGGGTCGGTGTCCGTTCCTCGGGAAGTTCGGCCAGGGCGTCCCGGATCGTGGCCAGCGGTATGCCCACCCGCTGGGCCGCACGGATGAAGGCGACGCGGCGCAGGGTGTCACGGTGGTAGCGGCGCTGGTTGCCGGAGGTGCGCCGGCTGCTGATCAGGCCCTTGGCCTCGTAGAAGTGCAGGGCGGAGACCGCGGCGCCGCTGCGCGCGGACAGCTGGCCGACGCTCAGCTCTTGGATCTTCTCGGGAATCTGGGGCACCCCTCCGAGACTACCGAGCCGATGGCATTGCACCCGTCGCGGTCCGTTGACAGGCGAGCCACACCCGACCATGCTAAGCAGTTGCTTAGAGACGCGAGCGAGAGGCCGGGAACATGGCAGAACCGAGGACCTTCACCTCCCCCGACGAGCTGAAGGCGGCCGTCGGCGAGCAGCTGGGTCACAGCGACTGGGTGGAGATCGACCAGAAGCGGATCGACCTGTTCGCCGATGCCACGGGCGACCACCAGTGGATCCACGTGGATCCGGAGAAGGCCGCCGCCGGGCCGTTCGGGACCACGATCGCGCACGGCTACCTCACCCTGTCGCTGCTGCCGCTCTTCGACCCGCAGCTGATCCAGGTCGAGGGCGTGAAGATGGGCGTGAACTACGGCACGAACAAGGTCCGTTTCCCCGCCCCCGTCCCCGTCGGCTCCCGGCTGCGCGCCACCGGGAAGATCACCGGTGTCGAGGACGTCACCGGGGGTGTGCAGGTGACGGTCGCCTTCACCGTGGAGCGCGAGGGCGGCGACAAGCCGGTGTGCGTGGCGGAGTCGGTCTCCCGGTACTACCTGTGACCCGGTGGGCGCCCTACCCGGCGCCCACCATCCGGAGCACGAGGTCGGCGTAGAGCGCGCCGACCTCCTCGGGAGTGCGCGGGCCGTTCACGTTGAACCAGCGGGCCACGTCGATGCAGAGCGAGAGCACGGCGAGCGTGGTGCCCTTGACATCCAGCACATGGAACTCGCCCGAGGCCACGCCGTCCTCGATGATCCCGCGCACCTCGGCGTCGACCTGGTGGCGCAGCGCGACGATCTCGGCGCGGGCCTCGGGGCCGAGGGCGTCGAGCTCGTACTGCACGACCCGGGCGGTGGTGCGCCGCCCGGCGTGCCAGCGGACGAAGGAGCTGACCGCGTCGGCAAGGCGCTCGGCCGCGGTGCCCTCCCGCCGCGCCGCCGTACGCAGGATGTCGAGGGCCTTGTCGTGGCCGATCCGGCTGATCCGGTGGAGCAGCTCTTCCTTGGTCTTGTAGTGGATGTAGAGCGCGGCCGGGCTCATGCCGGCACGGCCGGCGATGTCACGGGTCGTGGTCGCGTGGTAGCCGCGCTCGGCGAAGGCCTCCACGGCGGCGACGAGCAGCCGCCGGGCCGCGTCAGGGGTGACCTCTTCCCACGGCTCCATCTCGCCGCCGGTCGTCTCCTGCGCCGTACTCATCGCTCGCTCGCCCCTCTCGGTGACAGGAGCACCACCATACCGCCGAAGGTGAGCGGGCGCTTAGCGTGCCTGCTCAGATCTTCTCGAAGGGGTCGTGCTCGGCGAGGAGCTTCTCCAGTCGCGCCTGGTCGACCCGGCTCACGATCTGCCCCGCCTCCTGGCGGTCCCTGATCACCTTGGCGAGGGTGAAGGCGGAGGTGACGAGGTACAGGACCGCGATCGCGAGGAAGGCCCGGACCCAGGCGTTGGTGTCGAGCTGGTAGATACCGATGGCCGTGGCCGCCATGGCGATGGCGAAGGAGGCGACGGACTGGCCGTAGAACGCGGCCGTGCTCTGCTGCTTGACCGGTGTGTCACTCATGGGAAAGAGCATCGGCGGACGTGGCCCGCGCCACATCCGCACACATACTCAGATCGGCTACTCAGAACGCCGAAACCCCGGTCAGGGAACGGCCGATGAGCAGCTTCTGGATCTGGCTGGTGCCCTCGTAGAGGGTCATCACGCGGGCGTCGCGCAGGAGTTTGCCGGCCGGGTACTCGTCGATGTAGCCGTAGCCGCCGAAGACCTGCAGGGCGTTGTTGGCGGCGCGGACGGCGGCCTCGGAGGCGAACAGCTTGGCCTTGGAGGACTCGACGGCGAACGGCTGCCCGCGGTCGATCAGATCGGCGACCCGCCAGGTCAGCAGCCGGGCCGCGTCCACGTCGACCGCGATGTCGCTGATCAGCTCCTGCACCAGTTGGTGACGGGCGATGGGCTTGCCGAACTGCTCGCGCTCACCGGCGTACCGTACGGCCGCGTCCAGCGCGGCCTGCGCTATGCCGACACACCCGGCCGCCACCGACATCCGCCCCTTGGCGAGCGCCGACATGGCCACGGAGAAGCCCTTGCCCTCCTCCCCCAGCATCGCCGAGGCGGGCACGCGGACGTCCTGAAGGACGAGTTCGGCGGTGGCCTGGCCGCGCAGGCCGAGCTTGCCGTGGATGGTGCGGCGGGTCAGGCCGGGGGTGTCGGTGGGCACGAGGAACGCGCTGACGCCCTTGTGGCCGGGGGCGTCGGTGGAGCGGGCGAAGAGCAGCACGACGTCCGCCCAGGTCCCGTTGGTGATGAACATCTTCGTGCCGTTGATGACGTAGTCGTCGCCGTCGCGTACGGCCCGGGTGGTGAGGTTGCCCGCGTCGGAACCGGTACCGGGCTCGGTGAGGCCGAAGCAGCCGACGTACTCCCCTGAGGTCAGCCCCGGCAGCCAGCGGCGCTTCTGCTCCTCGTCCCCCCAGGCCGCGATCGTCTTGGCGACGAGCCCGAGGGAGACGGAGACGATCCCGCGGACGGAGGAGTCACCGCGGCCCAGCTCCTCGGTGACCAGGCAGTATGCGAGATGGTCGCCGCCGGAGCCGCCGTACTCCTCGGCGACGGTCAGCCCCAGGAAGCCGACCTCGCCGAGCTTCTTCACGATGCCCCGGTCGACCTCCTCGGCGCGGTCCCAGGCCACGACGTGCGGGGCGATCTCGCGCGCCACGAAGTCCCGGGCGAGCTGCCGTACGGCGGCCTGCTCCTCGCTCAGCTCCAGGTTCACCACGAGATCACCCCACACCAGACGGATCCACACCGGATCTTGAAAGCCGTACATTTAAATTAGCACTGCTAGTTTCTGTTCGCAGCCCTACTATGTGCGCCATGGCCCGACCGCGCAAGCCCCTCCTCAGCACCGACCGGATCGTCGAGACGGCCCGGGAACTCGTGGACCGGGAGGGCCTGGCGGCCGTCTCCACCCGCCGGCTCGCCGCCGAGCTGGGGGTGAGCGGGCCGTCCCTCTACAACCACTTCCGCACCAAGGACGAGATCCTGGAGGCGGTCGCGGACTCGGTGAGCGGGCTGGTGGACCTGGCGATGTTCGAGGACGGCCGGAACTGGCGCACCGCGCTGCACGACTGGGCCGTCTCCTACCGGGCCGCCCTGCGCGACCACCCGAACATCGTCCCGGTCCTCGCCCGGGGGCCGATGCGCCGTCCCGCCGCGCTCCGCCTCGCCGACGCCGTGTACGGCGCGATGGTCGACGCCGGCTGGCCGCCGGCCCAGGCGACCTCGATCGGCGCGCTGATGCGGTACTTCATCATGGGCTCCGCGCTCGGCTCGTTCGCCGGGGGCTTCGTGGACGACGCGAGCGCGTACAACCCGGCCGACTATCCCCACCTCGGCCAGGCCCACCTCCTCGCCGAGCAGCAGGAGAAGATCGACGAGCGGGCCTTCGAGACGGGCCTGACGGCGCTGCTGGACGGACTGACGCAGCAGTACGAGCAGGTCAGGCAGGGCGTGCAGCGATAATTCGGTGGGGGCCGAAGTGTCCGTACCGCATGCTGGGGGGCATGACCGCCAAGGATCCGCAGGCCGCCGGCCTCGCCGCGCTCGCCTCGCTCGTCGCCGACGAGACCCGGGCCACGTGTCTGCTGGCCCTCCTCGACGGGCGGGCCTGGACGGCCGGTGAGCTGGCCCGGCACGCGGGGGTCGCCGCGTCCACGCTCAGCGAGCATCTGGGCAAGCTGGTGGCCAGGGGCCTGCTCGCCGAGGAACGGCAGGGGCGGCACCGGTATGTACGGCTGGCCGACGCGCAGGTGGCCCAGCTGGTGGAGGATCTGGCCGCGCAGGTGCCTCCGGCGGCTGTGCGGCGGGCTCCTCGTACCCTGCGTGAGTCGAGTGCGGGGTCGGCCATGGCCCGGGGCCGCACCTGTTACGACCATCTCGCGGGACGTCTCGGGATCGCGGTCACGGATGCGTTGACCGGGCGGGGGCTTCTTCGCCAGGACACCGGGTTCGCGCTGACGGATGCGGGGGTGGAGTGGTTCGGTGCGGCGGGAATTCCCCTGGACCTGTCGGGCCGGCGCCCGCCGGCCCGTGCGTGCCTGGACTGGACCGAGCGGCGGCCCCATCTCGCGGGGGCGGCCGGGGCCGCGTTGTGCCGCCATGTGCTGGATGCGGGGTGGTGCGTGCGGGTGGGGTCGGAGCGGGCGGTGAAGGTGACTCCGTCGGGGGAGCGGGAGTTGGCGGCGCTGTTGGGGATCGCTCCGGAGGCCTTGCGCTGACCGCCGCGACGGCACCCCGTCCGATGTCCGCCAGCCACTGCACCGTCCCCTGCCTACCCTCGGGAGCATGATGAACGTCGACCACAGCCGTGCGCGGCTGCTTGCCACCGGTGCCGCCGTCGTCACCGTCGTCCTCTGGGCGTCCGCCTTCGTGGCGATCCGGAGTGCGGGGGAGGCGTACTCGCCCGGTGCGCTGGCGCTCGGGCGGTTGGCGTCGGGGGCCCTCGCGCTGGGAGTCATCTCGGGCATACGGCGGGAAGGGTTGCCCCCTAGAGCCGCCTGGCGCGGGATTCTGCTGTCCGGGGTGCTGTGGTTCGGGCTCTACATGGTCGTTCTGAACTGGGGCGAGCAGCAGGTGGACGCGGGTACGGCGGCCCTCGTCGTGAACGTCGGCCCGTTGCTGATCGCCCTGCTCGCTGCCCGGCTGCTCGGTGATCCGATGCCGCCGCGGCTGCTGGCCGGGATGGCCGTGTCGTTCGCGGGCGCGGTGACCGTCGGGCTGTCGATGTCCGGCGGCGGGGGCAGCTCCGTGCTCGGCGTGGCGCTGTGTCTGCTCGCCGCCGTGGCGTACGCCGGCGGGGTCGTCGCGCAGAAGCCCGCCCTGGGGCACGCAAGCGCGTTGCAGGTGACGACGTTCGGGTGTCTCGTCGGTGCCGTGGGCTGTCTGCCCTTCGCCGGGCAACTGGCGCACCAGGCCGCCCACGCGCCCCTGTCGGCCACCCTCTGCATGGTCTTTCTGGGCGTCTTCCCGACCGCGCTCGCCTTCACCACCTGGGCCTACGCCCTCGCCCGCACCACGGCCAGCCGGATGGGCGCGACGACGTACGCCGTGCCCGCGCTGGTGGTGCTGATGTCCTGGCTGGTGCTCGGCGAGGTGCCGGGCGTGCTCACGCTGACCGGTGGGGCGCTGTGTCTCGCGGGTGTGGCGGTGTCGCGGTCCCGGGCCGCCGGCGGGCGGGCCGGCCGCCGGGTCGCGGCCGCCGGGGACGAGCCGCGACCCGAGAAGGTCGGCTGAGCCTCAGAACACCACCAGCGCCCGGCCCCCCTTGCCCGCGAGCATGTTCTCGAAGGCGGCCGGGATGCCCTCCAGGGCGATGTGCTCGGTGACCAGGGCGGTCAGGTCCAGGCGGCCTTCGCGTACGTGCTCGGCGAGGACCGGGAGGTCGCGGGCCGGGTCGGTGTTGCCGTAGACGCAGCCGGACAGGGTGCGGCCCCAGTGGAAGATCTCCAGGGCGTTGAAGGTGACCTCCTGGTCCTTGCCGCCGATGCCGACGACCGTCGTACGGCCGCCCCGGCGGGTGGAGTCCCAGGCGGCGCGGATGGACACCGCGCGGCCGACGCACTCCACCGAGACGTCCACGCCCTGTTTGCCGGTCAGGGCGCGGATCTCGCGCGGGGTGGTGTCGGAGGCGAGGACGTAGTCCGTGGCGCCCGCCGCCCTGGCCAGTTCCTCCTTCTCCGCCGACACGTCCACGGCGATGATCCTGGACGCGCCCGCGATACGGGCCGACTGGAGGGTGGCCAGGCCGACCCCGCCCACGCCGAACACCGCGACGGTCTCGCCGGGGCGGACCTTCGCCGAGTGGTGGACGGCGCCGTAACCGGTGAGGACGGCGCAGCCGAGGAGGGCGGCGTCCGTCAGGGGTACGCCCTCCGGGAGCGGCAGGACGCAGGACGCGGAGACCACCGTCTCCTCGGCGAACGCGGCCACGTTCAGCCCGGGGTGGAGTTCGGTGCCGTCGGCGGTGCGGGCGTAGACATCGGCGGCACCGTTCAGGGCGTTGGCGCACAGCCAGACCTCGCCGAGTCCACAGGCGTGGCAACTGCCGCAGGAGGGCGCCCAGTTGAGGACCACGGGGGTGCCCGGTGACACATGGGTGACGCCCTCGCCCACGGCCACGACCGTGCCGGCGCCCTCATGGCCGAGGACGGCCGGGACCGGTACCCGCATGGTGCCGTTGGACAGGGACAGGTCGGAGTGGCAGACGCCGGCGGCGGCGAGGCGGACGCGGACCTGTCCGGGGCCCGGGTCCGGCAGGTCGATGGCGGTGATCTCCAACTGCGCGCCGATGGCGGGCAGGACGGCGGCTCGTACGGCCATGGGTCGCGTACTTCCTTAGAACTGGAGGGACTTGGTCTGGAGGTACTCGGCGAGTCCGTGCGGACCGAGTTCCCGGCCGACCCCGGACCGCTTGTAACCACCGAAGGGGGCGAGGGGGTTGAACCGGCCGCCGTTGATGTCCACCTGGCCGGTGTCCATCCGGCGGGCGAAGGCGACCGCCTCCGACTCGTCGGCGGCCCAGACCGCGCCCGCGAGGCCGTACACCGTGCCGTTGGCGATGCGCAGGGCGTCCTCCTCGTCGTCGTAGGGCAGGATCGTGAGGACCGGGCCGAAGATCTCCTCCTGGGCGATGGTCATCTCCGGGGTCACGTCCGCGAAGACCGTGGGGCTGACGAAGTAGCCCTTCCCGTACGGGGATTCGGTGCCTCCGGCGACCAGGCGGGCGCCCTCGGCGACGCCCTTCTCGATGTAACCGCGCACCCGCGCCTGCTGCTTGGCGCTGACCAGCGGGCCGATCCGGTCGCCGTACTTGGCGGCGGCCGTCCGGGCCAGCTCGACGGCCTCGGCGTACCGGTCGCGGTGGACCAGCATGCGGGTCCAGGCGCTGCACGTCTGCCCGGAGTTGGACATCACGTTGGCCACGCCGACGTTCACCGCCTTGGCGAGGTCGGCGCTCGGCAGGATGACGTTGGCGGACTTGCCGCCGAGTTCGAGGGCGACCTTCTTCACGGCGGCCCCGGCCGTGGCGCCGATCTGCCTGCCGACGGCAGTGGAGCCGGTGAAGGAGACCAGGTCGACGCCCGGGTGTTCGGCAAGGGCCTGGCCGGCGACCGGGCCGAGGCCGGTGACCAGGTTGAACACACCGGCCGGCACGCCCGCTTCATGGACGGTCTCGGCGAACAGCTGGGCGGTGAGCGGGGTGTCCTCGGCGGGCTTGAGGACGACCGTGCAGCCGGCGGCGAGCGCGGGGGCGACCTTGGCGACGATCTGGTGCAGCGGGTAGTTCCAGGGGGTGATCGCGCCGACCACGCCGACCGGCTCGTGCAGGACGGTGGAGTTGCCGATCCGCTCCTCGAAGGAGTGGTGCGCGGCCAGCTCGGCGTAGGAGCCGGCGACCGCGATCGGCAGGCCGACGTGCACCGCCTGCGCGAGCTGCTCCGGCGCGCCCAGTTCGGCGGTGACCGTCTCGGCGATCTCGTCCTTGCGGGCCACGAGGGCGTCCCGCAGGGCGGCCAGGCGCGCGGCGCGCTCGGCCGGGGGTGTGGCGGCCCAGCCGGGCAGGGCGGCGCGGGCCGCGCGGACGGCGGTGTCGACGTCCAGCGCGCCACCGGCCGGGACGCGCCCGATGACCTGCTCGTCGGCCGGGTTCACGACCTCGATCACGTCCCTGCTCTCGGCGGGACGCCAGGCGCCGTCGATGTACAGGGCGTCATGTGCCTTCATGCTGTTTCCTCCCGGCGGATGCGCGTCGTCCGGCACACAAACTAGCGGCGTTAGTTTTTCTGCGCCACAGATTGCCGGCCGTTGCCGGACATCATCACCGGGCCGGGCGGTGCTCACGCGTCCAGGTCGGGCAGCCGGTCGGGGGACGGGCAGATGCGGTCGCCGTGCTGGTCGAAGACGAGGAGGCGGCCGAGGTCGACGAGGAGCGGGACCTGCATGCCGTGGTGCAGCCGGACGTCCGGGGTGGTGCGTACGACCAGGTCACCGGGGACGCGGACGCCCGACGGCACGGGTTCGGATCCGGGGTCCTCCGACGGGTTCTGCGGCGGGTTCCGCACCGGGCTCTCCGGTGGGTTCTCCGGCGGGTCGTCCAGGACGACCACCGGTCCGGCCCGCAGGGCCGCATCCGCCCGCCCCCGCAGCCGGTCCAGCATGCCCGGCCCCTCCCTGCGCCGCCGGCGCGGGGGACGGGCGGACGCGCGCGGGGCCTCCAGTTCGGGTACGACGGCGGGCCGCGAACCGGTGTTGAAGTGGACGAGGACCTCGTGCCCCTGGAACTCCACATGCTCCACGAGCCCGGTGATGAGCGCCTCCCCCGGCCGCGCGGAGCCTCTGTCGCCGATGCGGACCACCTCCGAGCGCAGCCCGACGATGACCTCGCGGCCCTGCTGCACCCGCAGCAACCGGTGGTCCAGGGAGAGGGGCTCGGGCAGCCGCAGGGCCTGCTTGCCCAGGCCGATGGTCATGGCGCCGTCCAGCGGGGCGCGAACCAGACCCTGGAGCAGGTTGATGCGCGGGACGCCGACGAAGGCGGCGACGAAGACGTTGCGGGGCAGCGCGTAGACCTCGCGCGGGGTGCCGACCTGCTGGAGCACCCCGCCACGCAGCACGGCGACGCGGTCGCCGAGGGACATCGCCTCGGCCTGGTCGTGGGTGACGTACACCGTGGTGACCCCCAACTCCCTGGTGAGCTGGGAGATTTCGGCGCGCAGCCGGTTGCGGAGCTTGGCGTCCAGGTTGGACAGCGGCTCGTCCATCAGGAACGCCGAGGCGTGCCGGGCGATGGCCCGCCCCATGGCGATCCGCTGCCGCTCACCGCCGGAGAGCTGACTCGGATAGCGGTCGAGCAGGTCCTCCACGCCCAGCATGCGGGCGGTGGCGGTGACGCGCGGGCCGGGGTCGGTGCCGCGGTCCTCGATGCGCAGCGGGAAGCCGATGTTGTCGCGGCTGGTCATGCTCGGGTAGAGGGCGAAGTTCTGGAACACCATGGCGATGTCCCGGGCGGCGGGCTGCCAGTCGTTGGCGTGCTCCCCGTCGAGCAGCAGCTCGCCCTCGTCGATCTCCTCCAGGCCGGCGATCATCCGCAGCACGGTGGACTTGCCGCAGCCGGACGGGCCGAGCAGCACCAGGAACTCACCGGGTGCGATGTCCAGCGAGAGCCCGTCGACCACGCGCGTGCCGCGCGTGTAGGACTTGCTCACGTCGTGCAGAGAGATGGCGCGTGTCATGCCTGCCGCCCCCGGGGGCTGTCCGGAGCGCCGCTGCTCCGTGGTCCGAACGCCCCGCGCGGTCGTACGGGGCCTGTGAGTCACGGAAGTTAACGGAATGTGCCCGGCCGGGGGAAGACACGCGAGGACCACGGGAACGGCGGGGCAGGTGGGGGCGGAAACGGACGCCCTGATTCAGCCGACGGCCACCGAGGTGCCCACATCGCGGACACCGGGCTCAGGCTCCGCCCGGTTCGCGTACGGCGGTGAGGTGGGCGAAGACGACCACGTTGCCGGCGTAACCGGTCCGCCGGTGATAGGCGCCGCCGCAGGTGATCAGCCGGAGTTCGGGGCGTCCCCGGTCGCCGTAGACCTCGCGGTCGGGGAAGTGCGCCTTCTCGAAGGTGCGGACGGCGTCGACGCCGTACACGGCGGTACGGCCGTCCGCCCGCCGCACCTCGATCAGGTGCCCGGCGGTCAGCTGGGACAGCCCCGAGAAGACGGCGGGCCCGGTGTCCGTGTCCAGATGCCCGACGGCCACCGCGGTCCCCGGCCCACCCGGCGCGGGCCCGCCCTGGTACCAGCCCACCAGCCTGGGGTTGTCGTCGGGTGGGGCGGTCATGCGGTGGTCCCGGTCCAGGCCCAGTCCCATGACCGGGGCGTTCACGCCGAGGTAGGGGATGGCGAGGGTGGTGGCGCGGGAGGGGGGCAGGGGGGCGGGGGCGGCCGAGGAGCGGGAGGCGGAGGAAGCCGGGGGGACGGCCTGGGTGCGGCCCGGCTGTCCGGCCGGCGGCGCGAGGCTCTCCCGCCGTACCTCCGGCGGGAGTTGGCCACCCCGGGCATCCGCACCGATGCCACCGGCACCGGGAGCGGCCTGGTGGGTGTCCGGGCCGCCACCACCGCCCGCGCACCGGGCGCCGCCGATCACGAGGACGACGGCGAGGGCGAACGTACGGGCCAGCCGGTAGGCACGCGTCCGGTACCACGGTTCCCGCACCGGACGACGCGGACCGCGCCCCCGGTGAGCGGCCGCACTGCCGGCGACGGAGACAGAGGCACGCCCGAGCGCTGGGGCACGGCCAGGCGCCGGATCACCGCCGAGGGCGGCGCCGCGATCGGCCACGACGGACCGCCCGGCAACGGCGGCACCACCGCGCCCAGCCCCACGACCGGAACCCGCACCCCGTTCCCGGCCCCCTCCCCGGCCGGACTCCCTGCCCCGGCCAGGAACCGTCCCGCGCCCCGGAACCTCCCCGCGACCCCGCACCGCGCCCCGGCCGGACGCGTCGGCCCGACCGGAGGCGGCACTCCAGCCGGCGGCGGCGGTGCGCGCGGCGGCAGCCGAGGCCCCAGCACCGCGCCCGGCCGACCCACCGGAACCGGCCGGACGTCCCGAGGCGGCCGTACCGTCCAGGCCGGCTCGGGGTGGCCTGGGCCGTTCGGGGTGTGCGGCCGAGGAGGCTCGCTCCTGCTCAGTCCAGAGGAACGGCTGGTTACGCGGCGCCATGGGAGCGGCGGCGGAGCCGGAGCCAGACTGCCGTGCCGGTGGCGGCCAGGCCCACGGCGGCGGCGCCGACGACCGGGGTGAAGGCCTCGGTGCGGGCCATGCCGCCGGCGCCGGCCGGCGGGCCGCCGTTGGGGCCGCCCGGGGTGATCGGGCAGTCGATCTTTACGACCTTCTGCTTGCCCGAGCCGGCGACGCCCACGATGGTCCAGGTGAGCCTGTACCGGCCGCCGGGCAGCACCAGGTTGGCGGAGGTCGCGGTGCCCGTGGGCAGGGTGAGGGAGCCGGAGAGCGAGGTGCCGGTGACGGTCGCCGGCTGGGGTGCGATGGTCCAGGTGATCCGCTGGTTCAGGTCGAAGTTGACCGCGCCGAGGTAGAAGCGGCACACCTTCGGCTGGTTGAGGTGTGCGGCGGCGGCCGTCCCCACCACATAGATCCTGACGTCTCCGTCGGCGCCGGGCGGCGCGGCCACGGCCGGTCCGCCCAGGAAGACGGTTCCCGCGAGAGTGAGCGCCGACCAGGCGGCGGCGCGACGGGGCAGGGACGGGGTCGGCATGAACCACACTCCGAAATCAGACGATTTACACACAAGTCGATGCCGTCTGACTCTGTGTCACCTTGACGGCGACCACCCGCAAGCCGCCCCGCGCGTCCTCAGATATCGCCCTTCCGGCTCAACGGCGTCCGGGCCTTCCACCTCGCCTTGACCGTCGCCTCACGCCCCTCCCCCGACTTCTCCGGCGACCGGATCGCCACCCCCGCCGACAGCAGCAGCAACGCCCCGAGCATCACGAACGGCGCCGCCACGCCCGCCACCCCGGCGACCAGACCGGCGGTGGCCGGGGCGGCGACCTGGCCGAGGCGGTTGCCGGTCAGGCGCAGGGCCAGCGCGGTGGAGCGGGCCTCGTCGGGCGCGGCCTGCACCACCGTCGTCATCGACAGCGGCTGACCCACGCCCAGGCAGAAGCCGAGCAGCGTGAGCAGGACGCCGAGCGCCCACACCGGCACCGGAAGGGCGATCCCGGCGCACAGCACCGCCGCCAGGAAGCAGGTCACGGTGAGCAGCGCGGGCCGGCCCAGCAGCCGGAGCAGCGGGGTGAGGACCAGACGGCAGGCGATCGTCGCCCCGGCGCGGAGGCTCAGCAGGACGCCGATGACCGTCGGCGCGATGCCCCGGTGTTCGCCCACCACCGGGAGATACGCCGTGAGGATGTCCGTGGCCGACAGGACCGACAGGCTGATCAGCATGCCCGCCGGCACGCCCCGGGCGCGCAGGATGCTGCCGACCGGGACCCGATCCCCTTGGCCCGTAGGGGACTTGACCGCCGTACGGTCCTCGATGCGCCACAGCGAGGTGAAGGCGACCGCCGCGCCCACGCCCGCCACCACCAGGGCGCGGGCGCTGCTGCCCGCCATGTCGGGACCGCCGATCAGCGCACCGGCGGCCACCGGGCCGAGGAGCTGGCCCAGGGACGCGCCGATGGTGAAGTGGCCGAAGTTGCGGTCCTGTTCGTGCGGCGCGGACTGGCGGGCGACGAGCGACTGGGCGCCGATGACGAAGCAGAGGTGGCCGAGGCCCATCACCCCGCTCCAGACCGCCATCGCCCACAGGGAGTTCACCGCTCCGCTCAGCGCGCAGCCGCCGGAGATGAGGATCACGCCGGCCGGGAGCAGGGGCGCGCACCGGCCGTGGTCGGTGCGCCGGCCGAGCGGTACGGCGGCGAAGAGGGGCAGCAGCGCGTACACGCCCGCGATCACGCCCACCGCCCGTTCGTCGGCGCCGAGCGCGAGGGCCCGGTAGGAGACGGCGGGCCGGGCCATCGACACCGCCCCCTGCGCGAAGCCGAAGGCGAGGACGAGGCGGAGCAGCCAGCCGCGGTTCCCACCGGGCGCCATGAGATCTTCCTCCTTGAGATGCTCAGATGATTCCGAAGAGGATTCCTGCCCCGAGCACGACCAGCGATGTCAGGGCGGCCCACTTGACCACGAACCGGGTGTGGTCGCCGAACTCCACCTTGGCCATGCCGACCAGGACGTAGACGGCCGGGACGAGCGGGCTGGACATGTGCAGGGGCTGGCCGATGATCGAGGCGCGGGCGATCTCCAGGGAGGAGACGCCGTGCGCCTGGCCGGCCTCGGCGAGCACCGGCAGAACGCCGAAGTAGAAGCCGTCGTTGGACATGAAGTACGTGAGCGGGATGCTCAGCACGCCGGTGACGAGGGCCATGTGCGGGCCCATGCCGGCGGGGATGTTGTCCACCAGCCAGGTCGCCATGTGGTCGACCATGCCGGTGCCCTTCAGCACACCGGTGAAGACGGCGGCCGCGAAGACCATGCCGGAGACGTTGAGGACGTTCTCGGCGTGCGCGGCGATCCGGGCCTTCTGGTCGGGCATCTGCGGGAAGTTGACGGTCAGGGCGAGGGCCGCGCCCAGCAGGAACAGCACCGGGATCGGCAGCCACTCCATGATCATGGCGGTGAGCAGGGCGACCGTGAGCAGCGCGTTGAACCAGTACAGCCTGGGGCGCAGGGTGGCGCGGTGCGGGTCGAGACCCTGGAAGCCCTCGTCGCCGTCGGGCCCCTCGGGCAGAGCGGGCCCCGAACCCCCCGTACGCGCCGGGGACTTGCCGGAACCGGCACCCACCAGCACCGTCTCCTTCTCCTCCACCAGCACCTCGTCCAGCGTGAGCACGCCGAGCCGCCCCCGCTCGCGGCGGCCGAGGACGTACGCGAGGGAGAACACGAACAGCAGGCCCACGGCCAGGGCCGGGATCATCGGCACGAAGATGTCGCTCGCGTCGACCTTCAGCGCGGTGGCGGCGCGGGCGGTCGGACCGCCCCAGGGCAGCGTGTTCATCACGCCGTTGGCCATGGCGGCCACACCGGTCATCACCACCAGGGACATCTTCAGGCGCTTGTACAGCGGGTACATCGCCGAGACGGTGATCATGAAGGTGGTGGAGCCGTCGCCGTCCAGGGAGACGATCGCGGCGAGGACCGCCGTACCGACGACGATGCTCAGCGGGTCGGCCTTGCAGAACCTCAGGATGGCCCGCACGATCGGGTCGAAGAGGCCGACGTCGATCATCACACCGAAGTAGACGATCGCGAACATGAGCATCGCGGCCGTGGGCGCGAGGCCGGTGACGCCGTCGATGACGTAGTCGCCGAGCTTGGCTCCCTTGCCCACGAACACGCAGAACAGCGCGGGTATGAGCACGAGTGCCGCGATCGGCGACATCTTCTTCAGCATGATCAGGACCAGGAAGGTCGCGATCATGGCGAAGCCGAGGATGGTCAGCATGAGTGGATACCTAACGTTCGCCCTTGAACATCCCACCTGGGGGTCGGCGGTGCGATGACGTTAGGTCCGTTCAAACGTCGTTAACAAGTCGTTGACGTGCGAGCAATAAGCGCGAAAGTCCAGGTCACGGGGTTGCGCTGACCTGGACGGGGACGCCGTTCAAGACAGCGTTGCCCGACAGGGGGTCCAGTCGGCTGCCGTCGAGGAGCTGGTTGACGTTGACGCCGGGGCTCTTCGAGGCGTGGCTCATCCGGCTTCCGGGGCGGTCGTGGCCCCAGCCGTGCGGCAGGCTCACCACCCCGGGCCGTACGGCGTCCGTGACCTCGACCGGTGCCACCAGCTCTCCCCCGGCGCCCTTCACGCGTACGTCCGCCCCGTCCCGGACGCCGAGCCGGGCCGCGTCCTCGGGGTGGATGTGCAGGGTGCAGCGGTTGGAGCCGCCGGTGAGGGCGGGCACGTTGTGCATCCAGCTGTTGTTGGAGCGCAGATGGCGGCGGCCGACGAGGACGAGCCCCTCGGGCCGCTCCCCGAGCGCCTGCCGCAGCCGGGGCAGGTCTCCGGCGATCGGCTCGGGCAGCAGCTCGACCTTGCCGCTGCGGGTCTTGAGGGGCTGGGGCAGGCGGGGGCGCAGCGGGCCGAGGTCGATGCCGTGCGGGTGGGCGAGCAGCTCGGCCAGGGTCAGCCCGTCGGGTCGTACGCCGAAGCCGTCGCCGTAGGGGCCGAGGCGCAGCATCATGTCCAGCCGGCGTTCGGGGCCGGTGTCGCCGGTGAGCCGGTCCGCGAGTTCCTCCGGATCACGGCCGTACACCGGGGAGTGCTTCTCCTGTACGGCCTTGCCGAGGGTCTGGTCGATGACCATGGCGTCCACGGCGGCGGGGTCGGCGCCGTGCATGCCGGTGGCCGCGAGGATCAGCCGGGCGAGGATCTCGCTCTCGGCCATGCGGCCGGGCTCCAGCGGGACGGCGGGGCGGCTGTAGCGCACCTGGTTGCGGACGGCGAGGGTGTTGAAGGCGAAGTCGTGGTGCGGACTCTGGGACGGCGGGGGCGGGGGCAGCACGACGTGGGCGTGGCGCGAGGTCTCGTTGAGGTACGGGTCGACGCTGACCATGAAGTCCAGGGAGTCCAGGGCCTTGTCGAGGCGGTCGCCGTCGGGCGCGGACAGCACCGGGTTGGCGGCGACGGCGATCAGCGCGCGGACCGGTTCGCCTCGGTGGGTGGCGGTGTCGATCTCCTCGGCGAGCGCCGACAGCGGCAACTCACCCTTGGCCTCGGGCAGTTGACGGACCCGGGAGTGCCAGCGGCCGAGGGCGAAGCCGCGGCCGGGGCCCGCCGGGCGCGGGGCCTTGTCGGTGGCGGCCTGCGGGAAGAGGGCGCCGCCGGGCCGGTCCAGATTGCCGGTGAGGACGTTGAGGACGTCGACCAGCCAGCTCGCCAGGGTGCCGTGCGGGACGGTGCAGCTGCCGATGCGGGCGTAGACGGCGGCGGTGGGGGCGGCGGCCAGCTCGCGGGCGAGGACGCGGATGAAGTCCGCGTCGATGTCACAGGCCTCGGCCACGGCTTCGGGGGTGAAGTCGCCCAGTGCCGACCGGAGTTCGTCGACATCCTGGACGTGCGGGGTGAGGTGGCCGAGGTCGGTGAGGCCCTCCTCGAACAGCACGGTGACCATCGCGGCGAGCAGCAGGGCGTCGGTGCCGGGCCGGATCGCCAGGTGCCGGTCGGCGAGTTGCGCGGTGCGGGTGCGGCGCGGGTCCACCACGGTCAGGTGTCCGCCGCGCGCCTTGAGCGCCTTGAGCCTGCCCGGGAAGTCGGGGGCGGTGCACAGACTGCCGTTGGACTCCAGGGGGTTGGCACCGATGAGAAGCAGATGGCCGGTGTGGTCGAGGTCCGGCACCGGGATGGCGTTGGCGTCGCCGAAGAGCAGCCCGCTGGAGACGTGCTTGGGCATCTGGTCGACCGTGGAGGCGGTGAACAGGCTGCGGGTGCGCAGGGCGGCGATCAGGACCTGCGGATAGAGGGCGCCCGCCACGGTGTGCACGTTGGGGTTGCCGAGGACCACACCGACGGCGTCGGGGCCGTACCGCTCCACGACCGGGCGCAGGCCGGCGGCCACCGCGTCGAAGGCCTCCTCCCAACTCGCCTCGCGCAGGCGGCCGTTCTCCCGCAGGAGCGGGGTGCGCAGCCGGTCGGGGTCGCCGTCGACGGCCCCGAAGGAGGCGCCCTTGGGGCAGATGAAGCCCTTGCTGAAGACGTCCTTGCGGTCACCGCGGGCGCCGGTGACCCGGGTGCCCTCGACGGTGAGGGTCAGCCCACAGGTGGCCTCGCACAGGGGGCAGATGCGCAGGGCGGAGCGGGACACGGGTCCTCCCGGAGGGTCGGGGCAACGGCGGCTGGTCCGTGAGGCCGAGCATACCGACCGGTATGCATGGAGGGGAGCCCCCTGGCGAGCCCCGGCGCATACGCCCCCGCAGGCGGCTCAGTCGAGCACGCGCCCCAGATACGCCCGCAGCAGCTCGCGCGTCTCGGTGATGATCGCCTCGTCCCCCTGGGGGTCCGTGCGGAAGGCCAGCTGGACGAGGGTGTCCGCGCTCTCCACGGCGACCAGGAAGACCCGGCGCAGATCCTCGTCCGGGGTGCGGCCGACGTAGCCGGAGAGCAGCCGGATCAGCTGGTCGGCGACCCGGGTGTTGGGCTCGGCCTGGCGGACGCCGACCGGGATCTGGTTGCCGAAGTCGACCAGCGAGAAGCCGGGCGCGGTGCGCTTCATCGCGAGGTACTCGTCCAGGACGGCGTCCATCGCGGCCCGCCAGTCCCCCGCGCGGGCCTGCTTCAGCCGCTCGGTGACGCGCTCGGTGTACCGCTCGAGGTTGCGCTGGGCGAGGGCGTCGGCCATCTGCCGCTTGTTGCCGAAGAAGCGGTAGACGGAGCCGATGGGCACACCGGCGCGCAGCGCGACCGCGCGGGTGGTCAGGTCGTCGTAGCCGACCTCGTCGAGGAGTTCGGCGCAGGCGTCGAGGATCCTGGTCAGCCGTTCGGCACTGCGCCGCTGGACGGGCGCGCGGCGGAGCGATGTCGCGTGGGGCACGGGCTTCATGATGCCTCTCCGCCTCGGGTCCGGTGAACCTCGCCCTCCCGTACGGAGAACCGTGGGCGGCGCACTCATCGCACCGGGGAGCCGCCCATGGTGGGCTCGGCCGACACGCCGGGAGGCTGCGCGGGTGTGTGCGTGGGACTCCGCGTGGGGGTGGGGCTCTGCGTGGGACCCGGGTCCGACACCGTTATGTCGGCGGTGCTCTGGACCGGTGTGCCGTGCACGGCCCACACGGTGCCGTCGTCGGCGTACAGGCGCGCGGTGACGTGGTGGGTGCCGTGCGGGACCAGGCGGCCGGGCAGGTGGTAGCCCGGGGTGCGCAGCCGGGTGGTCTCGTGGCCGTCGACGAAGAGGTACACGAGTCCGCGCCCGGCGACCGCCGACCCCCCTCGGGCACCGGGCGCGGAGCAGCGGAAGTGGCGGAAGGTCAGGCGCACGTCCCAGCCGCCGCGTGTGTCCGGGGTCACCTCGACGCCGACCTCGGGCGCGTTCTTCTTGTCGACCTCGCGCAGGTGCCGGCCGGACCCGTCGGTGTCGTGCAGGACCTTGCCGACCGGCGAGGGCGAGTGCGTGCCCCCGGTGGTGTGACCGGTCGCGCAGCCCGCCGCTCCGAGGGGCAGCAGGACGCACACCGCGAGTGCGGCGAGCGTTCTGCGGGTCCACGGCGTCCAAGGCATGCCCGTGAGAGTAGAACAACGTTCCGGTCCGTCGAATCCGCCTGAAGTCTGGTTCCGGGCACGCCGAGTGGTCCCCCGGACGGAGGAGAGCGGCCCCCTCTTGCGCCCGCCCCCACAGATTCCTACGGTTATACATAGGAATCAGAGGCGCATGAGGCGCGCATCAGGAGCGCAAGGGAGCGATCATGAGCGGGGACGCACGGAAGACCGCCGCGGGACTGACGTATCTGACCGGATTCGGCAACGAACACGCCTCCGAGGCGGTGCCGGGCGCCCTGCCCGAGGGCCGTAACTCGCCGCAGCGCGCGCCGCTCGGCCTGTACGCGGAGCAGCTGAGCGGCTCGGCGTTCACCGAGCCCCGGGCGCACAACCGCCGCTCCTGGCTCTACCGCATCCGCCCGTCGGCCGCGCACCCGGCGTTCACCCGCACCGACAACGGCGCGATCCGTACGGCCCCCTTCACCGAGTCCGTGCCCGACCCCAACCGGCTGCGCTGGAACCCGCTGCCCGAGCCGCCCGCCGGCACCGACTTCCTCGCCGGCCTGTGGACGCTCGGCGGCAACGGCGACGCGACCCAGCGCACCGGCATGGCCGTGCACCTGTACCACGCCAACGCCTCGATGGAGCGGGTCCTCTCCGACGCCGACGGGGAGCTGCTGATCGTGCCGGAGCGCGGCGGACTGCTGCTGCACACGGAGTTCGGCCTGCTTCATGTGGAGCCGGCCCAGGTGGCGCTGATCCCGCGTGGGGTGCGCTTCCGTGTGCTGCTGCTGGATGATTCGGCGCGCGGTTATGTGTGCGAGAACTATGGGGCGCCGTTCCAGCTGCCCGACCTCGGCCCGATCGGCGCCAACGGGCTCGCCAACGCCCGGGACTTCAAGGCGCCGGTGGCCGCGTACGAGGACGTGGCGGGCCCGGTGGAGGTGGTCAACAAGTTCTGCGGCAACCTCTGGACGGCCGTCTACGACCACTCCCCCCTCGACGTGGTCGCCTGGCACGGCAACCATGTGCCGTACGTCTATGACCTTCGCCGTTTCAATGTGATCGGCACCATCTCCTACGACCACCCGGACCCGTCCATCTTCACGGTCCTGACCTCCCCGTCCGACACCCCCGGCCTGGCCGGTGTCGACTTCGTCGTCTTCGCGCCGCGCTGGCTGGTGGGCGAGAACACCTTCCGGCCGCCGTACTTCCACCGGAACGTGATGAGCGAGTACATGGGCCTGATCGAGGGCGCCTACGACGCGAAAGCGGAGGGCTTCGTGCCGGGCGGCGGCTCGCTGCACAACATGATGTCGGCGCACGGCCCGGACCGGGAGACCTTCGACCGGGCGAGTGCGGCCGAGCTGAAGCCACAGAAGATCGACGACGGGCTGGCGTTCATGTTCGAGACCCGCTGGCCGGTGACCCTCACCCCGCACGCGGCGGGCGCCGACCACCTCCAGCAGCGCTACGACGACGTGTGGCAGGGCCTCGAGGCCCACTTCCGCGCGTGACACCTCTGTTGCGTCTGAAGTTCATCGACAGGTACGGATAGCCATGTGACCTCCTTCGCCCCGGACTCGATCGTCCTGAACCGCAAGCTGCCGCTCTGGTACCAGGTGTCGCAGTCGCTGCGCGCCTCGATACTCGGCCGCTCGCCCGAGGACCCGCTGCGGCTGCCCACCGAGGAGCAGCTGGCGGAGCACTACGGGGTGAGTGTGCTGACCATGCGGCAGGCGCTGAAGGAGCTGGAGGACGAGGGGCTGATCAGCCGGCACCGGCGGCGCGGCACGTTCATCGAGCCCGACGTCCAGCGCGGCGCCCCGGTGCGGCTGCTGGGCTCGGTGGACGCGATCGTGGCCCAGCAGTCCGGGATGACGACCGAGCTGCTGGACCACGGCACGGTGGCCGTGCCGGCGCTTCTCGCCGAGTACTTCCCGGACCTCGCGGAGGTGGCGACGTACCACCGGCTGCGCAGCGACGAGAAGACCGGCGAGCCGACGAACCACGCCGTCAACCACGTCCGCCCCGAACTCGCCGCGCGCATCGACCTGGAGGATCTGATCCGCTGGCCGATGACGAAGGTGCTGCGGGACGTGGTCGGGACGGACATCAGCCGCATCACGGACACGGTGGAGGCCCGCCTCGCCGACCCGGAGACGGCCCGCCTCCTCCAAGTCCCGCTGCTCAGCCCGATCCTGCACTACACGGGCGTGACGTACGACACCGAGGGGCGGGTGCTGGACGTGGCGGTGATCCACTATCGGGGGGACCGGTTCTCGTTCACGGTCACCCTCGAGGCGTAGCGCTCCGCTGGTGGGGCCGCGATGGGTTGTGCCACGTCGTGCGGTCTGCCGCGTGCGGCACCGCCGTGGCTGGTCGCGCCCACGCGGCGGTAGGCGCACATCAGACGCAGCCCCGCGCCCCTTCGGGGCGCTACCTCTCAGGCCGTACCATGCCCTGCGTGACGTACGACGACGCTCCGCTGCTGGCGGACCTCATGCCGTGGTCCGTCGCACCGCTACGGCTGGGCCGGGCCTGGCCGGCGGCGCCCGACGCGGCTGCCCTGAAGGCCCGCTGGGACGCGCTGCTGACGGCCGAAGGTGCCGAGCGGCGGACCCTGTTCGAGCCGAGCCGCGCCCGTACCCTCGACTCGGCGGTGGGTCAGCTGCCGGGCCGGTCGAGCGGCACGGAGCGGCTGGCCCGCGCCGTGGGCCCGTGCGCGGAGCCGGTACGGGTACTGGCGGCGCCCTTCGACGAGCAGTGGCTGATCCCGGACCACCGGCTGATCGACACGGCCCGGCCGGAGCTGTGGCGGGTGGCGGACGAGCGGCAGGTGTTCGTGGTGGAGACGCCGGACGAGACCGCTCCCCTGCTGGCGACCTCGCTCCTGCCCACCCTCCGCACGGGCCGCGTCCGCCCCCTCTACCGCCGCCCGAACGGTACGGAACCGAACCTGGCCCCCGGCCTGCTGGACCACCTCGCGGAACGCCTCGGCACCCGCCCCACGCCACCCGACCTGCCGGCCTGGATCCTGGCCGTGATCCGCCCGGACCTCACCGTCCCGCTCACCGGGGACACCGAAGTGTGGGAGCGGGGCGTGGAGTTGGGCCGCCGGATGCTGTGGCTGATGCGCCGCGACGGAGAGCGCCCCAAGCTGCCGGGCGGCCGCCGCCCCTACGTCCGCGCACCCCTGCCGGCCTGTCCCCTCACCCTGCACTACGACCCGGAGGAGGAGACCCTCCACCTGAACGAGGGCCGCGTCTCCCCCGTCCCGCCGGAGGCCTGGGAGTTCGAGGTGGCCGGAGCCCGCGTCCTGGAGGCCTGGTTCACGGCCCGTACGGCCCCGGCCGCCCCCGGCACCCTCGCGGCGATCCGCCCGGGGACCTGGCCGCAGCCCTGGACGTCGGAGCTGCTGGAACTGATCACGGTCCTGGCCCTGCTGGCGGAACTGCGGCCCCTGCGAGCCGAGTTGAAGGTCACGACCCCGATCACGACCGCCGACCTGCGCCAGGCGGGCGTCCTCCCGGTCCCGGACGCGTCCCGCCGTCCCGCGTCGGTCCTGGACCACCACGAGGAGGGCCCGGAGGGTCAGTTCGCCCTGCTCTAACGGCCCCGCAGGGCGGCCTCCAGCCGGGCGACGTCCTCAATGTCCTTCGCCCGGCGGGGCCGTGAGGGACCCCAGACGGGCATCATGCGCTTGATCTCGATCTGGGCACGGGGGCCGACGACCGGCGCCTCGACGTCTCCGACACGCCCCGGCTCGGCGTCCAACAGCCCGTCGGGCCAGGGGGTTCCGCCGCGGGGCGCGACCAGCCACAACGACGTCGAACCCGCCGAACCACCCCGTATGTCACGGCGAGTAGGCATCCAGAATCCGCCCCAGCACCCGCTCGAAAACCTCCTCCAGATCCACCGGCCCCGGATCCTCGGCGAACGCCTCCGCCATCCTCGGAAACGCACCGGAAGCGAGCTGCCGGCCCAGATAAGCGCCGCGCGCCGCGTGCTCCTCGTCCTCCGACCACGGCAACGCCCGCACCCGCTCGGCGGTGTCCAGCTCATTGCGGACGTAGGTCGTCACAACGCCGTTGAGCATGGCGATGAGCTCAAGCTTCGTGCCGTAGCTCGCCTCCAGCGGGTCCAGGCACGCCAGGCAGTGCTCCAGATAGCGCAGGGCGTGCGGGCTGAAGCCGTAGACCGGGGACATCAGGCGCGGTATCCACGGGTGCCGGTGCATCAGCGCGCGCGTCTCGTGCGCCACCCGGAGCAGGTCGGCCCGCCAGTCGCCGCTCGGCTCCCACGGCTCGTGCTCTCCGCCGGCCGCGTCCATCATCAGCTCGTACAGGTCCTCCTTGCGGGGGACGTAGTTGTACAGCGACATGGTGCCGCAGCCCAGCTCGGCCGCGACATGCCGCATCGACACCGCGTCGAGCCCCCGCTCGTCGGCGATCCGGACGGCGGCGGCCGCGATGTCGTCGCGGGTGTACGCCGGCTTCGGACCCCGTCCGGTGCGCTCGGGACGCGCCCAGATCACCTCGGGAACGGCCCCTCGGACTGCCATCGGTCATCACCTCGGCCACCATCTTAGTTACGTACAGCGTACGTAGTGCGCTATGGTCGAAGCATGACTACTACGTACGCTGTACTTAGTGAGGGCCTGGAGAAGCGCTTCGGCGCGGTCCACGCCCTGCGGGGACTGGATCTGGCCGTCGCCGAAGGCACCGTCTGCGGGCTGCTCGGCCCGAACGGCGCCGGGAAGACGACGGCCGTACGGCTGCTGACGACGCTGCTGCGGCCGGACGCCGGATCGGCGCGGGTCGCCGGGCACGACCTGGTGCGGGAGGCGGCCGCCGTGCGGAGCCGGATCGGGGTGACCGGGCAGTACGCCTCGGTGGACGGCGATCTCACCGGCCGGGAGAACCTGCGGCTGTTCGCCCGGCTGCACCGGGTGCGCGGACCGGCCGCCCGGGCCGACGAGCTGCTGGCGCGGTTCGGGCTCACCGAGGCGGCACACCGCAAGGCGTCGACCTACTCGGGCGGTATGCGCCGCCGGCTGGATCTGGCGGCGAGTCTCCTCCGCCGGCCCGACGTGCTCTTCCTGGACGAGCCGACCACCGGACTCGACCCGGCCAGCCGCAACGGCATCCGGCAGGCGGTGCGCGAGCTGAAGGCGGACGGCACGACCGTGGTGCTGACCACGCAGTACCTGGAGGAGGCCGACCAACTCGCCGACGAGATCGCCCTGATGGACCGGGGACGGGTCGCGCACACCGGCTCTCCCGCCCAACTCAAGTCGCTCATCGGATCGTTCGCCGAGGCCGTGGTCGCGAGCGGCGACGCACTGCCGAAGGCGGCGGCCGTGCTGGACCGGATCACCGGCCGTGAGCCCGTGTTCGACCGCGAGCGCAACGCCGTGGGCGCCGTCACCACCGACTCCACCCTGACCCTCCCCCGCCTGGTGCGCGAACTCGACGCGGCGGGCGTGCCGTTGCTCGACGCGAGCCTGCGCCCGCCCACCCTCGACGACGTCTTCCTCCGGCTCACCGAAGGATCCGAACGATCCGTGGACCACAAGGAGCGTGCCGCATGAGCGCGTTGACGTACGACGGTCTGACGATGACCGGCCGGCAGCTGCGCCGGGTACGGAACAGCCCGGGTCTCGCGATCCTCACCCAGCTGATGCCGATCAACATGCTGCTGTTCTTCGGCTATGTCTTCGGCAGCGCGCTGGCGATGCCCGGCCGCGACTACCGTGCCTTCCTGGTACCCGGGCTGCTGGTCGCGACCGCGGCCGGCGGGCTGATGACCGGCATGTTCCAGGCCGCCGCGGACACGCACCGGGGCGTGATGGACCGGTTCCGGACGATGCCGGTGAGCCGGGCCGCCGTGCCCCTGGGGCAAGCCGCAGCCGACCTCGTGGTCACGACGATCGGCACCGTGCCGCTGCTGCTGGTGGGGCTCGCGGTGGGGTGGCGGATCGAGGGGTCCGCGCTCGATGCGGCCGGTGCCGTGGGGCTGCTGCTGCTCTTCCGGTTCGCCTGCACCTGCGCCGGTATCCACCTCGGGCTGCTCACCCGCAGCGAGGACGCGGCCGGACAGCTCGGCGCCTCCTCCTTCGTGCTGCCGCTGCTGTCCAACGCCTACATCCCGACGGACCATCTGCCGGGCTGGCTGCGCGCGCTCGCCGAGTGGAACCCGATCAGCGCGGTGACCACGGCCCTGCGGGACCTGTTCGGCAACGCCCCCGTCCCGCACGGCGCCGCCTGGCCGGTGACGCATCCCGTCGCCGGGTCGCTCGCCTGGAGCCTCGCCCTCGTCGCCGTGTTCCTGCCGCTGGCCGTGCGCCGGTACAGCCGCGGCGAGTGATCCGGCACTGCTGACAAAACCGCCGCTCAGGGGCATGATCCCGCCCATGGACCAGCCCACGTGTCAGCCCATGGACCAGCAGCCCCTGCCCCTGGAGGGCATCACCGTCGTCGCCGTCGAACAGGCCGTGTCCGCGCCCTTCGCGACCCGGCAGCTCGCCGACCTGGGAGCCAGGGTCATCAAGGTGGAGCGGGTCGACGGCGGCGACTTCGCGCGCGGCTACGACACGGCGGCCCGCGGTCTCGCCTCGCACTTCGTGTGGTGCAACCGTGGCAAGGAATCCCTCGCGCTGGACCTGAAGGACCCGCGCGGCCTGGCTGCCGTACGGCGGCTGATCGCGGACGCGGACGTGTTCGTGCAGAACCTCGCCCAGGGGGCGGCGGCCCGGCTCGGCCTCGACGCGGCCACGCTGTGCGCCGCCCACCCGCGGCTGATCGCCGTGGACATCTCGGGCTACGGCGGCTCGGGGCCGTACGCGGACAAGCGGGCGTACGACATGCTCGTGCAGTGCGAGGCGGGGCTCGTGTCGGTGACCGGGACGCCGGAGCGGCCGGTGAAGGCGGGGATCCCGGCGGCGGACATCGCGGCGGCCATGTACGCGTTCTCCGGCGTGCTGGCGGCCCTCGTACGGCGCGGGACGACCGGGCGGGGCGGGCCGGTGGAGGTGTCCATGCTGGAGGCGCTCGCCGAGTGGCTGGGGCATCCGCTGCACCACGCGATGCACGGGGGCGAGCCCCCTGCGCGCACGGGTCTGGCGCACGCGGTCATCGCGCCGTACGACGCCTATTCGACGGCGGACGGCGGGCGGGTGCTGTTGTCCGTGCAGAACGACCGGGAGTGGCGGCGGCTGGCCGAACAGGTCATGGGACGCCCAGAATTGGGGATGGATCCGGCGTACGCGACGAACGCGTCACGGGTGGCGAACCGGGAGAAGACGGACGAGTTGGTGGCGCGAGCGCTCGGCGCGCTGGATGCCGAGGAGGCGATCGCCCGACTGGACAGGGCGGGCATCGCCTGTGCCCGGCTGCGGGATCTGCATGAGCTGGCGACGCATCCGCAGCTGGCGGCCCGGGAGCGGTGGCGTCAGGTGGGTTCGCCGGTCGGGCCGCTGCAGGCGCTGCTGCCTCCCATCACCATGCCGGGCGGGGACGAGGCACGGATGGGTGATGTGCCCGCGCTCGGGGAGCACACCGAGGCGCTGCTGCGTGCCGTGGGGATGACGGACGACGAGATCGCAGCGATGCGCCGGGACGGTGTGGCGGCCTGAGCACGGGCACCCGGAGAGGCTCCAGGGAGCGTCGCCCGGTCGGCGACGGCTCAGCGGACGCGCACGGCCCGCTCAGTGACCGCGGCCGTGTCCGCCGAACAGCGAGCGGCGCAGCCGGCGCAGCGGTGCGAACAGGGAGACGCGGCTGACCCGCTTGCCCCGGTCGCTGCGCTGGTGTGCGGTGTCACGCGCCGTCAGCTCACGCATCAGCGACGTCGCCTCGGCGGTCTTCTGCTGCGGTATGGCGGGACCCGCCAACACCGACAGATGGCGGTCGAGACGCGAACTGGTCGCGCTGCTCCCGCAGGTGATCGCAGGGACCCTGGCCCTGCTGCGCACTGTTATCTGCTCCATGTCACTCCCCACCCGTACGAGTCCACCCGGCCCGGGCAGAGTAACCCTATCGCCCCAGGGCGGCACGCGTGTATCGCGCCCACAGGATTCACCTTCCCCGCAAGGTCGTTGACCATCCCTCGTTGACTACTCTCCGAATCCGACCGATTTCAGGGTGAGTTGGACAATCGGCTGGCTGGTCGGCTGCGCTGAACCGCCGTCAGGCTCGACGGTTACGGCGAGTGACGTCGAGGCGGAGTCGAGCCCCTTCGCGACCAGGGGCGTGTCGCCCGCGAGGAGCCCGAGGGAGCGCGGTTGCGCGTGGGGGCGCATCTGCCAGAGCTGGTGGACGCGGCCGCCGGACGGGGTGCCGTATCCGCTGAGGGTGACGACGGCTTCCCGCTCCGAGGCGGAGGCGATCACTCCGATACCGCGGCCGCGCGCGTCCTTGCTGGTCGTGGCGCGGGCGTCGGGAGCGCCCAGAACGTGGGCGATCTCACGTGCCCGTCCCTCGGCGGTGTCGAGCCGGTCCTGTGCGCGCTGCGCCTGGACCACGAAGAGGGAGGCGACGACGAGGGCCGCCGCGGCGGTCGCCGTGGCGAGCGGGACGAAGAGGGAGCGCGTACGGGGCGTACGGGTGCGTCCCGGCGGCGGCTGGGTGCCCCAGACGTGCGGCGGCAGCTGCGGCGTGCGCTCCCGGGACCGCGCCCGCCCCCGCGACTCGCGCTCCGCCACCGGGTCCGCGGCCGGTTCCTGCGGGGTCGCGCGTACGGCGGCCAGCACCCGGTCCCGCAGGGCGGCCGGCGCGGGGGCGGCCGTGGACCAGGCGAGCCGTACCGCGTCCTCGGCCAGCGCCCGGGTGTCGGCCGTACAGCGGTCGCAGTCCCGCAGATGTTTCTCGAACCGGCGCCGCTCGCCGGGTTCCAGGGCGTCGAGCGCGTAGGGCGCGGCGAGGGAGTGCAGGTCTTCGCCGCGCAGCAGCCTGCCGAGGATGCTCATGCGGCGCCTCCCAGGCACTGGCGCAGCCGGGTGAGTCCGTCGCGCATCCGCGTCTTGACCGTGCCGAGCGGCAGCGAGAGCCGCTCGGCCACCTCACGGTAGGTGTAGCCGTCGTAGTAGGCGAGGGTCACCGACTGGCGTTGCAGATCCGTGAGCCGCTTGAGGCAGCGGCGCACCCACTCGCGTTCGAGCCCGGCCTCGACCTCCTCGGCGACCTGGTCGAACGCGGGCTCCCCGGCGCGCAGGGCCTCCCGCTGCTCGCGTTCGCCGGCCGCGCGGGCGCTGCGCACCCGGTCGACGGCGCGGCGGTGGGCGAGGGTGAGGATCCAGGACAGCGCGCTGCCCCGACCGGGGTCGAACCGGGCAGCGGACCGCCAGGTCTCCAACAGCACCTCCTGCGCCACCTCCTCGGACTGGGCCGGGTCGCGCACCACCCGCCGGACGAGTCCGTACACCGGACCCGACACCAGGGCGTAGAGGTCCTCGAACGCCCTGTGGTCGCCGCCCGCGACGAGCACCAGCAGCTCGTCCGCCTGCACGCCGGCCCCCGTTCCGTGGCCGCAGCCGGCCCTTCCCCGTGCTCCACGCATCCGCACGAACGCCCACCTCCCGCGGGTGATACGTATCCGCGGGCCGAAAACGCGGGTCGGGAAGAACCCAAAACTTTTTCTCCGCCGACCAATCCGATCGGTGCCGCCGATCCGTATACCCGTCCGTCAACGGCAAGTCAGCACGAGGACGGACGGACAGAACGGCATGACATCTCTCTTCTCCAGAAGCTCCGAGAGCTCCAGGAGCTCGCGGAGCGGCACGGGACGCACGGGCCTGGTCACGCTCCTGTGCGGCGCGCTGGCGGCCGGCGGGCTCACCGCCGCGGGCGTCGCCACGCTGGCACCCGGGGCGGCCTCCGCCTCCTCGCACCGGGAGGCCCCGCTGATCTCGGGGACCCCGCAGTACGACAACACCGACCTGTACGCGTTCGTCAGCCCGGACAAGCCCGACACGACGACGATCGTGGCGAACTGGATCCCCTTCGAGGAGCCGGCGGGCGGCCCGAACTTCTACACGTTCGCCGACGACGCCCAGTACGACATCCACGTCGACAGCAACGGTGACGCGCGGGACGACCTGATCTTCCGCTACACCTTCAAGACCCATACGAAGAACGACAAGACGTTCCTCTACAACACCGGTGTCGTGAAGAGCCTCGACGACCCCAACCTCAACATCACGCAGACCTACGACATCGAGCTGCTCCGGCTCAAGTACGACCGGGTGGTGTACCGGACGAAGGTGGCGAACGACGTGCCGGTGGCGCCGTCGAACGTCGGCAAGGCGTCCATGCCGGACTACGCAAAGCTGCGCGCGCAGGCGATCTACAAGGCGGCGGGCGGCACCGCGACCTTCGCCGGACAGGCGGACGACCCGTTCTTCGCGGACCTGCGCGTCTTCGACCTGCTGTACGGCGGCAACCTCAGCGAGGTCGGCAACGACACGCTCAAGGGCTACAACGTCAACACCATCGCGCTGCAGGTGCCCAACGACCTGATCCGCGAGTCCTCGAAGCAGCCGGTCGTCGGCATCTGGTCCACGACCCAGCGGCGCAACGCGCAGGGTTACTACTCCCAGGTCTCGCGCCTGGGCAATCCGCTGGTCAACGAGGTCGTGAACCCGCAGAAGGACAAGGACAGGTTCAACGCCTCGCAGCCCGCGTACGACGGCCAGTTCCTGAAGAACGTCACCAATCCCGAGCTGCCGAAGCTCATCGAGCAGATCTACAAGATCAAGGCGCCGAGCGAGCCGCGCAACGACCTGGTCGACGTGTTCCTCAAGGGCGTCAAGGGCCTCAACCAGCCGCCGAACGTGCGCCCTTCGGAGGAGCTGCGCCTGAACACGTCGATCAAGCCGAGCATGCACCCCAAGCGGCTCGGTGTCCTGGACGGCGACAACGCGGGCTTCCCGAACGGCCGTCGGCTCGGCGACGACGTGGTGGACGAGGCACTCCAGGTGATGGAGGGCGAACTGGTCGGCATGAAGAACGACTTGGGTGACGGGGTCGACAAGAACGACCAGAACTTCGAGAAGTACTTCCCGTACGTCGCCGAGCCCACCTCCGGTTCGCGCGGCCCGCTCGCCAAGGGCACGACCGCGGGCACGGACGTCCGCAGCCAACTGGGCGACGCACTGCAGCCGGCCGGCTCCGCCGGCGGTTCCGGCAACACGATGCTGATCGCCGCCTCGGCGGCCTCGGGCGCGGCCGGGATCCTGCTGCTCGGCACCGTCTTCGCCTGGTGGCGCCGCCGTATGCAGCGCCCGTACTGACCGGCGCCCACCCCCAGACCGGCGCGGCCCGTATCCCCTTCCCCCACGGCGGGCCGCGCCTCCTACAGCACCGACGCAGGAGACAGAGGAGAGGGCATGGGCCCGCGTGTACAGGATGGCGAGGAGATGGGCGGGAGCAGGGTGAGCACGGAGAGCGGCACGGGGCCGGCGCCTGCCGACGCAGCAGCCGGCTCCGCCGGGGACGCCTCACCACGGCGGTCTTCCGGGCCGGTCTCCTCCGGCACCACAGCCACCACCTCCGCCTCAGGGGAGCCCCCGGCCACCGCGTCCGGCGAGGGCGGTTCATCCGACTCCGGACTCCCTTCGGCCACGGCCGACTTCGAGGGGCCCTCGACTGCCGAGCCCGACAGACGCGAGCCCCACGCTCCCGCAGCCCCCTCGGCCGCCACCGGATCCGCTGGAAGCACGCCTCACAGCTCCGACCCCCTCGCGACCACCGAGACCACGACGCGCGGGCCGGACAACGCCGACGAGCCTCCGGCCGCCACCACCACCGGAGCAACCCCAGCCGGCGCCTCCGGCGAGCACGAGTCCCGCGACTCCGAACACCCCCCGGCCGCCGGCTCCGACGAGCGCGCCCCCCACAGCCCCCAAGCCCCCACAGCCGCCGAAACCGCAACACGCGAACCAGACAACGCGAACAAACCCCCAACCGCCACCACCACCGAAGCAAACCCAGCCGGCGCGCCCGGCGAGTACGAGTCCCGCGACTCCGGACACGCCCTGGCCACCGCCGACGTCGAGGACGCGGCTCCTCACCCCTCCGACCAGCGCGTCGCCGCCGTGCATCGCGTCGCCGCTGTCGGTCGGCGCTGGCGGGCCACTCAACTTGCCGGGGCTGTCGTTCTGTTGGCGGTCGCGCTCACCGGAGGTGCGATGGCCGTCGGTGCGGATCGGGTGCCCTCGGCCGTGCCGGCTGCCTCCAGTGCCGTGGATCCGGGGGTTCTGGGCGGCGGGAATCTGGATGCGAGCATCGCGGCGCTCCAGGCGCATCTGCGTACTCAGCCGAAGGATTCCGGGAGTTGGGCCACGCTCGGCCTGGCCTATGTGGAACAGGCGCGGACCAAGGGTGACCCGTCCCGGTATCCGCAGGCGGACAAGGCGCTGGGCCGGTCCCTGGAGCTGAACCCGGACAACGACCAGGGCCTGGCCGGCCGGGCCGCGCTGGCCGCCGCTCGGCACGACTTCGCGGACGCCCTGACCTACGCGGACCAGGCCCTGCGGCAGAACCCGTACAGTGAGCGCGCGCTGTCCTCCCGTATCGACGCCCTGGTGGAGCTCGGCCGGTACGGCGAGGCGGGGCAGGCCGCCGAGACCGCCGACGCGCGCAAGCCGGGCGTCCCGGTCTTCACGCGGTACGCGTACGTGCACGAGCTGCGCGGCGACGTGACGACCGCGCGCCGGGTCCTTCAACAGGCGCTGGCCTCCGCCACCTCGCCGGGCGACATCGCCTACGTGTCCGCCCAGCTCGGCCAACTCGCCTGGAACCAGGGCGACTACAAGACCGCCCTGACCTCCTACGCCCGCGCCCTCGCCGCCGACGACACCTATCTGCCCGCGCTGGAGGGCCGGGCCCGGGCGCAGGCCGCGAGCGGTGACCGGGCCGCGGCGATCAAGGGCATGGAGACCGTGGTGTCCCGCTATCCGCTGCCGGGCCCGCTCGTCGAGCTGGGCGAGCTGTACGAGGCGCGGGGCGCGGCCGGCGACCGGGCCAGGGCGCAGCAGCAGTACGCCCTGGTGGACGCCTGGATCTCGCTGGCCCGGGCCAACGGCGTGAACGCCGATCTCGACACCGCGCTGGCCGCCGCCGACCACGGGGACAAGGCGGCCGCCCTGCGCGCGGCCCGCGCCGAATGGGCCCGCCGGCACACCGTGCACACCGCGGACGCGCTGGCCTGGGCCCTGCACGTCAACGGCCGGGACGCGGAAGCGATGTCGTACGCCCGCCAGGCCACCGCCACCGGCTATCACAACGCCGCCTTCCTCTACCACCGCGGCATGATCGAGCTGGCCACCGGCCACCGCACGGCCGGGCGCGCCTCCCTGACCGCGGCCCTGAAGCTGAACCCCGGCTTCTCCACCTTGGGCGCGGCCGAGGCCCGCAAGGCGCTGGAGGCCGCGAAGTGAGACTGCGTCTGCCGTGCGTCCTGCTCGCCGTGTGCGCCCTCGTGCTCCTGCCCGCCACCGGGGCGAGCGCGCATCCCCTCGGCAACTTCACCGTCAACCGGTACGACGGCCTCGTCGCCGCACCCGGTCAGCTCCGGGTCGACCATGTCGAGGACCTGGCCGAGATACCGGCGACCCAGGCCAAGCCGGACATCGAGCGGCTGGGCATGACGCAGTGGGCCCGGCAGCGGTGCACCCAGGCCGCCCAGGGCAGCTCGGTGACCGTGGCCGGGCGCCGGGCCCCGCTCACCATGCGGGACAGCCGGGCCACCCTGCGGCCCGGCCAGGCAGGTCTCAACACCCTTCGTGTGGTGTGCCGTTGGACCGCACCGGTCCCCGCCTCCGGTTCGGTCGCCGTCGGCTTCCACGCCGAGTCGAACTGGTCCGGCCCCGGCTGGCGGGAGATCACCGCGCGCGGGGACCGGATGACGCTCACCGCGTCGGACGTGCCGAAGACGTCCGTCTCGCACGAACTCACCACCTACCCCAAGGACTTGCTGTCCTCCCCGGCCGACACCTCCGCCGCGTCGCTGCGGGTGCGCCCCGGCGGCCCCGCCCTCGCCGAGGAGCAGCCGGACGCTCCGGCCGCCTCCGTACTGCCCCGGGGTGCCGACCGCTGGACACAGGCCCTGAACGGCCTGGTCGCCCGCCATCACCTCACCGTCGGCTTCGCCACCCTCGCCCTGCTCATCGCGATCGTCCTCGGTGCCCTGCACGCCCTCGCGCCGGGACACGGCAAGACCCTGATGGCGGCCACGGCGGCGGCGCGCGGCGGCAGGGCCGGGCTCCGGGACGTCCTGCCGCTGGCCGCGTCCGTCACCGTCACCCACACCCTCGGCGTCGTCGCCCTGGGCCTCCTCGTCACCGCCGGCTCCGCCGCCACACCCTCGGTGATCGCCTGGCTGGGCATCGCCAGCGGAGCCCTGGTACTGGCGGCGGGCGCGAACCTCGTACGGCGGGCATGGCGCAACCGGGCGCACGGGCACGTTCACGAGCACGATCACGCCCATGAGGAGTCACAGGAACGAGAGTTGGCCGGTGTGGGCGCACACCATGGGCCCGCCCACCATCACCACCACCATCACGGTGTTGAACACACCCATGGCGGTCACACCCACACCCACGGTGGCCACACGCACACCCACCCCACCGCCCCCACCCTCCGCGGCACGATCCTGCTCGGCTTCGCCGGCGGACTCGTGCCCAGCCCCTCCGCCGTGGTCGTCCTCGTCGGTGCCGCCGCACTGGGCAAGGCCTGGTTCGGGCTGCTGCTCGTCGTGGCCTACGGCGCCGGGCTCGCGCTGACGCTCACCGCGGCCGGCGTCGCCGTGGTCCGGCTCGGTACGGGGGCATCCCGGGTGCTGGAGCGGCGCCCGCGCTGGACCGCGCACCCCGTGGCCGCGCTGGTGCGCCGTACCCTGCCGCTCGTGTCCGCGCTCACCGTCCTGGCCCTGGGTGCCGGATTGGTGCTCAAAGGGGCCGCATCCGCCCTCGGCTGAGCTACTTTTTTGGAGAAATCACGCGACATGCCTGGGGGGCGCCCATGTCCGGAGAACCGGGCCGCGACCGTGTGATCGCGGGCCGCTACCGTCTGCTGTCCCCGCTGGGCGAGGGCGGCATGGGCACCGTGTGGCGGGCCCGGGACGAGGTGCTGCACCGGGAGGTGGCCGTCAAGGAGGTGCGGGCCCCGGCCGGGCTGCCCGCCGCCGACGTCGAGCGGATGTACGCCCGCCTGGAGCGGGAGGCCTGGGCTGCGGCCCGGGTCGCGAACCGCAACGTGGTCACGGTGTACGACGTGGCGACGGAGGCCGGCCGGCCATGGATCGTGATGGAGCTGGTGCGCGGGCTGTCGCTGGCCGACCAGTTGGAGGCGGAGGGCCCGCTGCCGCCGCAGCGGGCCGCGCACATCGGCGCCGAGGTGCTGTCCGCACTGCGCGCCGCGCATGCCGCCGGCGTACTGCACCGGGACGTGAAACCGGCCAACGTGCTGCTCGCCAACGACGGCCGGGTGGTGCTGACCGACTTCGGGATCGCCTCGGTCGAGGGCAGCTCGGCGATCACGATGACCGGCGAGGTGGTCGGCTCACCCGAATTCCTGGCGCCGGAACGGGCGCTGGGGCGGACCCCGGGCCCCGAGTCCGACCTGTGGTCACTGGGTGTGCTGCTGTACGCGGCGGTCGAGGGCGTCTCCCCGTTCCGGTACGACACCCCGCTCAGCACCCTGCGGGCCGTGGTGGACGAGGAGTTGCCGCCCCCACGCCGGGCCGGCCCGCTCACGCCCGTCATCGAGGGGCTGCTGCGCAAGGACCCCGCCGAGCGGCTCGGCGCCGAACGGGCTGAGCGGGAGCTGCGGCTCGTCGCGGCCGGGGGTGACCCGGGAGGAACCCTGCGTGCGGAGCCGCCACCGGGCCCGACCGTGTACGCCCCGACGGTCGCGGCGCCGTACCGACAACCGCCTCCCACACCCCCGTTGCCCGGATCGACCCCGCTCTCCGAGCCGCCCGAACGCAACCGTCGGCTGGGGGCCGTGCTGGTGGCGGGCGTGCTGGTGGTCGTCCTCGCGCTGGCCGGGCTGACGTACGCGCTGACGCACCGCGACAGCGGGAACGACAAGGCGGGCAACAGTCCGAGTACCGTGACGGCGTCCTCGCACACGCCGAGCAGCAACACCGACTCGGACACCGGGAAGCAGTCGACCCCGCAGGACAGTACGTCGTCGTCGCCGCGGGCCGTCCAGTCCGTACACGTCACCCTGGCCGGCGCGCACACGGCGTACTCCGGTACCTGTCCGCCGTACGCGGCGCAAGCGCCCACGTTCACGGCAACGTTCACGGTGGCACGGGTGCCGGCGGTGGTGGAGTACGAGTGGGTGGTCGCGCACGGGGAGGTGACGGATCCCGGCTGGCAGACGCTGACGTTCCCGGCCGACGGCGGGAAGACCGCGCGGGTGCGGGTGAGCGTGACGGCGTACTCCGACAGCAGGACGCTCGAGAACTCGATCAGCGTCAAGGTGCGTGCTCCGGCGCGGACCACGTCCGACTCGGTGCCGTTCTCGGTGACCTGTACGACGGCGACGGAGACCCCGACCGGCGGGGCCTCCGCTTCCGCTTCCGCTTCCGCGTCGAGCTCCTACGGAAGTTCACTCTGACGGGTGAATCCGGTCAACTCGCGTGCTACCCGAAGGGGTTACGCGTTGTTCGTGAACGCCGGCAGATACCCACCGGAGTGGCCGGCCGCCGTGGGGTGGTACGACTCGGTGATGTCGAGCCAGTTCAGGCTGTGCAGCCACGAGTCGCCGGAGCAGATCTCGTGGGTGGAGAAGGCGGAGCGGACGTCACCGAAGACGAAGCCGTGCGCCGCGGCGCGCGTCTGGATGGCGGCGTCCATGTAGTCGGCCGCGCCGTTGATCGCGGACCGCTTGGTGTCGGAGAGGCCGAGGCAGGTCTGTCCGAGCAGGTAGAAGCGGGGGTAGCTGAGCACGACCACCCGGGCGCCCGGGGCCTTGGCGCTGATCGCGTTGTAGACGTTGTCGAGTTTGCCGGGGAGCGTGGAGTCGACGTACGCCTTGGCGGTGTTGATCCGGCTGAGGCAGGCGCTGTCGGACTGCAGCACACAGGTCGTCATGACGTCGGAGAACCCGGCGTCGTTGCCGCCGATGGTGATGGACACGAGTGAGGTGCTGGAGCTCAGCGAGCCGAGCTGGTTGGCGATGACGTCGTCCGTCGTGGCGCCCGAGCAGGCGTTGAAGGCGAACGACGACGGGGAGTGGGCGGCGTTCCACAGGTACGGGTACGCGTTGGTGCTGCGGTCACAGCTGCCGCTGGAGCTGATGTAGCTGCCCGCCCCCACTCCGGAGGAGTAGGAGTCACCGAGCGCCACATAGCCGCCGGTTGCCGCTGTCGAGGCCTGGGCCGTTGCGGCTCCGCCGAGTCCGAGGCCGGCGGCGAGGAGGAGCGAGGTCACAAGTCCGGTAAGTCTGAAACGACTCATAGTGCCTCCCTATAGCAGGATGTCTGCCTACAACCGTCGTAGCGCCTACGCGCGTTGACCGGAAGTGTCCATGCCAAAACTTTCCAACCCTGAACTAGATCGGCCCTGGAACTTCACCGGACGACGTCTTGCGTGCGCATGACAATCGTGTTGACCGCAAGTCAACTCCGCCGTCCTCGCCGTCTTGACGCCCCGCCTCGGCCTGCGCCACATTGAAGCCCGACATCCCGCGCGTCGGGGTCATATCGGGGGGCACAGTCGCCAATGCAGACCTTACCCATCAAGTCACGTTCATCGGACGGCGCCACCGAGGACCCCGAAGCGGCACGGACAGGACCGGGGAGGGACCTGTCGCCGCTGCTCGCGGGGGCCGCGGCCGCCGTCGCGGCGGCCGGCGCGCTGCTCGCGCTCACCGGCTCCGGCTCACCGCTGCGCGGTCCGTGCACGCTGTTCTTCCTGCTCGCCGCACCGGCCTCGGCACTCGCCGCGGCGCTGCGCGGGCTGGATCCGTTCAGCCGCACGCTCACCGCTCTTGCGGGCTCGGTCGTCCTCAACATGCTGGTTGCCCAGGTCATGCTGGCCGTGCACCGCTGGTCCGTCCGTGGCGGAGTGATCGCCGTGACCGTACTGAGCCTGCTGATGCTCCTGTCGGTCCGCCTACGTAAAAGTGACTAACTCCGGCCAAAGTTATGTAACGGCCAAACCAATAAAAATGCGAGACTGATATCCAGGTCTTGCCATTCTGGTTCAATCATCAATACCGTCGTACATCTCACCCGCATCGGCCCGTCAGCACGCGGTTCAGGGGAGGGCTCAGGACCGTGACGTTCCGGCGCGGGGCGCGGTAGGGGGGTGCCGTGCTCGGTGACCACGCTGGTGATCGAGTCGTGCCGCGCGACCGGCTGTCCTTTTTTCTTCGGCAAATCGGCAGACCGGCCAGCTTTGCCAGCTCATCCAACGGGTACGAAGATCGATTCGCCGTGCCGAAGATGAGAACCCCCCTTTCGAACCGGGCACACAACCGGGCCGCCCAGGGGCGGGCGGTCCACCGGACGAGAGGGAAAAGACTCATGAGTTCCGTTCTGCGCCCGCCGAGTTCCGGGCAGGATCCGCTGATCGCGGCGCACTACCGGCCCATCTCCTCTCACCTCGCGATCACTCCGCCGGTGAGCGTGGTGATTCCCGCCATGAATGAGGCGGAGAATCTGCCCTACGTCTTCAAGACCCTTCCGGACTGGATACACGAAGTCGTTCTCGTGGACGGCAATTCCACGGACGACACGGTCGAGGTGGCCCGGTCCCTGTGGCCCGGCGTCAAGGTCGTCGAACAGTGCGGCAAGGGCAAGGGGGATGCCCTGATCACCGGGTTCGAGGCCGCCGCCGGCGACATCATCGTCATGGTCGACGCGGACGGCTCGGCCGACGGCGGCGAGATCGTGAGTTACGTCTCCGCGCTCGTCTCCGGCGCCGACTTCGCCAAGGGCTCCCGCTTCGCCAACGGCGGCGGCACCGACGACATGACCTTCATCCGCAAGCTCGGCAACTGGGCGCTCTGCACGGTCGTCAACCGCAAGTTCGGCGCCCGCTACACCGACCTGTGCTACGGCTACAACGCGTTCTGGCGGCACTGCCTGGACAAGATCGACCTCGACTGCACCGGCTTCGAGGTCGAGACGCTGATGAACATCAGAGTGGTCAAGGCGGGGCTCAAGGTCCAGGAGATCCCGAGCCACGAGTACCTCCGCATCCACGGCACCAGCAATCTGCGCGCCGTGCGCGACGGGTTCCGGGTGCTCAAGGTCATTCTCAAGGAGCGCTCCAACCGGCGTGAGCTGCGCCGCCAGGAACACCACTCGCCGATGCTCGACGCGGTGCGGGGAGAGGTGTCTTGAGAGATCCCGGCATCTCCGTCGTGATCTGCGTGTACACCGAGGACCGCTGGGAGGACATCCTCGCGGCGGTCTCCTCGGTGCGCGCGCAGTCGTATCCGGCGCTGGAGACCCTCCTGGTCGTGGACCACAATCCGGCCCTGCGGGACCGGCTGGCCCGCGAGTACAAGGAGACCGAGGGCGTCCGCGTGCTGCCCAACGCGGGCCCGCGCGGCCTGTCCGCCGGCCGCAACACCGGCATCGTCGCCTCCCACGGCGACGTGATCGCCTTCCTGGACGACGACGCCGTGGCCGAACGCGACTGGCTGCGCCGCTTCGCCGAGGGCTACGCCGACCCGCGCGTCATGGCGGTCGGCGGCCGTACGGTGCCGATCTGGGCGTCGGGCCGGCGGCCGGCCTGGTTCCCGGAGGAGTTCGACTGGGTGGTGGGCTGCACCTACAAGGGGCTGCCGTCCGGCCGGGTCCGGGTCCGCAACGTCCTCGGCGGAAACGCTTCCTTCCGGCGTACGGCGTTCGACGCGGCGGGCGGCTTCGCCACCGGCATCGGCCGCGACGGCGACCGCCGCCCGCTCGGCTGCGAGGAGACGGAACTGTGCATCCGCCTCACTCGCGCCCGCCCCGACGCCGTCCTGCTCATCGACGACCGCGCGGTGATCCACCACCGGGTGCCCGCACCCCGCGAGCACTTCGCCTACTTCCGCACCCGTGCCTACGCCGAGGGCCTGTCCAAGGCGCTGGTCGCCCGCAGCGTCGGCGCGGGCAAGGGGCTGGAGTCCGAACGCCGTTACACCACACGGGTGTTGCCCGCCGGGGTCGCCCGCGGCCTGCGGGACGCCCTGCTGGCCCGACCGGGCGGCGCGGGCCGCGCGGGCGCGATCGTCGCGGGGGTGCTGAGCGCGGCCGGCGGCTACCTGGTGGGCAGCGTACGGGTCCGCCGGGGCGGTACGACGTTCTCGGTGGCGCCGGTCCACTGGGACAGCGAACCGCCCCGCGGCAGCGCCGAGGCTCCCCCGGGCGGCGCGGGACCGAGCGGCGGCCGAGGCGTACCGGCCGACGCCGTCGAGCGCGACGGACGCGGCGGCGAGCGGGACCAAGGGGGCATCGATGAGTGACACCCCCGTACCCATCCTCATGTACCACTCCGTCGCCACCGCCCCCAACGACGCCACCCGCGCCCTGTCCGTCGCGCCGGAGGCGTTCGCCGAGCAGATGGCGCTCATCGGCGACCTGGGCCTGACCCCCCTCACCACCGCCGAGCTCGCGGCCCGCTGGCGCACCGGCCACCCGCTGCCCGCCCGGCCGGTGCTGATCACCTTCGACGACGGCTACGAGGGCGTGCACCGGCACGCGCTGCCCGTGCTCGCCAAGCACGCCTTCCCGGCCACGCTGTTCGTCTCCACCGGCTGGATCCGGGGCGCGTACGACACCGGAGGCGGCCTGGACACCATGCTCGACTGGCGGCAGGTGCGCGAACTGGCCGCCGCCGGCGTCGAGATCGGCGGCCACAGCCACACCCATCCGCAGCTCGACCAGCTCGGCGACGACGAGCTGCGCGGCGAGCTGGACCGCTGTACGGAGATCGTCGGCGACGAACTCGCGGCCCGGCCGGTGTCGTTCGCCTATCCGTACGGCTACTCCAGCCGCCGGGTCCGGCAGGCGGTGCGCGCGAGCGGTTACGCCCAGGCGCTCGCCGTCGGCAACGCGCTCGCCCGCCGCCGCCAGGGGCCGTACGCGCTGGAGCGGGTCACGGTCCGGCGTGCCACGGGCGTCGAGGAGTTCGAACGGCTGCTCCAGGGCCGCGCCATCGCCCGTACGTTCGCCAGGGACCGCGTCCTCACCAAGGGGTACGCCCTCGTCCGCAGAGCCCGCCAGGTCCGCCGGAAGGCCATCCGTTCCCGTGTCTGACACGACCACCACCGAGGCCACGACGACCGACACCGCGGCGCCCGGCACGTCCGGGCGCCGCCTGAGGCTGCCCGGGACGGGCCGCTCCCGGGACGGCGGCAGCCCGCTGTTCCGCAACGCCTACGCGCTGATGCTCAACACCGGCATCAGCGCCGTCCTCGGGCTCGGCTTCTGGCTGGCCGCGGCGCGCTACTACTCCGAGTCGGCGGTCGGGCAGGGCTCGGCCGCCATCGCCGCGATGAAGTTCCTCGCCGGGCTGACCGCGGTCACCCTGACCGGCGCCCTGGCCCGCTTCATCCCGGTTGCCGGGAAACACACCGGCAAGCTCATCTTCCGGACGTACGCGGGCAGTTCGCTTCTGGTGGCGCTCGCGGCGGGCGTCTTCCTGCTCACCCTGGACACCTGGGGTCCGTCGTACCGCTTCCTGCACGGCACGCTCAACGGCCTCGGCTTCATCCTGGCCGTCGTCGCCTGGAACCTGCTCACCCTGCAGGACGGTGTGCTGACCGGGCTGCGCAGCGCGACCTGGGTGCCGGTGGGCAACACCGTGTTCTCGGCGGTGAAGCTGGCCCTGCTCGCCGCGTTCGCCGTCGCCATCCCCACCACCGGCGTCTTCGTGTCCTGGGTGGCCGCGATCGCCACCTCGGTGGTGCCGCTGGGCTGGCTGGTGTTCCGGCGCCTGGCCCCCCGGCACGTCAAGGCGACCGAGGGCCGCGCGGAGCCGCCGACGCTGAACCAGGTCGGCAGATTCCTGGCCGGGGACTACACCGGCTCGCTGTTCTCCCTCGCGGTGATCTACCTCGTGCCGGTGATCGTCGCCTCGCAGGTCAGCTCCGCGCAGAACGCGTACTTCTACATCGCCACCACCATCGGCGGCACGACCGACCTGCTCGCCATCAACATGGGCGCCTCCCTCACCGTCGAGGGCTCGCACGATCCCGACCGCCTGGCCGCCCACACCCGTGCCGCGCTGAAGCGGATGGCCCGGATCATGCTGCCGATCGCGGCCCTGCTGATCGTCGGCGCGCCCTGGATCCTCGGTGTGTTCGGCGCGGGCTACGCGGGCGCGGCGACCCTGCTGCTGCGCTGGCTCGCGGTCGGCTCGGTGCTGCGGGTCGTGATCGAGACGTACTTCGCGGTGCTGCGCGCACGCAGCCGCACGGGCGGACTCGCCGTGTTCCAGGGCCTGTTGTGCCTGCTGGTGCTGGGTTCGACCCTGCTGCTCCTGCCCCGGATGGGACTGACCGGCGCGGGTGTCGCCGAGGCCGGCAGCCTCGCGGTGGTCGCGGCGATCGCCGCGCCGCGGCTGTGGCGGACGATCCGGACCGCGCCCGCCGCCGCGGCCGACGCGACGGCACCCGACGGGGACCTCGCCGACCTGGGGGCCCTCCCCCACGCTCGGCCCGGCCCGGCCTGGGCGTTGGACAACGACACGCTGGCCCTCGGTGTCCACGTGGACTTCGACCATGTGGAGCGCCGCCCGGACGTCCGCCCGGGCCCCGGCACTCCGCCGGCCGGCACACCGGTGCCCTCGCTCGGACTCCCGGTGGAAGAGCGCGAGCCCGGCAGCGAGGCCTCGCTGGGCCCGGCCGAGGCCGCACTGCTGCGGGAGGCGGAGGCGGCGGAGGTCGACGCGCCGTTCACGACGGGGGAACTGGACGCGTCCCTCGCCAGGACCGGCCCGCCCACCGCCGTCCCGGACGACGCCGTGCCCGAGGACGCCCCAGCCCACGTGCCCCTCCAGAGAAGGCTGTTGCCCACCCGCTCCGGAGTGGTCCTCGGCTGTCTGCTGATCGCCGCGCTGCTGCTCTACTGGGTGCCCGCGCTGCGCCTCGGCGAGGCCGATCTCGACCGCATGGGCGGGCTCGGGCTGGTCTCGGTGCTGCCGCTGCCGACGCTGGCCGGGGCCGGGCTGCTGATCACGGTCTTCGCCGCGCTGCTGTGGCTGCGCCGCGAGCACCGGGCGCTGCTGCTGCTCACGCTGCTGGCGACGGTCGTATCGCTGCACGCGCTGCCGGCGGTGATCGAGACCGAGCCGAGGTTCCCGACGGCCTGGCAGCACCTGGGCTTCCTCGACCACATCGACCGCACCGGCTCCGCCGTACCGGACCTGGACGCCCGCTGGAGCTGGCCGGGCTTCTTCGCGGTGGCCGCGTTCGTCGGCCGGGCCTGCGGGATCAGCGACTTCACCGAGGTCATCCGCTGGTGGCCGACGGCCGTCCAACTCGCCTACCTGGCCCCGATGTTCCTGCTCACGCACTCGCTGCGGGCGAGCTGGCGGGCCAAGTGGACCGGCGTCTGGCTGTTCGTGCTGTGCGGCTGGGTGGGCCAGGACTACTTCTCCCCGCAGGGCTTCACCTATCTGCTGTACCTGATGTTCGTGGCGATCCTGCTGGTCTGGTTCCGGCCGCCGCGCGTGATCTGGACGAGGTTCCGTCCCGGCGAGGCCGAGGTGGAGCCGGCCGACCGCCGCCAACGGGCCGTCCTGCTCCTGGTGTTGATCGGCCTGTACGCGGCGAGCGTCCCGGCCCATCAGCTCACCCCGTTCATCATGCTCGGCGTGCTCACGGCCCTGGTCCTGCTCGGCCGGTCCGAACTGCGCGGCCTGCCCCTGATGTTCGCGGTGCTGGTCGCGGTATGGGTGGGCTTCATGGCCGAGCCGTACTGGTCCGGGCACTTCAACGACCTGTTCGGCGGGGTCGGCGGGGTGGGCAGCAATGTCTCGACCTCCGTCTCCGGCCGTATCCAGGGCGGCAGTTCGACCCACAAGCTGGTGCTGTACACCCGGGTGCTGCTGGCCGGCTCGGTGCTGGCGTTCGCCTGCTGGGGCTGGTGGCGCCGCCGCTTCCACCGCTACCGCGAACGCTCCCTGCTGGTACTGACCTTCGTGCCGTTCTTCGGCTTCGGCATGCAGTCGTACGGCGGTGAGATGGCGCTGCGCGTCTTCATGTTCGCGGTGCCGGGCGCGGCCCTGCTCGGCGCGCTCGCCCTCTTCCCGCGCACCGGTGCCACCACGGAGGAACGCGAGAAGGACCGGACGAGCCTCGCCCCGCTGGCCGCGCTGCTCGCCGGGCTGCTGCTGATGGGCGGCTTCCTGGTGGCCCGCTGGGGCAACGAGCCGTTCGAGCGGACCCGGCCCGGCGAGGTCGCGGCGATGAACTGGGTGTACGCCCACGACAAGCCGACCGTGCGGCTGCTGTGGCTGACCCAGGACACGGTGAACGACGTGACCCCGGCGCTGCCGTGGGGCGCGAAGGACATGGAGCGGGTGAACTACGTACCGACCCTGGCGCCGACCGACCCGGTGCTGGTGTCGGGTCTGGTCAAGGCCTTGAAGGACGCCGGCCCGAACTCGTACCTGATGATCAACCGCAGCCAGGTGACGTATCTCCAGCTGGACGCCGGCTACCCCGCCGCCTGGGAGCGCCGGCTGATCGAGAACCTGGACGACCGGCAGGACGTGACGAAGGCCTACGCAAACGACGACGTCACCGTGTACGCCCTGCGGGAGCGGCCGGCGGGCGCGGTGCCGAAGCCGAACCCGGGGCCGATCGGCCCGCTGGTGACCTGGACCCCGTGGTCGGTGGTCGGCGCGCTGGCCGCCGTCGTCCTGATCCTGCTGCTGGCCGCGCGGGAGGTGGTCCGGGTGGCCGTCCGGCCCGGCGTACACCGGCTACGGCTGCTGCAGGGCACGTTCTGGTTCGCGCTGCCGCTGCTGGCGGTGGTGCTGGCCTCGCTGACGCAGCGGTTCCTGACGATGAAGTGAGAGGTGGCGGGGTGGGGTGGCTCAGCGGTCGAGCCACTTCACCTCGTACGCCCGCAGGTCGAACCGCCTGCCGTCGACCTGGGCGCTGATGGTCCGGTTCCGTGTGTTGACCACAAGGACCGTTCTGCTGCTCGCCAGGACCCGGACGTCGGGTACGTCGTCGGGCGCGACCTGGACCGTCTCGTACCGGGTGCCAGGCGGGAAGGCGGCGGCGAACCGGGACACCAGGCCGTACATGGGCAGTTCTCGGCCGCCGCCGGAGCTGCCGGTCGGGGTCCACAGACAGCCGGCGCAGCCGCTGCCCGACTTCTCCTCCGGGTTCCAGTAGAAGCCGGAGCCGGCGCCGCCCTGCACCATGGCGATCATGCCGGTGGCCTGCACGGCGACGCGGTGCGGTTCGGTCCAGCCGGTGCGGTTGCCGTCGCCGTCGCCGGGCTCGACGTAGTACTCGGCCCACCACAGCGGCAGACCACGGGTCTGCCGCCGGAGCCACTCGCCGACGGCGGTGAGCTTGTCGGTCGCCGCGAACTCGTCGGGCAGCAGGTCGTCGTCGCGGGTGTAGCTCGAGCCGTCGACCACCGTGAAGTCGGCGCCCGCCTTGTGCGCGTTCCAGTAGGCGAAGGCGTCCAGCACCCGCTGGTCCATGGCACCCCACGGGCCCTTCACCGCGGCGGAGGCGTTCTGGTCGCGCGCGTCGACACTGTCCATGACCAGGTAGGGCCCGCCGACCATGATGTCCTTGCCGACCTTCTTCAGCGCCGCGTACACGAGGTTGTACAGCTGGGTGTAGCCCTCGTAGTTCCAGCGGGACCTGGCGTCGTTCCAGAAGCCCTTGAACTCGTTCCAGACGATGAAGTGCCGCACGTCCGGGTAGCGCCGGGCGACGGTCGCGGCGAGGTCGGCGAAGTCCTGGTAGTGGTCGGGGGTGGGGGCGGTCTCCAGGGCGGACTGGCTCCAGTTCGTGTGGTCGACCCCCGCCCGGCCGCCCTTCATCCAGTCCGGGGCGCAGCACAGGGTGATCACCGGGGTGCCGCCGGAGGCACGCATGAAGTCGATACGGCGGTCCAGGGCGCCGAAGTCGTAGTGCCCCTTGACCGGTTCGGGATTGTCCGCGCCCCAGCCCATGATGTGCTGGTTCTGCGCCAGCCCGCCGTTCTGTGTGAGCAACTGCTCCACGCGTGTGCTGGCCGCGCCGGCACCCTCGTCGGCGCTGTACTGGGTGTGCGTGAAGCCCCAGCCGACGTACGGCTCCGGTGGCGCGCCGGGGCTCGCCGGGGTGCCGTGCACCTTGTCGCCGGCGCGGGTGGTGCCGGTGGTGCGGGGCCCGCCGGTCAGCGTGCTGACCAGGGTCACCGCCAGGGCGAGCACGACCGCGCCGACGCCGAGCAGGGCGGTGAGCCGCCACCGCCGAGTATCCGAATCCCACCCATGACGTCCCATCAAGGACAACGGTAACGGCGGAGGCATCGGGTCCGGGAGGAGTTCGGAACACCCGGAAGAAGGGGAGGAAATGCCGTGCGCGCAGCGCATCCGTGCCGGATCATGGCGGCATGTCTGCGAACCCACACGACGCTCTGCCGATCCGGCTCCACGTCGACGACTCCGACTCGCCGTCCGACGTCGTCGACGCGCTGTTCCTCGGCCGCTTCGCGACGGGCGAGCAGCCGCACTCGCACGCGGCGAACATCGACCGGGTCCGCTCCGGCGCGACCCTGCTGCCCGACGGCGCCCGTGTGCTGCGTTCCGCCCGGGACGACGACCGCAGCGCCACCCTCGCCGAGGGCGACGGCTGGACCCTGCTGGTCTCCCGCTGGAACCGCGGCGCGGACGTCACGGTCACCGCGACCAGCGCCGAACTGGCCAAGAGCGTCCTCGACCAGGCCACGGACGGCGCGGCCGACGAGCCCGAGCCGCAGCCCGAGAACGTGACCATGGGCTTCTGGTACGTCTCGCCCCGGCGCGGCCCGCACCGCACCACCCGCCAGATCTCCGCGGGCACCTGGGACGAGGTCCGGCCCAACTACTCGGCGCCGGTGGCCGAGGCGATGGACCGCCTGATGAAGACGACCCCGCAGGACATCGCCGGCCGTCTCCTGCTGCTGCACGGCCCGCCCGGCACCGGCAAGACCTCCGCGCTGCGCACGCTCGCCCGCTCCTGGCGCGAGTGGTGCCAGGTCGACTGCGTCCTGGACCCCGAGCGGCTCTTCTCCGACGTCGGCTATCTCATGGACATCGCGATCGGCGAGGAGGACACCGCGGGCAAGGGCCGCTGGCGCCTGCTCCTGCTGGAGGACTGCGACGAGCTGATCCGCGGCGAGGCCAAGCACACCGCGGGCCAGGCCCTGTCCCGGCTGCTGAACCTCACCGACGGCCTGCTCGGCCAGGGCCGCAACGTCCTCGTCGGGGTCACCACCAACGAGGACCTGGAGCGCCTGCACCCGGCCGTGGTCCGCCCCGGCCGCTGTCTGGCCCGTATCGAGGTGGGCCCGCTGAACCGCCGGGAGGCACTGGACTGGCTCGGCAGCGAGGCCCGCGCCCGGGAGGACGCCGTCGGCCGCGACGGCGCCACGCTCGCCGAGCTGTACGCGCTGCGCCGGGGCACGGCCCCGACCTCGGTGCCGGGAGCCCGGGACGGCGCGGACGCGGGGCTGTACCTGTAGTGCTTTGATGGAGCTGTGACCTTGTTCGTCGGCACCTCCGGCTGGCAGTACAAGGACTGGCGGGACCTCGTCTATCCGCCCGGGGTCCCGGCCCGGCTGTGGCTGGAGGAGTACACCCGCCTCTTCGCGACGGTGGAGATCAACAACGCGTTCTACCGGCTGCCGACCCGGGAGAACTTCGAGGCCTGGCGGGACCGGGTCCCGGAGGACTTCACCGTCGCGGTCAAGGCCAGCCGCTATCTGACCCACATCAAGCGCCTGAAGGACCCCGAGGAACCCGTCCACCGCCTGATGACCCACGCGGCGGGCCTCGGCGACCGTCTGGGCCCGGTCCTCCTCCAGCTCCCCCCGACCCTGCGCGCCGACCCCGCCCTCCTGGACACCTGCCTGAACTGCTTCCCGTCCGACACGAGGGTCGCCGTGGAACCCCGCCACGACTCCTGGTGGACACCGGAGGTGCGGAGCGTACTGGAGTGCCGGGGCGCGGCCCTGTGCTGGGCGGACGTCCAGGCCCACCCGACGACCCCCCTGTGGCGCACCACCGACTGGGGCTACGTCCGCTTCCACGAGGGCCGCGCCACCCCCTGGCCCCGCTACGGCCGCCGCTCCCTGGAAACCTGGGTGGACCGCATCGCCACGACCTGGCGGAAGGGGGAGGACGTGTACGCGTACTTCAACAACGACCCGGGCGGAGCGGCGGTGCGGGACGCGGTGACGTTCGGGAGGGCGGCGGCGCGGGCGGACCTGACGGTGACCCGCTTCCCGGAGCCTGCGAAACGCCAGTAGTCACCCCCCTACCCCTCATAGGCGGCCCGCAGCGCATCCCGCACAGCGGCCAACGCCTCGGACTCCCCCAGCCCCAACCGCCGCACCCGCTCCACGTACGCCTGTGCGGCCAAGGACGCCTCACGCTCGGCGGCCGAGCCGGCGGCAGCCACGAACGTGCCGTTGCGCCCCCGCGTCTCGATCACCCCGTCGGTCTCCAGCGCCCGGTACGCCTTGGCCACGGTGTTCACGGCGAGCCCCAGGGACTCGGCCAGCCCCCGCACGGTCGGCAGCCGGTACCCCACCGGCAGCACCCCGGACCGCGCCTGCTCGGAGATCTGCGCCCGGACCTGCTCGTACGGGGGCGCACTGTCATCGATGCGGATCTTCAGGCTCACGGCCCGATTGTCCCGCACCCGCCGGAAAATAAGAGGCACCCCCGGCGCACAGCCCCGTACGGTGCCTCACCATGACAGTGATCGTGCGCGATCTGCGCCCCGGTGACCGATCCGACGTCGAGGCCTTCGCACGGGTACGGCATCTCGCCCTGCCCTACGTCCTGTGGACCCCGGAGTCCATCCTCCACAACCTCACCCGTAATCCGCCCGAGGCCCAATCCAGGTCCCTGGTCGCCGAGGAGGACGGGGAGACGATCGGCACCGCGCAGGTGGCCCTCGCGCACGACAGCCCGGAACCGGGCCAGGGGCTGCTCAACATCTACGTCCACCCGGACCGGACCCGGCGCGGCGCGGGTGAGCTGCTGGTGCGTGCCGCCGAGGAGCATCTGACGGCGCACGGGGCGACGAAGCTGTTCGCCTGGGTCCTGGACGAGCCGGCGAACCGCGCCTTCGCGGAGAAGCGCGGCTACCGTGCCAGCCGCTCCGCCCACTTCCTCCGGCTGGACCTGGCCCACGCCCCGCTGCCGCCCCTGCCCGCTCCCCCACCCGGTGTCGAGCTGCGCACGGCCGCGGACTTCGCGGACGACCCGCGCCCGCTGTTCCGGCTGGACGCGGAGACGATGGCGGACGAACCGAGCGACGTCGACGCCGAATTCACCGACTACGAGGCCTGGCTCAAGGCGACCTGGCGGCACCCGCTGCTCGACCGCGAGCTGACCACGGTCGTGCTGGCCGAGGGCCGCCCGGTCGCCTTCAGCGTGGCGTTCACCGACGGCGGCGCCCGGTACGTCACCGCCATGACGGGCACCGCGCGCGCCTTCCGCGGGCGCGGTCTGGCCAAGGTCGCCAAGACCGACTCGCTGCACCGCGCCCGCGCCTCCGGCTGCACCGAGGCGCACACGGGCAACGACACCGGCAACGGCCCGATGCTCGCGATCAACAAGTCCCTCGGCTACGAGATCTGCGCCACGGAGGTGCGCCATGTCCGCGAACTCGGCTGAACCGACGACCGAGTTGGAGGTCGTGCTGGTCAAGGCGGGCCGTACGAAGATCCGTTACCCGGCCGAGCTGGTCCACGACGACGGCACCCGCGTCGCCGTACGCGCCCCGTGGGCGGGTGCCGGCGTCCGGGACTTCGGCTTCGTCCGCTTCGAGCCCGGTGACGTCTTCACCGAGTACTACTGGCGGGACCGCTGGTACTCGGTGAAGGAGGTCCGTACCGGGGACGGCACGCTGAAGGGCTGGTACTGCGACATCACCCGCCCGGCGGTGCGCACCGGCGCCGAACTCGTCGTGGAGGACCTCGATCTGGACCTGTGGCGCTCCGCCGACGGCACGCACGTACGACGGCTGGACGAGGACGAGTTCGCCGCGAGCGGGCTGACGCGGACGGACCCGGAGGCCGCGTCCGCCGCCGTGGCCGCCCTGGACGAACTGGAGCGGCTGGCCCGCACCGGCGGCTTCGGTGAGCTGCTGGCCTGACCCGCTCGCCCCGGGCGCCTCACACCGTCGCCACCACCGCGTACCGCTCGTCGTCCACGGCCCTGCCCCACAGCAGCGGATCGTCGGACAGTCGCTCCACCCGCACGTCCGTGCTCAGCGGTGCGAGCAGGGCGGTGAGGCGCTCGGCGGCTATGCCGACGGGGTTCAGCGTCCCCCAGACGCCCTCGACCAGCACGAGGCGCCCTCCGGGCCGTACGAGGTCCCGCCAGTGCCGCAGCACCCGGTCGGGTGCGGGCAGGGCCCAAAGGACATGCCGGACGAGGAGGGCGTCGTAGCGCTGCTCGCCGACCGGCGGAGTGACGGCATCCCCGCGCAGGACGACCGCGGCGCGCCCGGCGAGCTTGGTGCGGGCCCGCTCGACCATCGCCGGGGACGCGTCGACACCCGTCACACGGTGCCCCTGCTCGGCGGCGAGGAGTGACAGACTGCCGGTGCCGCAGCCGAGGTCGAGGACATCGGCGGGGCGCTCGGGCAGCCAGGTCCGCAGTCGGGCCGCCCAGGCCGCGCGGATCTCGGGGTCGCGCAGGCCGTGGTCCGGCTCGTCGTCGAAGGAGGCGGCCTCGGTGTCCCAGTCGACGCCGGGGGCGGTCGGCCGGGCCGTGGGGTCGTTCGTGTTCGTCATGCCCGAAGAGTGACACCCGCCACTGACAATCCGGCTCCGATGAGGAACTCTCCCCACAAGCGTCTACCTCCGTGACACGGATTCCGGTAGGCACTGAAGGAGGCAGCCATGCGCCGCGTAACCGTGCAGAAGCCCCTGAAGAGGACGGACAGCCGCCGGACCCGCGAAGAGGCGGAGGAGCGCCCGGCGGGGCGTCCGGAGGTCCGCAAGGACATCGCCCGCACCTGGTGGCCGGACGGCTGACCCGCGCGGTCCGCCCGTTCCGTCAGTCCAGCCGTTTGCGGTAGTGGAGGCGGTCGTACGGCCCGTCGACGCGCCGTTCGACCATCTCGTAGCCGAACTTCGGATAGAGCCGCTGGTTCTCCCACATCATCGCGTTGGTGTAGAGCCTGACCTCGGGCAGAGCGAGCGCACGCGCGCGTGCGTCCACGAACTCCAGCAGGCGCCGTCCCGCCCCCTTGCCGTGCGCGTCGGGGTGGACGGCGATGCTGTCGAGGAACAGGTGGTCGTCGTGGGCCTCGATGACGACGAGCCCGGCCACCGGCTCACCGAGGACGAACACCCTGCCCGCGGCCACGTCCGCCATGTGGTCCGCCTCCATGGGCTGCGGCACCACCCCTATGCGCGCGATGTAGTGGTGGTAGGCCGCGTCGGTCACGGCCTTCACGGCCGGCACGTCCGTGGCCCGGGCGGGCCGGATCTCGTCGTTCGTCATGGCGCGAACGCTATCTACCTCAGCGCAGTCTGAGCACTTCCTTAACGCCACCATAAGGATCTCCATCACCGGCCCCCAGCAGGCGATTTCACGGTTTCTTGGGGCTAGCTTCGGATCGCCCCACGGGATCCAGCCCACCGAGGCAGTCTTCCGAAGCCGTCTTCCGAGGAGTTCCGCATGCCCGCTCGCGCCTGCCGTACGGCCGCCGCCGTCGCCGTGCTCGGCCTGCCGCCGCTCGCTCTGACCGCGCTGGCCGCGGCTCCGGCGTCCGCGCACGGTTCGATGGGCGACCCGGTCAGCCGTGTCTCGCAGTGCTACGCGGAGGGGCCGGAGAGCCCGAAGTCGGCCGCGTGCAAGGCGGCCGTGGCGGCCGGCGGCACCCAGGCGCTGTACGACTGGAACGGCATCCGGATCGGTGACGCGGCCGGCCGGCACCGGCAGCTGATCCCGGACGGCAAGCTGTGCAGCGCGAACAACGAGGAGTTCAAGGGCCTCGACCTGGCCCGCGCCGACTGGCCGGCGACGAGCGTGCGCGGCGGGTCGTACACCTTCACGTACCGGGTGACGGCCCCGCACAAGGGCACCTTCACCGTCTATCTCACCAAGCCCGGCTACGATCCCGCGAAGCCGCTGGCCTGGTCCGAGCTGGATCTGGCGCACCCGGTGGCGACGGTCACCGACCCGGTCGCCTCGGGCGGTTTCTACACCTTCTCCGGCACCCTCCGCCAGCGCACGGGCAGGCAGCTGCTGTACGCGGTCTGGCAGCGCTCGGACAGCCCGGAGGCGTTCTACTCCTGCTCGGACGTCGACTTCGGCGGCACCACCACGGGGAGCGGCGCGGGGAGCGAGCACCCCGTCCCCGCCCCGACCGCCTCCGCTCCCACCGACCGGCAGATCGCGGCCGGTGCCGACAAGTCGACCATGCGGCACCACGGCCACGGCGGCGACACCGCGAGCACACCGGCCCCCGACGCGCCCAAGGCGGCGGGCACTTCGCAGGACCTGGCGGAGACCGGAGCCTCGACCGGCACCACCTACCTGGCACTCGGCGGTGCGGCCGCGCTGGCGCTGGGCTCGGCCGCGCTGTTCCTGTCGGTACGGCGGCGCGCGACCGGCCGCCGGTGAGGATTCCGGGGCCTGTCCGGCGGCTCAGGTCGGGCAGGCCCCGGAGGCACGTCAGCTGAAGGCCGACGCGCAGGTGGTGGCGCTCGCGTGGGTCGGATCCAGCGCGTTGGCCACCTCGTGGAAGGCGATGCGGTCGAACAGGCCGATGGCGACGTGCTCGCTGAGGTCGAGCGGGCACAGGTCCTGGAGCAGGACGTTGTGGACGTCCGAGCCGCTCAGGTACTGGCTCTGCCAGGGCGTGGCCACCTCGTCGTACTTGGTGGCGATGACCGTGTAGTGCACTCCGGGGACGGTGTCGCCGCCCGTGTTGAGCTTGGTGAGGAAGTCGGAGCCGGGGATCTGGCCGGCGAGGCCGGGGGTGGTGGCCTTGATCAGGTCCTCGGCGCCGGGGAAGTACGGCAGCAGGTTGGTGAGGCCGCTGAGGGTGGCGCCGTGGTTGTCGGGGGCGAGGCCGACGAGGGCGTTCACCTTGGCGGCGCCGCCGAGGAACCTCAGGTAGTAGCGGGGCATCATGCCGCCCTGGGAGTGCCCGACGAGGTCGGCCTTGGCGGCGCCGGTCGCGGCGAGCACCTTGTCGACGTAGGCGGACAGCTGCCCGGCCGACGTGTCGATGGGGCCGAGGCCGTAGAAGAGGGGGACGCCGGGGAGCTGTCCGTAGTCGAGGGAGAAGACGCAGTATCCGCGGGCCTCCAGATAGGGGGCGAGCGAGAGCCAGTTGTCGACCGAGTTGCCCAGGGTGCCGTGCACCAGGACGACCGGGCGGGGGTGGTCGGCGGAGGGCTTGCAGGAGAAGTCGTTCCAGCCGGTGCTCGGCGCGCTGTCGGCGGCGTTCGCGGTGGCGGCGGGTACGGCGGCGACGGCGGCGGTGAGCAGCAGCGCGGCGAGGGGTCTGAGAACTCGCTTCCAGGGCAGCATCGGGTGATCTCCTTGCGGCTCAAGGGAGGTGCGACGGCCTTACCCTGTGATCCGGATCACGAGGATGCTGTTCACTCGTCAAGTTACGGGCGAGTAGTGGAAGTGTGAAGTTACGCGCCAGTAAAAACTTCCAGTGCTAGTAGAGCGGCACCGGAAGCTGACAGGCCGTCACCAGGCGGGCCTGACGGGACCGTACGGAGCGATGCGCGCCAACCGCTCCCCCAACACGCGCACTTCATCCTCACCCAGCAGATCGGCCCAACGTCCCACGACCTCGGCCGCCGCCCCCTCCGCCGCCCGGGTGCAGGCCCACCCTCGCTCGGTGAGCACGATCAACCGGGCCCGCGCGTCCTTCGGATGCGGCCTGCGCTCGGCGTACCCCTTGCGCACGATCTCGTCCACGAGCTGGCTCGCGGCCTGCTTGGTCACCCCGAGATGCGCGGCGAGGTCACCGACCGTGGCGCCGTCCGGGGCAAGCCGCGCGAAGGCGAAGCCGTGGGCGGGCCGCAGATCGGTGAACCCGCGGGCCAGAACGCCGTCGTGAATGCGTTGCGTGAGGTCACCGGCGGCGGCGAGCAGGGCAGCGGACAGGGCCATGGCTTCGGAGTTCTGCACGAGGGCATTGAAACACCCTTGACACACTGGTCAAGCAGCTTGACCATATAGGCAAGCCACTTGACCACTTGAACGGAGATCACCGCCATGCCCATCGTCCGCTCATCCGAGGCCACGACCCATGAGATCCACGGCGCCCGCTTCGTCTCGTACGCCACCCCGCTCACCGGCAGCAAGGAACTGTGCGCCTGGCGCGGGGAGATCCCGGCAGGTACCAAGGCGCCCGCCCACACCGTCAACCGGGAGGAGATCTTCCTTCTGCTCGTGGGCGAACTGCTGATCACCCTCGACGGCCGCACCGACCGCATCGGCGCGGGCGACACGGTGATCGTCAACCCCGGCGCCACCCTCGCCGTGGAGAACCCGACCGATCACACCGCGCTCTCCTGGGTCACCACCTCCGTCGGCCTGGAGGCGGAGCTGGCCGACGGCACCCGTATCACGCCGCCCTGGGCCAACTGACCGACGTGGAGCCGCCGCCACGCCCCAGTGCCCCCGGCATCACCGCCCGGGGCCCGAACCTGGCCCGCGCGCGGTCCGCGACCTCCTCGATACGGCGGACTTTCTCGTCCACGGGGTCGAAGGTGAGCTGGTAGGAGGCCTGGTCGGCGGGGGTCAGGCCCTCGGCGCGCAGGGCGAGGGCGCGGACCCGGGCGCGCTGGAGGCCGAGCGCCTCGTACATGCCGTAGGCCGCCTTCGTCAGGGCCGCCGAGTGCGCGGTCGGTTCCTTCAGAGTGCGACTGCGGGTGGTTGAGGAGCGGTCGGCGTAGCGCACGGTGAGCGTCAGCGTTCGGCAGACCTTCTCCACCGCGCGCAGCCGGGCGCCCAGCTCCCCTGCGGCCGACAGCAGCGCCCTGCGATGCCGGTCGGGATCCAACTCATCGAGGTCGAAGGGCCGTTCGGTGACCAGCGACCGCGAGACGGCGTTCGGTACCACCCGTCCGCGATCGATGCCGCTCGCCCTCTCCCGCAGCTCGCGGCCCGCCTTCGCGCCGATCAGCCGCTGGAGCGTGGACAGCGGCGCGGCCGCGACCAGCCCCAGGGTGTCGAGGCCGTACTCGCAGAGAGTGCGGGCGGTCGCCGTGCCGATGCCGGGCAGCGCGGACACCGGCCGCCCGGCGAGGAACTCCGCGATGCCGTCCGGGTCTTCGGGCACGGCACACGTCACTCCGGGCCGGGTGTCACGCAGCGCCATGCGGGCCAGCATCGGCCCCGGGCCGGCGCCGATCACACAGTCGACGCCGTACCGCGCGAGGGCCCGCACCCGGATCACCGAGGCCAGCTCCACCGCGCTGCGCCCGAAGTACCGCTCGGCACCGTGCAGATCGGCCAGTGCCCCGTCCGGCGGCAGCGCCTCCACGACCGGGGTGAAGTCCTCCAGCAACCCGAGCAGTCCCGGCAGGGCCGCCTCGTACATCGGCGGCAGCTGGAAACGTACGCAGAGAATGGTCATCCCGCACTCCCCGGACTCTGGTGCCACAACTTCCGTATCGCCGAAGGCCCTTGTGAGGCCTCCTGTCCCGCGGGCCGCAGATCGGCCCACGGATGCATCGCGTACCCGGTGGGCATATGGATCCGCCGCCCACCCGTCGCATCGCCACCGTCGCCCCCGGCCACCGGCTCGGCGAGCCGCGCGGCCACCACGTCCAGCCCGCCCTCGGCACGCAGCTCGACCAGCTCGGCGAGGTTCCAGGCGGCCGACCCCACCACGCTCAGGCTGCGCGGCCCGCGCCGCTGCACCACGCCCCGCACCAGCAGCAGCCACGAATGAAAGACCGTATGCGCACAGGCGTCGTGCGAGTCATCGAAGAACGCCAGGTCGACGAGCCCCGTGCCGTCGTCCAGCGTGGAGAAGATGACCCGCTTGCCGGACCGGATCGGCGGGGTCTGGGTGGCCGCCTTGGCGCCCGCGACCAGCACGGTCTCCCCGTGCCGGGCCTCGCGCAGCCGGCGCGCGGAGACCACGCCCAGCTCCTCGAGGAACTCCCGGTGGTCGTCCATGAGATTCCGCGAGGCGTCCATGGACAGCACCCCCAGCTCGGCACTGAGCCGCTCGGCCGAGGTGAGGTCGGACAGCCCGGCCGAGGCGGTCTTCCTTCCACCCGCCAGCGGGAGTTGACCGCCACCCGCACCCCGGGCCCCCCGGTGCAGCTCGGTCAAGTGCAGTTGCAGATCACGCCGGTTGGCCCCGAAGGCGTCCAACGCCCCTACCTGAGCGAGTCTTTGAGCCAATGGCCGGCTGGGCCGCCCCCGCTCCCAGAAGTCCACCAGGGAGGAGTACGGCTGCCCGCCCTCGATCCGCTTCGCCTCGGCCTCACTGATGCCATGCACATCGGACAGGGCGAGCCGCAACCCCCACACCCCCGACTCGGACACCAGTTCGATCCGGTGAGCGACCCCGGACACATTCACGTCCAACGGCAGGATCGGCACCCCACGCCGCCGCGCGTCGGCCAGCAGCAGCCGCTTCGGATACATCCCCGGATCATGTGTGAGCAGCCCGGCGTAGAAAGCGGCCGGATGGTGAACCTTCAGCCAGGCCGACTGATACGTCGGCACGGCGAAGGCGACGGCGTGCGCCTTGCAGAACCCGTACGACCCGAAGGCCTCGACGATCTCCCATGTCCGCTGAATCGTTTCCGCGCTATACCCGTGAGCCGCCGCGGACTGCGCGAACCACACCTTGATCCGCCCCTGCGACTCCGGATCGGACAGCCCCCGCCGCACCCGGTCGGCCTCACCGCGCCCGCAGCCGGTCATGATGGCGACGATGTCGATGATCTGCTCGTGGAAGACGACAACGCCGTACGTCCCCTTCAGCGGACGCTCCAGATCGGGGTGCGGATATCTCACGGGCGCCCGCCCGTGCCGCGCCTCGATGAACGGGCGCACCATGTCGGCGGCGACGGGCCCGGGCCGGAACAGCGAGATGTCAACGACCAGATCATGAAACGTACTCGGCTGCAGTCGCCCCACCAGATCCCGCTGCCCCGGAGACTCGATCTGGAAGCACCCCAGGGTCTCGGCGGACCTGATCAACCGATACGTCTCCTCGTCCCCCGCCGGCACCGCGTCCAGGTCGATCCGCTCCCCGGTCGCCCGCGCCACCTCGGCGACCGCGTGCGCCATCGCCGACTGCATCCGCACGCCCAGCACATCGAGTTTGAGCAGCCCGAGGTCCTCCACGTCCTCCTTGTCGAACTGGGACATGGGGAACCCCTCACCGCTGGTCGGCACGACCGGCGTACGGGAGAGCAGCGAGGCATCGGAGAGGAGCACTCCGCAGGGGTGCATGGCGACTCCGCGCGGGAGGGCGTCAAGCCCCTCGACCAGTTCCCAGAGTCGCCCGTACTTCTCCTTCTCCCCCGCCAGTTTCCGCAGTTCGGGCAGTTCCTCAAGCGCAGCGCGGGCGTCCCGGGCGCGGATGTGCGGGAAGGACTTGGCGATGCGGTCGATGTCGGCCGGGTCCATGGACAGGGCCGCACCCACGTCCCGGACGGCGTGCCGGACCCGGTAGGTCTCCGGCATGGAGACGGTCGCGACCCGCTCCTCCCCGAACCGCCCGATGATCGCCCGATACACCTCGAGCCGCCGAGCGGACTCCACGTCGATGTCGATATCGGGCAGCACCACGCGCTCCTTCGACAGGAAGCGCTCCATCAGCAGCCCGTGCTCGACCGGGTCGGCGTTCGCGATGCCCAGAAGATGATTCACCAACGACCCCGCGCCGGACCCACGGGCGGCGACCCGGATGCCCATCTCCCTCACGTCATCGACGACTTGAGCGACCGTCATGAAGTAGGAGGCGAATCCATGATGGGCGATGATGTCCAGCTCGTCATGCATCCGCTCCCAGTACGCACGCCGGCCGCCGTACCCGAACCGCACCATCCCCGCCACCGCCCGCGAGGCAAGAGCCCGCTGGGCGGTCCGCCGCCCGGCACCCACCAGATGAGCCTCGGGGAAATGGACCGTACCGATGCCGAGGTCGTCCTCGGGGTCGACCAGGCACTCGGCGGCCGTCGCCCGGGTCTGCTCCAGCAGCCGGTGGGCGATGTCGCGCCGGTAGCCCGCGGCCTCCACGACCCGCTCGGCGACACGCAGCATGTCACCCGCCCCCTTGAGCCAGGCCTCTCCTGAGTCCAGCTCCTTCCTCGGGTCGATCGGAACCAGCCGCCGAGCGGCGTCCAGCACATCGGCGACCGGCCCCATCCCGGGGTCGGCATACCGGACGGCGTTGCTGAGCACAGGCCGCACCCCCTGCTCGGCGGCGAAGCCGACGGTACGGGCGGCCAGCCGCAGCGACCCGGGACCTGTACCCGTACCCGTACCCGTACGACCGTGCCACACGGCCTCCAGCCGCAGCGCGTCCCCATAAACCTCACGCCAGGAAGCCAGGAGCCTCGCGGCACGGTCGGGCCGCCCGGCCGCCAGGGCACGCCCCACATCGGACCCGGGTCCGAGCAGCACGGTCAGCCCGTCGCCGTGATTGTCGGGCCAGGTCAGCCGGGGGGTGTCCGCACTCCGGTGCGCGGCCGTGACGAGCCGGCACAGATCGGCCCAGCCCCGGGCGCCGTCGCGGGCGAGATAGGTGACCCGGGGCATCGACTCATCGACGAAGGCACCGCCACGGACCGGGGTACGGCGCTTCTCATGCCGTACCGCTTCCGCCGGAACCACCGCGAGGCTCACCCCGAAGAGCGGACGGATGCCCGCCTTGGCACTGGCCTTGGCGAAGCGGACGGTACCGGCGAGGGTGTCGCGGTCGGTGAGGGCGAGGGCGTCCATACCCCGCTCCGAGGCACGCTCGGCCAGCCGCTCCGGATGGGATGCCCCATACCTCAGGGAGAACCCGGAGACGGTGTGCAGATGCGCGAAGCCCGGCACACGCACCTCCTGCACTCGAACATCAGTTCCCTACTTCCACCCCCACCATACCTCCATTCTCGAACATGCGTACGACAACCATGCGACCGTCTCCCACCTGCACAAACACCCGCTCACCTGGACCGCAGGGGCCCGGCCGCAGCCTGGCCGCCGCAGGCATGAGGACCCCGCCCCCACGCACCTGGGGACGGGACTCCACAGAACCCAGGAAAGAATTCAGCCGATCTGAGCCCCCGTGGCGGCCAGAGCCGCGGTGACCGGCTGGAAGAACGTCTCCCCACCGGAGGTGCAGTCACCACTGCCCCCCGAGGTCAGCCCGATGGCACTGCTCCCGGAGAACAGCGACCCACCGCTGTCCCCGGGCTCGGCGCACACATCGGTCTGGATGAGCCCGCTGACGGTCCCCTCCTGATAGTTCACGGTGGCGTTCAGCCCGGTGACGGTCCCGTCGTGCACCTGGGTGGTGGACCCGCTGCGGGTGACCTTCATCCCCACAGTCGCCTCGGCCGCCCCGGTGATCTTCTGGGTGGACCCGTCGTACAGATCGACCTCGCTCGGATGATCCACGTCCGCGGTGTACTTCACGAGCCCGAAGTCGGTCCCCGGGAAGTGCGACTCGGCGTTCTGCCCGATCTCCTGCCCGCCGGCGTCGGACCAGGTCGAGATGGCCGCGGTGCAGTGCCCGGCGGTCAGGAAGTACGGCTGCCCGTCCTTGACCACGTTGAATCCGAGCGAGCAACGCCCACCCGAGCCGCTGATCGCGTCACCGCCGGCGATGAAGGGCTTGAACTCCCCCTTCGACCGCTTCAGCTCCGCCTTGCGACCCAGCCCGTCGACCACCTTGCTCAGCTTGGCCCACTCCGCGCCGGACACGGTCTTGTCGGCGATGACGACGACCTTGTTGCTCACCGGGTCGGTCGCCCATGACGTCCCCGGTATGGTCGCGTCCTTCTTCAACGTCGTCCGCGCGCCCTCGAGCGCGGCAAGCGAGTTGCCGACGAGTCTCGCCCGGGCGCCGGCCGCCTCGACGGCCTTCACGGCACCCTGATCGAGCACGTTGACGACGAGATGCCGAGCCTGCGCGTCGTAGTAGCTCCCGGCGGCATCGGAACCGAGGCGACTCAGCAGCGTGGAGGCGAGATTTCCGGCCGCCGGAGCGGACAGGACCCGCGCCTGCGGAGCCGACCTCACCGGCTCACTGGCGTTCGCGTTCTGCAAGGTGACACCCGCGACGACCAGCGCGGCGATTCCCGCGCCGGCCACGGCGGCCCGCCGCCCGGGTATGCGTCGGTGCTTCAACTCACGTCCTCCTGTGGGGGGATGGCCGGCCAGATCGTGGGGGACCTGACAGGCCGGAAGGCTGGTTGACGAGCGCCCACTCTTCCGAACGACACAGGGAGCACACAAGGTTGACTTCAGGACGCGCACACAAAAAACTGCACACCCACGCGAAAGCCCCCGCACCAAGCGATGCGGGGGCTCCGACGGAACCCGGAACCACTACGGCAGCGTGACCCCGTAGTAGCTCAACGCCTCGGTCACGGGCTGGAAGAAGGTCGTCCCCCCGGAGGTGCAGTTACCACTGCCCCCGGAGGTCAGCCCGTACGCCACGGTCCCGGCGTACAGCGGCCCGCCACTGTCGCCGCCCTCGGCACAGACGGTGGTCTGAATGAGCCCGGACACGATGTCACCACTGCCGTAGTTGACGGTGGCGTTCAGAGCGGTGACGCGCCCGCTGTGCGTACCCGTGGTCGAGCCCCGCCGGTAGACGGTCGTGCCCACGGACGGCGTGGCCGCGCTCGTGATCGACTGGCTGCCCACCGAACTCGGGTGTGAGATCGAGGAGTTGGTGTACCGGACCAGCGCGAAGTCGTTGCCCGGGAAGCTGTAGCCGACATTGGTGCCGAGCACCGTGGTGTGGCTGGAGTTGCTGTACCAGGTCGAGGCCACCTGGCCGCAGTGCCCGGCCGTGAGGAAGTAGTACGTGCTGCCGCTGTGCACGTTGAATCCGAGCGAGCAGCGGTAGGAGCCACCGTAGATGGCGTCACCACCGGTGATCAGCTTGTTGAACTTGCCTGGGGTGTGCTTGATGGTGAGCGCGCCCGCCTCGGCACCGGCCTGCCGCTTGATCTTGGCGATCGCGGCCTGGGACACGGTGCTGTCGGCGGTGACCACGACACGCCCGGTCCTGCTGTCGACCGCCCAGGCCGTACCGGGTACGTCGGCCTGGCGGACGGAGTCGCTCGCCTTGGTGAGCTGGGTCGCGCTGAACGTGTGGGCGTCGCTGGCGCTCGCCGTGGGGGCGGCGAACGCCGCCGCGGCCAGGAAGCCGGTGGCCACGGCGATCAGCCGGGTCCGTCTCGCGGTGCCGCTGCGGGGAGTGGTGCGCTTGATCCTCACGTTTCGTTCCCTCCCAGGGGAAGTCGGGGGCCCGCGTGGGGTCGGGGCCCGTGAGGCGCAGCCAGGGACAGGCCCGGGAGTCCGAACACACATGCCCCTGACAAGCGCTGAGGGGGAGTATTCGGCCGAACGACCGGTCGCCACAAGGGCGCCTTTCGGCCGAGCAACTTTAACCCCCTTTTACCCAAACTTCCCTGACGCTACGTCAGACCACTGCCCGCTCCCCCGCCTCGACGGCCGCCCCCAGCGTGTTGCCGGGCGGCGGGAAGGGGCAGATGAAGTGGTCGGCGAAGGCGCACGGCGGGAGTTGGGCGCGGTTGAGGTCGACGACCGTACGACCCTCGGCGTCCGGCGCGGCCGGGTACAGAAAACGGAACCGGAAACTGCTCACGCCACTGGTGGCGTCGGCGAAAACCGCCCACAACACCCCATCGCCCTGCTGCGCGACCTGAAGCGTCAGCTCCTGCCCGTCCAGGGTGAAGGCGAGTTCGCCGGCGAGACCGAGCCCCCGCTCACGCCCGTCCGCGTTGCCGACCCGCACGATGCGCGTGTCGCCGTACGGCGTGAACGTGCCCGGCACGGCCCAGCGCGGATCGTACGGGGTGGCCTCGATGCCCCTGAAGGCGCGCCGCCCATCGGATTCCGGGTCGAAGACCCGCACCCCCCAGACCCCCTCCCGAACCAGCACGACCAGCCGCTTCTCACCGACCGCGACCCGCGACTCGGCCTCCGCCCCGAGGTCGGCGGCGAGCCGGACCTCGCCCACGAAGGGCAGCCCGTCCACGGTCAGCCCGTCGCCGTCGGCCGCTGTGAGCACAACCCCGTCGGCTTCCGCCACCCAGACCCCGGGAATGTCCGGAAGTCGCCCGTCCGGATAGTCCTCGGCCCAGTGCGTGGCGGTCAGCGCGAGCGGCCCGTAGGGCGCCGAGACCGTCTCCACCCGCCGCTCGTGCCACTGCTTCCACGCATCGAAGGCGTCAGTCATACCACTGTCCCTTTCACCAGGTACCTCTCGAACAAAGCACTCAAAGACGGGCCAACCCCAGATGATCACGCAGGGTGCTGCCCGGATAGAACGTACGGAACAGCCCGCGATGCTGAAGCAACGCCACCGTGCCGTTGACGACCCGCTCCAGATCCCGACGAGGCTCGACGGGAACGAGATGGAAGCCGTCGGTGACCCCGTCGGCGTACCACCCGGCGACCAGCTCCGCGAGATCGACCGGACCGCCCCGGTACAGCGGACCCCGCCCGGTGGGCCTCGGCCCTCCCCCGCCGTATCCCGGTTCGGCCGCGTACTCCCCGTCGCCGAGGTCGATCAGCAGACTCACCAGGACGCGTAACGCGTCCGGAGGACGCCCCGACTCGACCGCCCGCTCCCGCAGTTCGTCGCGCACGGCGGCGGCCTCATCCGGGCCGGCGACACGGACCAGGGCCACGTCCGCGTACCGGGCAGCGAAGACACGCCCACGCCCCTCGGTGGCATCGACGACACGAACGGGCCGCCCCTGCGGCGACTCCCCGGTGTCCGCCACCTCCCCGGAACCGTCGATCCGCCACCCGGCCCGCCCGCCGCTGACCGAGTCCAGCGTCGCCACACCGGACTGCGCCGGCAGGTACCGGTCGTGGGCCCTGGCGACGGTCGGAACCAGGCCGATCCGCCGCGTGGCGGGCGCCACCTTGCACAGCACATCCAGTGCGCTGGGTCCGACCCGGTCGAACGAGTCGTCCAGCGTCACGAAGTCCAGCCCGCCCCGCTCGGCGAGCAGCGCCAGCTCGATACAGGCGTCGACGTCGAAGGCCCCCGCCTGATCGATGCCGGCGGCCAGATGCGGCAGCCCCCGCCGATACCGTTTGCTCACCCTCACAGCACCTTCGCCAGAAAGGCCCGCGTCCGCTCGTGCCGCGGCCGGTCCAGCACCTCACCCGGCGCCCCCTGCTCGACGATCCTGCCGTCGGCCATGAACACCACCGTGTCGGCGACCTCCCGGGCGAACGCGATCTCGTGCGTGACGACGATCATCGTCGTGCCCCGGGCGGCCAAGTCCCTCAGGACATCGAGGACTTCACCGACCAGCTCGGGATCGAGCGCCGAGGTCGGCTCGTCGAACAGCAGCAGCTTCGGCTCCAGCGCGAGCGCCCGCGCGATGGCCACCCGCTGCTGCTGCCCGCCGGACAGCTGCCGTGGATAGGCGTCGGCCTTGTCCCCGAGCCCCACCCGCTCCAGCAGCCGGCGCGCCTGCTCCACCACCTCCTTCCGGGGCCGTCTCAGCGCGGACACCGGCGCCTCGACGACGTTCTCCAGCACCGTGAGATGCGGAAAGAGGTTGAAGTTCTGGAAGACGAACCCGATCCGGGTGCGCTGCCGGAGCACCTCCCGCTCGGGCAGCTCGTACAGCTTGTCCCCGGCACGCCGGTACCCCATCAGCGCACCGTCGACGCTGATCTCACCGCGGTCGACCTTCTCGAGGTGGTTGATGGTGCGCAGCAGCGTCGACTTGCCGGACCCCGATGGGCCCAGCACGACGGTGACCTCGCCGGTGCGCACGGTCAGATCGATCCCCTTGAGGACGTCGAGCGGGCCGAAGCTCTTGTGCACGGCCCGGATGTCGACCATGGCGGTCATCGTGTGAGTTCCTTTTCGAGTGAGGCGCCCAGGAAGCCCAGCACCGCCCGGGCGGTGGCGTCGTTCTGCCGGAACGCGGGCCCGCCGGTGCGCGGCCGGGTGAAGGCGCCGGGGGTACGGGCGTCGGTGTACGGGCCGAGGGCGAAGCGCCGGGGGTGCGGGCGCCCGGCCCGGTCGAGGACACGGCCGTCGCCGGGGTCGACCCGGAGCAGCCCCTCGGGGGTCTCGGTGGCGCCGTCGGCGTGCAGTTCGCGCAGCAGGCTGTCGCGGGCCCGCCCGACGGTGGGCTCGGGCAGCCGGGCCTCGACCAGCGCCCGGGCCTCGACGGAGTAGCCCGGCACGGTGGGACTGGTGGCCCGGAACACCCCGTCCTCGGCGCTCACGGTCATATCGGCGCCGACGAACTTCAGCAGCCCGGCCCGGGACAGTGCGAGCATCTGCCGTAGCCGGGGCCCGGGCGGCCCGGACGCCAGGTAGCTGAAGAACCCGTGCCACCAGGACCCGACGTTCCCGAGCCGCACGATCTGTCCGTAGACGGACAGCAGCCCGAGGAACACCCCCAGGTCGGCACTGTACGAAGGATCATGACGGCGGCTCAGGTCACCTTCGACATACGCGCGCAGCCCCTCCTGGAAGGCCTCGTGCGACGCGTACCGCACCCCCTCCAGCGGATGGTCGAGCGTGGTGAGGTCGAGCCGGTCGGCCGGGTCCGGTACGGCGGCGGCGACCAGCGCCCGGGTCTCGTCGGAGCCGGCGGCGGCCGCGTACTTCTCCTCGAAGTCGGCCCAGGCCATCGCCGTACGCCCGGGGTGGGCGGTGAACAGCCGGTGGTAGTGGGCGAAGCCCAGCTCCTTCTCCACCAGCGGCCACACATCGCGCCGGAAGTCGAAGCCCTCCGGCTTCGCCAGCAGCGCCTCCACCTCGGCGGGACCGAAGAAGCGGGGCAGCGGGGGCCGGTCACCGGTCCAGTCGTAGCCGATCTTCGAGTGGTACGGCACTCCGCGCCGCGAGCCGACGTACAGCACCGGCTCCCGCCCGGAGGGAACGTAGGTGTCCCCCTCGTACCGTCCGCCGCGCCCCTCGGTGAGCAGCACCATCAGGTCGACGAAGGCCAGCCCGAAGCCGCGCACGAGCACGGGTTCGCCGGGCCGCAGCGGGGACAGGTCGGTGTCGGCGGTGAAGTCGGGCGGCAGGTGCACCAAGTCGTGCTCGCGGGCGTAGGCGGCCAACTCGGCCTGGTCGACGTCGAGTTCGGCGTCCAGGTGGCCGAGGGCGAGGACCACCAGGTCGGCGAGGAGAGGACGCTGCCGCCCTTCCAGCCAGACCTGCTGGCGCCCCTCCCCGGGCCCGCTGACCCGCAGCGCGCGCCGGGCGTGGTGGTGGACGACGACGCCCTCGGGCAGCCCGGCGAGGGCACGCTCGTACACCCACCGCAGATACCGCCCCTGAAGCTGCCGGTCGGCGAACGTGCCGCCGTCCAGCCGGGCCCACTCGTGCAGCGTGGGCCCCTCGCGCACCGGGCCGTCCATGGTCACGGTGTCGTCGGTGAACATGGTGACGTCCTCGGCGTGCGAGTTCATCCACAGCAGCGGCGACTGCGCCTGGCGCCAGATCCGGCCGCCGCCCGGCGGATGGGGGTCGACGAAGTGGATGTCGAGGCCCGAACCGCCGTACAGCTCAGGAGCGTTGGCCGCGATGCGTTCGAGCAGTCCGGTCCCCCGCGGCCCGGCTCCCACGATCACCAGCTGCGGCCTCATCGGGCGCTCTCCGTGCCACGCGCGTAGTACTTCTCGACGTAGTACTGGCCGATGCCGAGCAGCGAGGTGACGACGGCGTACCAGAGCGTGGCGACCATCAGCAGCGGGATCACCTGATAGGTCTGGTGATAGATCAACTGGGCCGAGAACAGCAGGTCGTTGACGGCGATGACGCTGACGATCGAGGTGCCCTTGAGGGTGCCGATCAGCATGTTGCCGGCGGGCGGCACGATGGAGCGCATCGCCTGCGGCAGCACGATCCGCCACCAGCGCCGCCACCGGCTCAGGCCGAGCGCCTGGGCGGCCTCGATCTGCCCGCGCTCCACGGAGAGGATGCCGGCCCGGACGACCTCGGCGGCGAAGGCGGCCTCGTGCAGGGTGAGTCCGACGATCGCGACGGCGACCGGGGTGAGCAGGTTGACGGTCTTCACGCCGAACACCTGCGGGTACAGGGCGCCGATGTTGAACCACAGCAGCAGCTGCACCAGGATCGGGATCGACCGGAACAGCCAGACGTACCCCCAGCTCACCGCCCGCAGCACGGGGTTGGCGGAGAGCCGGAAGGCGGCGAGCAACGCGCCGAGGGTGAAGCCGAGGACCATGACCACGGCGGTCAGCCACAGCGTGAGCCACAGTCCGCGCAGGATGGAGTCCGAGGTGAAGTAGTCGCCGACGACGTCCCACTGGAACGCCTGGTTGCGCACGACGGAGTTCACCGCGAGGCCGAGCAGGACGAGGACGGCGACGGCGGCGACCCACTGTCCGTACCGGCGTCGCGGGACGATCCGGGGGGTGTCCGCGGGCTCGGGTATCTCCGGTGCTGCGGGGACTTTGGCAAGGGTGTCGGATGACATGTGAAGGCTCCGTGACGCGATGAAGTCGTCAGAACGGGTGGTGCCTTCACACGGGCGCGCCGTGCGGCGCGCAGTACGGCCGAGCCCCTCAGCAGGGCCGTCCACCGAGAGTACGCGGGCGTTTCGGTGAACTGTCAAGGCTGTCCGGACTGTGAGCAGTACGTCTCAAGTCAGTTGACGCGGAACCGGATGCCTGTTCCACTTGGCCCATGCATCCACAGCAGTGGCTGGTCACCCGCTCCCACATCGACTTCGGTCGCGTGTGGTCCTGTTCCTGTTGAGCTGACCCCCTGCGCGCGCCTGCCCCGGAAGCAGGCGTATCCGCGTTCTCCCGCCTTGCTCCACCCCTCTCTTCACGCCTTCACACGCGCACCCCTCCCCTCGCGCCTCACTGAACCCTGCTGCTCACAGGAGACCGCTTCCCGATGCGTTCACGCCTTTTGCTGCCTTTTGTCACGATTACGTCGGCCACCCTCTTCCTCACCGCCTGCGGCTCCGGCTCCGGTGGCTCCGGCGGTACGGACGCCTCCGGAGTGGCGGCCAGGTCCGACGCCGTACCCACCACGGACGTCGTCTCGGCCGAGAAGAAGGACGCGGCGGCGGCGAAGCTGCTGCCTCCCGGCACGACGGACCTCACCGTCGCGATCAGCGTCGGCGGCACCCCGCCCGGGACCACCTACCTGTCCGACGGCAAGACGCTGACCGGCCAGGACGTCGACTTCACCAAGGCGGTCGCCAAGGTGCTCGGCATCAAGCTGAAGGTGGAGCAGGCGAGTTTCGAGGCGATCCTGCCCGCTCTGGACAGCGGCAAGTACGACTTCGGCGCAAGCAACTTCGGTGTCACGGACGAGCGCCGCAAGATCATCGACTTCGTCACCTACGTCAACGACGGCCAGGGCTTCGCCGCCCGCAAGGACAGCAAGCTGACCGACATCACCGATCTGAGGCAGCTGTGCGGCCTGAACGTCGCGACCGGCGCCGGCACGACCTTCGAGGCCACGCTGGAGAAGAACAAGCACGTGTGCACCGACGCGGGCAAGAAGGCGTACCAGGTGCAGACGTACAGCGAGTCGAGCGCGATCTGGTCCTCGGTGCAGCAGGGCCGCAGCGACGTCGTGATGTCCACGATCAACGGCCTGCGCTACGCCGTGGCCCACCAGCCGGGCCTGAAGTTCCTCAACGAGTACCACCGCCTGGACGTGGGCTTCGCCTTCAAGAAGGGCACCAGGCTGGCCCCGGCCTTCCAGGCGGCGGTCAACAAGCTGATCGCCGACGGCACGTACGACAGGATCCTGAAGAAGTGGGGTACGGCGGGCTCGGCGATCAAGCAGTCCCGGATCAGCCCACCGGAACTGAAGTACTAGCGGCCTGACCCTCCGTCAGAAGGAGTTCACCCGTACGCAGTGCCGATCACCCGTCCGCCGTCGACGATCATATTTCACTCTCGGTCAGCAGCCATATGAGTCAGGACCCTTGGGACACAAGGGCTCTCGACGGATCGCCTGTGCACCAGTACCGTCACAAACCTCCCGCGCGGCGTCTATCCACTTGGCGCGCCGTCCGCATCATGGATGACCATAGAGGTGCGGAAAGCAATAAGGACCGCTGTGAGAGGAGGCGTCCATGGGATCGGTACGCAAGGCGAGTGCGTGGCTCGGCCTCGTCGACGACAACGATGACGAGCGTTACTACGACGACGAGTACTCCGAGGGCCCGGAGTCCGCAGACGCCTGGGTCACGGACCCCCGGGTGCAGGTGGCCACGGACACGGCCGAGGAGAAGGGCCGCCGGATCGGCACGGTCACCCCGGACAGCTTCCGGGACGCCCGCGTCATCGGCGAGATGTTCCGGGACGGCGTCCCGGTCATCATGAACCTCACGGCGATGGAGCCCGCCGACGCCAAGCGCGTGGTGGACTTCGCGGCGGGGCTGACCTTCGGTCTGCGGGGCACGATCGAACGGGTGGCGACCCGGGTCTTCCTGCTGACGCCGGCCAACACCGAGATCGTCAGCGGTGAGCCGGCCGGACGCCGCGAGGACGGCTTCTTCAACCAGAGCTGAGGCGGGGCCGCAGACCGGCCCCGCCTCCTCGGGTGCTCACCGGAAGGCGTCGAGCCCGGTGAGCGCCTTGCCCAGCACGAGCTGGTGCATCTCGACGGTGCCCTCGTAGGTGAGCACCGACTCGAGGTTGGTCGCGTGCCGCATCACGGGGTATTCGAGGGAGATCCCGTTGGCACCGAGGATCGTCCGCGCCGTACGGCAGATCTCGATGGCCTCGCGGACGTTGTTGAGCTTGCCGAAGCTGACCTGCTCGGGGCGCAGGCGGCCGGCATCCATCCGCCGCCCGAGATGGTGGGCGAGCAGGATCCCCTTGTGCAGTTCGACCGCCATGTCGGCGAGTTTGGCCTGGGTGAGCTGGAAGCCACCGATGGGCCGCCCGAACTGCTCCCGCGACTTCGCGTAGTCGAGGGCCGCCTCGAAGCTGCTGCGGGCCGCGCCCATCGCGCCCCAGACGATGCCGTAGCGGGCGTGCGACAGACAGCTGAGCGGTCCGCGCAGACCGGTGACCTCCGGGAGTACGGCGTTTGCGGGCAGTCGTACGTCGTCCAGGACCAGTTCGCTGGTCACCGAGGCGCGCAGCGACCACTTGTGCCTGATCTCCGGTGCCGAGAAGCCCGGGCTGTCGGTCGGGACGACGAAGCCGCGAATGCCGTCCTCGGTCTGCGCCCAGACGACGGCCACCCCGGCGACAGAGCCGTTGGTGATCCACATCTTGCGGCCGTTCAGCACCCAGTCGTCACCGTCGCGCTTGGCGCGGGTGCGCATCGAGGCGGGGTCGGAGCCGTGGTCGGGCTCGGTCAGCCCGAAGCAGCCGATCACCTCGCCGGACGCCATGCGGGGCAGCCACTGAAGCTTCTGCTCCTCGCTGCCGAAGCGGTGGATCGCGTACATGGCGAGCGAGCCCTGCACGGAGACCAGGGAGCGGATCCCGGAGTCGGCGGCCTCCAGCTCCAGGCAGGCCAGGCCGTACTGCACGGCCGTCGCGCCCGCGCAGCCGTACCCGGTCAGGGACATGCCGAGGGCGCCGATGGAGCCGAGTTCGCGGGCGAGTTCCCTGATCCCGGGCAGTTCCCCCGTCTCGTACCACTCGGCGATGTGCGGCAGCACGCGGTCGGCGGCCCAGGCCCGCACGGTGTCCCGCACGGCCAAGTCCTCCGGTTCCAGCAGGTCGTCGATCCCGAGCGGGTCGGCGGGATCGAAGGCGGGCAACTTCGAGGACGCGGACATGGGACACCCTCCGGCACACGGCAACGCGGCGAAAACTAGCAGCGCTAGTCACAGTTGAGGCCGACGTTACGGTGCGTTGTCCCGCACGTCCAGTACGTCAGGCGGTCTGCCCGGCCGAGACGCGGGACTCCGCCACTTCCCTGGGCGCGGGCAGCTCCACCGCCGCCGTGGACTCCGCAGCGCAGTGCATGATCCGCGGCAGCCGCAGCGCGATCACCGACCCCAGCAGCAACAGTCCGGCGCTGACGAGCAGCGTCACATGCAGCCCGTGCACGAAGGAGTCCCGTGCGGCCCGGCGCAGCGCGGCCCCGGTGTCGCCGCCGAGCCGCCCGGCGATGTCGTAGGCCTCGCCGATCGAGTGCCCCGCGCGGTGGGACGCGTGCTCCGGGACGCCCGGCACCGACCGGAGTCCGGGCGCGTAGGCCGCGTTCATGACACTGCCGAGCAGCGCGATCCCGATGCCGGCGCCGAGTTGGTACGACGTCTCGCCGATCGCGGCCGCGCCGCCGGCCTGGTCCGCCGGGGCCTCGCTGAGCATCGACTCGTACGCCCCGAAGAGCGTGGTCTCCAGGCCGAAGCCGAGCAGCACGAAACCGGACAGCAGCAGCGGAACGTTGTCGCCGCCGCCCATCGCGGTGAGCGTCAGCACCGCGGCGGTGGTCAGCAGAAAGCCGGCGCACACCATCCGGCGCGGCCCGAAGCGGCGCAGCATCCGCGCGCCCGCGAGGCCCGCCGCCATCGCCGCGATGGTCAGCGGCAGCAGCCTGAGGCCCGTCTGGAGCGGCGACAGGCCGAGGACCAGCTGCAGGTACTGCGCGGCGATCAGCTCCAGGCCGACCAGCGCGAGCATCGCCAGCACGATGCAGCCCACCGAGGTGCTGAACGCGGGCCGGCGGAACATCCGCAGGTCCACCAGCGGATGCGGCAGCCGCCGCTGACGCCGTACGAAGAGGAAGAGGAGGGCGGCGCCGGTCAGCAGCGGCAGCAGGGTGAAGGGGCTCGCGGGTGCCTCTCCGCCGCCCAGCCGCTGCACGCCGAGGACGACACCGAACAGACCGCCGGCCGCCATCAGGGCGCCGAGCACGTCCCAGGGGCCGGACCGGTCACCGCGGGACTCGGGCAACAGGATCCGGCCGACCGGCAGGCTGACCAGCATCAGCGGGATGTTGACGAGGAAGACCGCGCCCCACCAGAAGTGCTCCAGCAGAAAGCCGCCGAGCAGCGGGCCGACCGCCGCGCCGACGGCGGCGACCGCGCTCCAGATGCCGATGGCGAGCGCGCGCTCACGCCGGTCGGGGAAGACCTGGCGCAGGAGCGAGAGCGTGGCGGGCATGATCATGGCGCCGCCGACGCCGAGCAGCGCGCGGGCGAGGATCAGCGTCTCGGCGGTCTGCGCGAAGGCGGCCAGGGCGGAGGCGACCCCGAACAGGCCGTAGCCGAGCAGCAGGACGCGTCGGCGGCCGATGCGGTCGCCGAGCGTGCCGAAGAGGATCAGCAGCGAGGCGCAGACCAGCGGATAGACGTCGACGATCCAGAGCAGTTCCATGGCACCGGGCTTGAGGTCCTCGGTGACGGCGGGAACCGCGACGTGCAGCACGGTCGCGTCGAGGGCGACGAGCAGCAGGCTGACGCAGAGGACGACGAGGACGACCCAGCGGTTGGCACCGGCTCCGGCCGCCCGGTGGTTCGGCCGCACGGCAGCCGTGGTCGTCCCGGACATGTGCGTACCTCCCAGCTGATCCCTCGCGCGCGGCGGCCGACGGGGTGGGGACGTCCCTGTCGTACGGCCGGAGAGGAGCGGTGTCTCCGGCCCGCTCGAACCCACGCGGGTGACTCGTCAGCGTACGCGAGTCCACCACGCGCACACGTGGCGGACCTCTCACGCGCTCGACCGAACCCGTGTGGCGTACGCCACTTCGCCCTCTGTTGACCACGACCCTCGGGCCACCGCGGTTCCCCGGCCGTCCGATAATCGAGCCTGTGACCGATCTTGCCGATCTTGACGTGCGCGCGGCCGAGCCCCGCGCCCCTCTGTCGCGCCGGGCGGCTCCGGCCCTGCTGGGCTATGCGGTAGTGCGCGCCCTGGGGCTGGTGGTGCTGGCGGTGTGGAGCGCCGCGCGCGGCAAGAGCGCGTACACGCTGCTGACCGCGCGCTGGGACTCCCTGTGGTACGCGCGGGTCGCCGGGCTGGGATACGGCTACGAGGTGCGGCTGCCGAACGGCGACGTCCACTCCGATCTGGCGTTCTTCCCGCTGCTGCCGTGGCTGGAGCGGCTGCTGCACGCGGTCACGCCGCTGTCGTACGCGGACGCGGGGTTCACGGTCAGCCTGCTCGCGTCACTGGCCGCGGCGGCGGGGATCTTCGCGGTCGCGGACCGGGTGTACGGCCCCCGGACGGGGATCTGCGCGGTACTTCTCTGGGCGGTGCTGCCGGTCGGGATCGTGCAGTCGATGGCGTACAGCGAGTCGCTGTTCACGGCGCTCGCCGCCTGGTCGCTGTACGCGCTGCTGACCGGGCGCTGGCTGAGCGCCGGTGCGCTCGCGGCGCTGGCCGGGCTGACCCGGCCGGTGGGGGCGGCGGTGGTCGCGGCGGTGTGGGTCGTGGGCGTGCTGTCGTTCGTGCGGGAGCGCGGTACGCGTGGCGGGCAGGCCCCGGTCTGGCGCCGCTGCCTCGGCATGCTGCTCGCCCCGCTCGGGGCCGCCGGGTACGTCCTCTGGGTCGGGCACCGCACCGGCAAGGGGCCGCTCGGTTATCTGGACGTCCAGGCCGGGTGGCGCAACGGCTTCGACGGCGGCTATGCCTTCGCGCGTTTCGTGGCCGACAAGTTCACGTCATTTCCGTCCGCGCTCGCCGGTGCCGGACTGATCGTCGGGGTCGCACTGCTGCTGTGGCTCCACGTCAGCGGGATCCGGCAGCGTCAACCCCTCGCGCTGCTGGTGTACACGGGTGTCGTCCTCGCGCTCGCCCTGTGCGCGTCGAGTTACTTCGGCTCCAAGCCCCGGCTGCTGCTGCCCGCCTTCCCGGTGCTGCTGCCGCTCGCCCGCGCCCTCGCCCGGCCGCGCACGCCGAAGTCCGTACTGGTCACGGCCGGGTTGGCGGTCGCCTCTGCGGTCTACGGGGCGTTCTGGCTGAACGGCTCCGGCCCGCCATGATCGACTTCTCCGGCCGGTGACGCCGTGGAGAATTCCGCGCCAGTGCCGGGTTAACGCATTCATAAGCGCCATATAAACAACACCCGGCATGATCAAAGGAATTGAAGGCGGCAACGACACAGGATTGCGGAATCCCCGGAATTCGAGCGATCCTTGAGAGCTTTGCCACATCACATCGTCATCACAAAGCCGCAGTTTCGACGGGGGGCACAGCTCACTCGCTGTAACGTCGATTGGGTGCGTACCGAACGAAACCTCACCCGTCGGCTGGACCGGGTGTTCGCCAGACTGGACCGTGAGCCGGAACGACCGGCCCACATCGATGTGCCGAGGATGAGCCGGCACCGGGTCGTTCTGTTCACCGCGACCCTGGCTTTCTACCTGGCGATCGTGTGGGCCGTCGTGATCACGTCCTGGCTGGTCCGGCTCGACTGGCAGGTCATGTTCTTCCGGCCGTACCAGCAGTGGCCGCAGATCCACGCCTTCCTCGACTACTACGTGGTGCTCGGCCAGCGCGGCCCCACCGCCGTGATGGTCGCGGCCTGGCTCGGCTGGCGCTCCTGGCGACAGCACACGCTGCGCCCGCTGCTGACCCTGGCCGCCTCCCTGCTCCTGCTGAACATCACGGTCGGCGCCGCCAAGTACGGCATGGGGCGCCTCGGTCCGCACTACGCGACCGTGATCGGCTCGAACGAGATGATGCGGGGCGGCGATATATTCCCCAGCGGCCACACCGCCAACGCGGTGGTGACCTGGGGAATCCTGGCGTATCTGGCCTCCACCCCGCGGGCGCGCCGCTGGCTGTCGGCGCTGTCGGCGATCACCTCGCTCGGCGTCGGCCTCACCACCGTCTACCTCGGTACGCACTGGCTGAGCGACGTGCTGCTGGGCTGGGCCGCGGGTCTGCTGATCCTGCTCGCCCTGCCGTGGTGCGAGCCGCTGATCGCCAGGACCGAGGTCTGGCTGTTCGACCTGCGCGACCGCTGGCGGGCCCGCCGCACGCGGCCCGCCGCCGAACCGGCCGTCCCGGTCACCCCGGTGGTGCTCAAGCCGCGCGGCGCCCCGGCCGAGCAGCCGTCCCCGGCGCACGAGCCGGTCGCCACGACCCGGGCCTCCCGGGGCCTGGTGCACCTCGCCCCGGGACCGCACACGACGCGCTCGGAGCGCACCCCGGTCACCCCGGCGGGCAGCCGCCGCCCCCCACACGCCCCACGCGGCACGTCCCAGCCAGCCGCCCGCCCGCTCACGGGCGGCTGACGGGCCGGACGGCGGCGGGCCCGGTACGCACACACCCGCCCCGCCGCCGGTACGGCGAAGGCCCCGTCTCCCTTTCGGGAGCGGGGCCCTTCTCGTGCCTGTCGGACGTTCAGCCCTTCCAGGCGCGGGCCACGCGGCCGTCCCGCACCTCGAAGTTCAGGCGTCCCACCCGGTACTCCATGGTGATGATCGCGCCCGGCGGCAGCGACCGTACCGTCGACCAGCCCCGCTGCCGAGCGAGCCGCTCGGCGTCGGCGGCGTCGAGGCCGACGTACCCGTCCGGACTGTCCTGGGGCTCCGCTGGCGGAGTGGGAATCGGTGCCATGCCACCAAGCTAGCAAGGTAAGGGGAAGGTCCGCTCCGGGTCACACTTCTGTCACAGCTTCCCGGCCCGCGTTTCCGTCGCCGTGACATCAGTTGCTCCGCGGCGGACGTCACACGTACGGGGGTTTCCGTACGGCTTGCCGAGGCAATCGCACAGAATTCACGGCCGTCGCGGAGACGCTTCGAAATTACGTGGCGGAAAGCCGCCGCAGCGAGGATCTGGACAGGCCCGGGACAGGATTCCCCGCGCAATCCGGCGCGATGTCACGGCAGCTGACACCACATAGGAAATTCACGGTTTCACCACACGGCATCGACGCGGACAGCCGCCGCCCATGACGGGCGGCGGCTGTCCTGCCGGGTGCTCGGCGCTCAGAGTGCCAGGCGCTGGCCGGGCATGATCAGGTTCGGGTCGTCGCCGATGACCTTCTTGTTGGCGGCGTAGATCCGCTGCCAGGTGGTGCCGTGCCGTTCGGCGATGGCGCTCAGGGTGTCGCCCTCGCGGACGGTGTAGTCACCACCGCGCGAGGCGCTGCGGCCCTGGTGGGTCTGCGCGCGATCCGGCGTCTTCGCCGGGGCGGACTTCTCGGCCGGGACGGACTTCGTCGTCACGCCCTTCGGGACGGCCGTACCGGAGGCCGTACCGGAGGAGCCGGTGTGGTCGGCCGCGGGAGCCGTGCCGTAGGCGCCGGCGCGGCCCGAGCAGACCGGCCAGGCGCCCCAGCCCTGGGCCTGCTGGACCTTGGTGGCGACGGCGATCTGCGCGCTCCTGGAGGCCTGGTCGGCCGTCGGGGCGTAGGCGGTGCCGCCGTACGCGCGCCAGGTCGAGGCGGAGAACTGGAGTCCGCCGTAGTAGCCGTTGCCGGTGCTGATGTGCCAGTTGCCGCCGCTCTCGCACGCTGCGATGCGGTCCCACACCCCGTTGTCCGCCGCTGCGGCGTTGCCGGTCACGGCCAGCAGCCCCAGCGGGGCGAGCAGGGCGGCTCCGGCGAGCGCGGCCGTCGTACGGCCCTTGCGGCCGCCGTCGGGACGGGCGGTGTTGCGGGTGGTATCGGCACACTCGGACATGTAATTCCCTCTCCACGAACCCGGGTTCCCCCGGGCGGAGCGCGCCTTGCCGCGGATGACCGCGGTTCCTCGCGCCCGCCCCGTCCCCCGTGCCCGGTGCCGGCTTTCGTGCTGCCGGTGCCGGGCGGTGGACGTACCCGAGCGGTGCTCGCTGCACACGGCGGAGGAATCTAGGGAGAGTGACCTGCCGGAATCAACCAACTGCCCGTCCTTCCAGGCCAGTTGGCCGTTACCGTCGGTAGCGGCAATTTTCGGCCACCCACTACATCCGCTGATTTCCTGATTTGTCGACCAGGCAGCCAGGCAATCTGTGATTCTCTTCACCCGTTCAAGCTCCTTGACGGGACGGGGAGTTGACGGTGAGTGGCTCATTCCGCACGCCTGGTGACTGTGTGCGGCGGTTGGTGCGAACCGGTCCCCGTTGGGGCGTGACTCCCACCACAGGACGTCCGTTGTCTTCTTCATGAGCCCGGACACCCCGGGACTCATCGGCCGGGAGCCACCCGGCCGACCCCCAGCACCGCATCCCGAGGGAGCCACCGTGCCGCGCATGCTCGACGTGAGTGACGCCGTACGCGCCGAGATCGGCGACGAAGAAGCCGACCGGCTGCTCGCCGGAGAGAACGCCCCGGGCAGTTACGACTGCACCTCGTGCCGCACCCCGGGCGACTCCGAGCAGGAGCGCACCAGCACCGTTCTGTTCGTCGGCGACGAGACCGCCGTCCTCGCCTTCGCCCACGCCAGCTGCCTGCCCTCGCAGGTCGTCCAGGTCACCGAGGAGCAGCTCCAGGGCGCCGTGCGCTCCATCGGCGGTGTCGCCGGTGGGGCCGCCGCCGGCGAGCCGCAGAAGTCCATGCCCGAGCAGGCGGTGCTCGGCGTGACCAGCGGTCTCGTCCTGATCGAGGGCGAGTTGCACCCCGCGCTCGTCGTCGAGCCGACCACCCCGATCGTGCGCCCGGGCACCACCGGACCCGGCGACGACTTCCTTCCGCTGCTCATCGAGCAGGGGTTCACGCCGCTGACCGAGCTGACGTCCGTGCCGCCGGTGCTGCACGGCTGGTCGGTGCTGCTCGCCGTGGGCCAGCTGCACGCCGTGCTCCAGCCGGGTGCGAACGGAGGGCAGCCGGTGGCCTGGTGGCAGGCGCATCAGCCGCTTCAGGTGACCGACAGCTGGCGGGCCGCCGCCAACAAGCACCAGCAGGTGCTCATGTTCGCGGCGCCCGTGGGGTCCATCGGGCGGCAGCCCAGGGAGGACCTGCTGCGGGACTCTCTCGACAAGGCCGCGGCGGCGGGCAGGTTGGTGGCGTCGGCGCTGCCGCTCGCCGGCACCTGAGCCTCCGAAAGCGCTGCCCCGAGCTCCTGAAAGCGCTGAGGTGACCGCATCCCTTCAAAGGCACCGTCGTTTGGACATACGTGCACGCATACGACACTCCCCCGCCACGCCGGTCCGCCTTCGCCTCCGTGCCGTCCGCCAGGGCGGCTCATGAGCCGTCCGGCGGGCTGTCGACCACGCCGATCTACGACGCGCTCTACGCGGAGTGGGTCAAGACCTTCCGTACCCTGCCGGGTGACCGCAGCGGTGAGGAGGAGCTGAGGTTCAGCGCTTTCGGGAATCTGCCGGGCGGTGCGGGCTCCTACGGCGGCCATCGCTCGGGGTCCTTCAGCAGCTCGTACAGCGCGTACAGCGCCGGGGCGTACAGCGCGCGGCAGCAGTCGCAGACGCAGTGGCAGCGGGTCGGCACCATCGAGCGGCCGCAACCGCAGCCGCAGGAGACCGGGATGCACTACATCGCGCCGGCGCTGCCGCCGGGACCGCGCCGGGGTGTGTGAGCCGCGTACGGCCAAGGGCGGCCCCTGACCTTCCGGTCGGGGGCCGCCCTGTGCGTCGTGGAGCCCGTACGTCGTGGACGTACTACTTCTTCTTCGCGCCGCGCTTCTCGCGCACCCGCACCGAGATGTGGATCGGGGTGCCCTCGAAGCCGAACTCCTCGCGCAGCCGGCGCTCGATGAAGCGGCGGTAGCCCGCCTCGATGAAGCCGGAGGCGAACAGGACGAAGCGCGGGGGCTTGGTGCCGGCCTGGGTGCCGAACAGGATGCGCGGCTGCTTGCCGCCGCGGATCGGGTGCGGGTGGGCCGAGACCAGCTCGCCGAGGAAGGCGTTGAGGCGGCCGGTGGGGACGCGGGTCTCCCAGCCGGCGAGGGCGGTCTCGATCGCCGGGACCAGCTTCTCCATGTGGCGGCCGGTACGCGCCGAGACGTTGACGCGCGGGGCCCAGGCCACCTGGCCCAGCTCGGTCTCGATCTCCCGCTCCAGGTAGTAGCGGCGCTCCTCGTCGAGGGTGTCCCACTTGTTGTAGGCGAGGACCAGGGCGCGGCCCGCCTCGACGGCCATCGTGACGATCCGCTGGTCCTGCACCGAGATGTTCTCGGAGGCGTCGATCAGGACAACCGCGACCTCGGCCTTCTCCACGGCCGCCGCCGTACGCAGGGAGGCGTAGTAGTCGGCGCCCTGCTGGAGGTGGACGCGCTTGCGGATGCCGGCCGTGTCGACGAACTTCCAGGTGACGCCGCCGAGTTCGATCATCTCGTCGACCGGGTCGCGGGTGGTGCCCGCCAGCTCGTTGACGACGACGCGCTCCTCGCCTGCCACCTTGTTCAGCAGGGAGGACTTGCCGACGTTCGGGCGGCCGATGAGCGCGATACGGCGGGGGCCACCGGGGGCGCCGGTGCCGAAGGTCTGCTCGGGCGCCTCGGGCAGCGCCTCCAGGACGGCGTCCAGCATGTCGCCGGTGCCGCGGCCGTGCAGGGCGGAGACGGGGTGCGGCTCGCCGAGGCCCAGGTTCCACAGATAGGCCGCGTCGGCCTCGCCGCTCGGGCCGTCGACCTTGTTGGCGGCGAGCACGACCGGCTTGCCGGCCTTGCGCAGCAGCCGTACGACCGCCTCGTCGGTGTCGGTCGCGCCGACCTTGGCGTCCACGACGAAGACGACCGCGTCGGCCGCGTCGATCGCGTACTCGGCCTGGGCGGCGACGGAGGCGTCGATACCGAGGACGTCCTGCTCCCAGCCGCCGGTGTCGACGACCTTGAAGCGGCGGCCGGCCCACTCGGCCTCGTAGGTGACACGGTCGCGCGTGACGCCGGGCTTGTCCTCGACGACCGCCTCGCGGCGGCCGATGATCCGGTTCACCAGGGTCGACTTGCCGACATTGGGGCGGCCGACGACGGCGAGCACGGGCAGCGGACCGTGGCCCGCCGCCTCGATGGCGCCCTCGACGTCCTCGATGTCGAAGCCCTCTTCCGCGGCGAGCTCCATGAACTCCGCGTACTCGGCGTCGCCGAGAGCCCCGTGGTCGTACTCGTGCGCATCCTCGTGCGCGTCCGAGCCGTCGGGCTGGATGTCGTCGTTCATGAAGTCCGTACCTCGTCGTTCCATCGTGGTGATCGGTGGAAAGCCCGCTTCGGGCTGATCCACTACTCAAGTGTCGCCTAGCGCCCGGTCAGGCGCCTGGCGTTTTCCAGGTGGCTGGTGAGCTGCTTCTGGATGCGCTCGGTCGCCTCGTCCAGCGCCTTGCGCGTACGCCGCCCGCTGCCGTCGCCCGCGTCGAACGGGTCGCCGAAGACGACGTCGACGCGGGAGCGCAGCGGAGGCAGTGCCTTTATCAACCGTCCGGGCACCTCCGCGCTTCCCAGTACGGCGATGGGCACGATCGGCGCCCCGCTGCGTACGGCGAAGTAGGCGAGTCCGGCGCGCAGCGAGGCGAAGTCGCCCTCGCCCCGGGTGCCCTCCGGGAAGATGCCCAGCACGCCGCCGGCCTCCAGCACGCCGAGGGCCCGGGTGATGGCGGTGCGGTCGGCGCTCGTGCGGTCCACCTTCAGCTGGCCGATGCCGGTCAGGAAGGAGCCCAGCGGGCCGACGAAGGCCTCCTGCTTGATCAGGAAGTGCGTGGGCCGGGGCGCCACGCCCATGACCATCGGGCCGTCGACGTTGTGGGAGTGGTTCACCGCGAAGATCACCGGGCCGGTGGCCGGCACCTTCCAGGCGCCGAGCACGCGCGGCTTCCACAGCCCGTACATCAGGCCGACGCCGATGCGCCGCCCGACCTCGGCACCTCGCTCGGACGCAACGCTCACTTCCCGGCTCGCTTCTCCTCGACCAGGGTGACGACGCACTCGATGACCTGGGCGAGGGTCAGCTCGGTGGTGTCCACCTCGACCGCGTCGCCCGCCTTGGCGAGCGGCGAGGTCTTGCGGGAGGAGTCGGCCGCGTCCCGCTTGATCAGGGCCTCGCGGGTGGCGTGGATGTCGGCGCCCTTCAGCTCGCCGCTGCGGCGGGCCGCGCGGGCCTCCGGGGAGGCGGTGAGGAAGATCTTCAGGTCGGCGTCCGGCAGGACGGTCGTACCGATGTCCCGGCCCTCGACCACGATGCCGGTCTCCGCGCCGGCCGCGATCGAGCGCTGCAGCTCGGTGATCCGGGTGCGCACCTCGGGCACCGCGCTGACCGCGCTGACCTTGGAGGTGACGTCCTGGGTGCGGATCGGGGCGGCCACATCCACGCCGTCGACCGTGATGGCGGGGGCGGCCGGGTCGGTGCCGGAGACGATCTCCGGCTTGCCGGCCACGGCGGCGATGGCGGTCGGGTCCTCCAGGTCGATGCCGTTGGTCACCATCCACCAGGTGATCGCCCGGTACTGGGCGCCGGTGTCCAGGTAGCTCAGGCCGAGCTGCGCGGCCACGGCCTTCGACGTGCTCGACTTGCCCGTGCCGGAGGGGCCGTCGATCGCGACGATCACGGGCTTGGCGGACGGGGCGGCGCCGTTTTCCACGGAGGGACACCTTCCTGGTGCGGTGTGGGCGGGGTGCGGGGAGCGAGAGCGCCCTGGACAAGGTTACTGGGTGCGGGTCACTCGTCCGGACGCGTGCGCCCGCCTACTGCCGCAGCGCCCAGCCCCGCTCCCGCAGCGCGGCGCTCAGCACCGGTACCGCCTTCGGCTCCACCATCAGCTGCACGAGACCGGCCTGCTGTCCTGTCGCATGCTCGATGCGGACGTCCTCGATGTTGACCCCGGCCGCTCCCGCGTCCGCGAAGATCCGGGCCAGCTGTCCCGGCTGGTCGTCGATCAGGACCGCCACGACCTCGTAGACCCGCGGTGCGGACCCGTGCTTGCCGGGTACCCGGACCTGGCCCGCGTTGCCGCGGCGCAGCATGTCCTCGATGCCGGTGGTGCCCTCGTGCCGCTTGGCCTCGTCGGAGGACTGCAGGGCGCGCAGGGCCCGCACGGTCTCGTCGAGGTCGGAGGCGACGTCGGAGAGCAGGTCGGCGACAGGGCCCGGGTTCGCGGACAGGATGTCGATCCACATGCGGGGCTCGGAGGCGGCGATCCGGGTCACGTCCCGGATGCCCTGTCCGCACAGCCGTACGGCGGCCTCCTCGGCGTGCTCCAGGCGGGCGGCGACCATGTTGGACACCAGGTGGGGCATGTGGGAGACGAGGGCCACGGCGCGGTCGTGGGCGTCGGCGTCCATGACGACCGGTACGGCCCGGCAGTGCGAGACCAGTTCCAGGGCGAGGTTCAGCACCTCGGTGTCGGTGTCCCGGGTAGGGGTGAGCACCCAGGGGCGGCCCTCGAAGAGGTCGGCGGTCGCGGCCAGCGGGCCGGACTTCTCGCGGCCGGACATGGGGTGGGTGCCGATGTACGCCGACAGGTCCAGGCCGAGCGCCTCCAGCTCGCGGCGCGGGCCGCCCTTGACGCTGGCCACGTCCAGGTAGCCGCGGGCCAGGCCCCGGTTCATCGCGTCCGCGAGGACGCCGGCCACGCGTGCGGGCGGGGCGGCGACGATCGCCAGGTCGACGGGGCCCTCCGGGACCTCGTCGGTGCCGGCGCCCAGCGCGGCCGCCGTGCGGGCCTGCTCGGGGTCGTGGTCGGCGAGGTGGACGGTGACGCCGCGCTGGGCGAGGGCCAGGGCGGCGGAGGTGCCGATGAGGCCGGTGCCGATGACGAGTGCGGTTCTCACTGGGCGATGTCCTTGCGCAGGGCGGCCGCGGCGCCGAGGTAGACGTGGTTGATGTCGGAGCGGGGCGTGTCGGACTCGATGTGGGCGAGGATCCGTACGACCCGGGGCATGGCGCCCGTTATGTCGAGTTCCTGGGCGCAGATCAGCGGGACGTCGACGATGCCGAGCTTGCGGGCGGCGGCGGCCGGGAAGTCGCTGTGCAGGTCGGGGGTGGCCGTGAACCAGACGCTGATGAGGTCGTCGGCGGTCAGTCCGTTGCGCTCCAGTACGGCGGTGAGCAGGGCTCCGACCTGCTCGTCCATGTGCCCGGCCTCGTCCCGCTCCAGTTGGACGGCCCCACGGACCGCTCGTACCGCCACGGCGCTGCTCCTTGCTGACATGCGGATCTGTTGTTGGTCCGTCCAGCGTAGTCAGCCCGTGCGGGCGCGGCGCACGGCGCCCGATCGCTGAGACGATGCGAAGCGTCCGGTACACACCGATTTCGATCTTGTGCGGAGGCTGGCATGGCCGAGGGTACGAAGCGGCGCACGGTTCTGGTGACGGGAGCGGCGGTGGTGATCGCACCCGTCGCGGCGTGCGGGGGCGGCAACAGCTCCAAGGGAAAGACCAGCGTGGTCCTGGGCCCGACCAGCGACGTCCCGGAGGGCGGCGGCATGGTCTTCAAGGAGCAGAAGGTCGTCGTCACCCAGCCGGCCAAGGGCGACTTCAAGGCCTTCTCGGCGATCTGCACGCACCTGGGCTGCACGGTGGGCAAGGTCGCGGACGGCACGATCGACTGCCCCTGTCACGGCAGCAAGTTCCACATCGCCGACGGCTCGGTGGCGCACGGCCCGGCGACGCGCCCGCTGCCCGGAAAGTCGATCAAGGTGGGGGGAAATTCGATCAGCCTGGTGTGAGGGTCCGCGTACGCTCCCGGCATGCGGCCCGAGACTCTGGTACGTGACCACACCGTTTACGCCTGTGTCATGGGTTCCCGGGCCTTCGGCCTGGCCACGGACACGAGCGACACCGACCGGCGGGGCGTGTTCCTCGCCCCCACTCCCCTGTTCTGGCGGTTCGAGAAGCCGCCGGCGCATGTGGAGGGGCCGGGTGAGGAGCAGTTCTCCTGGGAGCTGGAGCGGTTCTGCGAGCTGGCACTGCGGGGCAACCCGAACATCCTGGAGTGTCTGCACTCCCCGCTCGTGGAGCAGGTGGACGACACCGGCCGCGAACTGCTGTCCCTGCGCGACGCCTTCCTCTCCCGCCGGGCCTACGACACCTTCACCCGCTACGCCCTCGGCCAGCGCCGCAAGCTGGACGCCGACGTCCGTTCGACGGGCGCCCCGCGCTGGAAGCACGCCATGCATCTGCTGCGCCTGCTGATGACGGCCCGGGACCTGTTGCGCACCGGCGAGATGCGGATCGACGTCGGCGACCAGCGTGAGGCGCTGCTCTCGGTGAAGCGGGGCGAGGTCCCCTGGACCGAGGTCGAGACCCGGATGACCCGGCTGGCGACGGAAACGGAACAGTTCCTCCACCGCACCCCGCTGCCCCCGGAACCGGACCACGCGCGCGTGGCCGACTTCCTGTTCCGGGTGCGCCGGGACTCAGCCCTGCAGCCGTACCCGGACGACGAAGTCGTGCAGGGCGTCGTACGCGGTGGGCGCGTCCGGGAGGGCTGAGCCGGCCTGGGAGTCGTCGAGGACGGCGTGCAGGCGCTCCACGTCGGCCTCCACGCGCGCGTGTGCCACGTCGGCCTTTCCGTGCTCCCGTTCCCGCTTGGCGGCTATCAGGTCGGGGAGATAGCCGGGCGCGCCGGTCTCGTCCAGCAGTGTGGGCAGGTGGGCCTGGATCTCGCCGGTGCGCATGAGGTGGATGCCGGTGAGCAGGACCCGGAACGTGTAGAGCAGGGGCTTGAGTTCGCCGGTCTTCTCGAACAGCCGCCACTGGGTCACCGCGAAACCCCGGTAGTGGTGGGCATGGTGGCTGGTGAGGACGCCGGGGGCGAGGGCGGTCAGCTCGCGGTGCGTGTCGCCGGTGTGCACGACCAGGGGCGACAGCAACTGCTCCAGCACATAGCCGTTGCGGCGGAGCATCAGCCGTACGAACTTGCGCAGGTCATGGGTGACGAGGTCCAGTTCGACGCCGTAGCGCACCCAGGCCCGCGAGCGGGTCTCCTCCGGCTCGCGCAGCCCGACGAGGTCGGCCGCCGGGAGCAGATGGACGCCCCTCAGGTCCACGTCCGAGTCCTCGGACGGGAAGCCGTACAGATGGGCTCCGGAGACGGTCGCGAACAGCAGCGGGTCGGGCTGTTCCGCGACCACGGGCTTCAGGTCGATGTCGAGGTCGTCGATCATGGGCCTAAGCGTCCCAGAGTGCTCCCAGGGTCAACAGATCGCCCCGGTACTCGATCCGCTCGGCCCACTCGGCCGGCCAGGCGTCCGCGCCCAGCCAGGCGCCCGCGAAGGCGCCGGTGAGGCAGGCGATGGAGTCGGAGTCGCCGGAGGTGCAGGCGGCCCGGCGCAGGGCGGTGACGGGCTCGTCGGGGAAGAGCAGGAAGCACAGCAGCCCGGTGGCGAGGGCCTCCTCGGCGATCCAGCCCGCGCCGGTGGCCAGGCAGGGGTCGGTTTCCGGGGAGATGGTCCGCACGGCCTCCTGGAGCCGGTCGAGGACCGCCAGGCACTCGTCCCAGCCGCGCGCGACGAAGTGCTCGGGGGTGGGGTCCTGGGAGCGGGTCCACAGGTCGCCCAGCCACGTGTGGTCGTACCGGGTGCGGTGGTCGAGGGCGTACGAGCGCAGCTGTCCGACCAGTCCGGTCGGGTCGGTGCCCCGGGCGAGCAGGTGGACGGCGTGCGCGGTGAGGTCGGAGGCGGCCAGCGCGGTGGGGTGGCCGTGGGTGAGCGCGGACTGCAACTGGGCGGCGCCGGAGCGCTGTTCGTCGCTCAGGCCGGGGGCGAGCCCGACGGGGGCGACCCGCATGTTGGCCCCGCAGCCCTTGGAGCCGACCTGACTGGCGTCCTGCCAGGGCCGCCGGTCGTGGTCGAGCAGGTTGCACGCGGTCAGACAGGTGTTGCCCGGAGCGCGGTTGTTGTCCGGCGAGTGGAACCAGTCCACGAACTCCTCACGCAGCGGCCGCTCCAGCCGCTTCGGGGCGAGGAAGCCTCGGTCCATGGCCGTCCGGAGCGCGCGGCCGACCGCGAGCGTCATCTGGGTGTCGTCGGAGACGAAGGCCCGCTTCGGCAGCTCCATCTCCCGCCAGGGCCCGCACTTGGCGAGGATCGAGGGCACGTCGTTGAACTCGGTCGGGAAGCCGAGGGCGTCCCCGAGGGCGAGGCCGAGGAGTGCTCCGGTGGCCGCCTGCTCGGACATGTGATCATCCCCCTTTATCGTCATTGTGACCATAAAGGGGGATGGTGATCAGACGCAAGGGACGATCAGAGATCGACTTCCTTCATCAGCATGCCGACCTCGGTGTTGGACAGCCGGCGCAGCCAGCCCGACTTCTGGTCGCCCAGGGTGATCGGGCCGAAGGCGGTGCGCACCAGCTTCTCGACCGGGAAGCCGGCCTCCGCCAGCATGCGGCGCACGATGTGCTTGCGGCCCTCGTGCAGGACCACCTCGACCAGGTAGTTCTTGCCGGTCTGCTCCACGACCCGGAAGTGGTCCGCGCGCGCGTACCCGTCCTCCAGCTGGATGCCGTCCTTCAGCCGCTTGCCCAGGTCGCGCGGGATCGGGCCGACGATGGCCGCGAGGTAGGTCTTCTTCACGCCGTACTTCGGGTGCGTGAGGCGGTGCGCCAGCTCGCCGTGGTTGGTGAGCAGGATGACGCCCTCGGTCTCGGTGTCCAGCCGGCCGACGTGGAAGAGCCGCGTCTCGCGGTTGGTGACGTAGTCACCGAGGCACTGGCGGCCCTCCGGGTCCTCCATCGTGGAGACGACGCCGGCGGGCTTGTTCAGCGAGAAGAACTGGTACGACTGCGTCGCGACCGTCAGCCCGTCGACCCTGACCTCGTCCTTCTCCGGGTCGACCCGGCGGCCCTGCTCGAGGACGATCTCGCCGTTCACCTCGACCCGGGCCTGCTCGATCAGCTCCTCGCAGGCCCGCCGGGAGCCGTAGCCCGCGCGCGCGAGGACCTTCTGCAGCCGCTCGCCCTCCTGCTCGGCGCCCGGGAAGGTCTTGGGCGGCTTGATGTCCTTCTTGTCGGCGTACCGCTCGCGGTTGCGCTCCTCGACCCGCGTCTCGTACTCACGCGAGCGCGCCGGAGCCGTACGACCGCGCCCGCCGCCCTGCTGGGGCTGCTTGGGGCCGCCCTTGGCGCCGCCGCGGGCCGCACCGCCCCGGCCGGACTTGGGGCCGTCCTGCGTGGCCCCGGGGCCCACGTCGTAGCGGCGCTCCTCGGGGCGGGGCTTGCGGGGACGGCCCTGCCCCTGCCGCTCGTCCCGGTTGTTGCCGGCGCCGCGGTGGTTACCGCGCCCGCCACTCTTGCCGCTGCCGCTGCTTCGCATCAAAGTTCCGTCTTAGTCGTCTGCGTCCTCTGCACCGGGCGCGTCGGGCGCGTCCGGGTCGAACGACGGTACGCCCTCCTGGGTCTCGGCCTCGATCGCCTCCGCCTCCGGGAGGAAGGGCGCGAGCTCCGGAAGCTCGTCCAGGCCGCGCAGGCCCATCCGCTCCAGGAAGTAGTTCGTCGTCCTGTACAGGATCGCACCTGTTTCGGGTTCCGTGCCCGCCTCCTCGACGAGACCCCGTTGCAGGAGGGTGCGCATCACACCGTCGCAGTTGACTCCGCGGACGGCGGAGACGCGGCTGCGGCTGACCGGCTGGCGGTAGGCGACCACCGCGAGGGTCTCCAGCGCGGCCTGGGTGAGCCGGGCGGTCTGGCCGTCCAGGACCAGCCGCTCGACGGCGGGCGCGTAGGCGGCGCGGGTGTAGTAGCGCCAGCCGCCGGCGACGAACCGCAGCTCGAAGCCGCGGCCCTGCACGGCGTACTCGTCGGCCAGCTCCCGCAGCGCGTCCGCGACCTGCCGCTTCGGCCGCTCCAGCAGCTTCGCCAGATGCTCCTCGGTCGCGGGCTCGTCGACGACCATGAGCATGGCCTCCAGGGCCGGCTTGAGGTCGAGGTCGGCGACGGTCCGCAGCCCGGCCGGGACCTCGGGGGTCTCCTCGCTCATGCCTTCTTCTCCTCCTTGGGCGGCTCGTGCTTGGGCGACTCGTCCTTGGGCGGCTCGTCCTTGGGCGACTCGGGCGGCCGGTCGAACTCATCGGTGACCCTCGGCGCCGCGTCCGTGTCCCCGCCGGTCCAGCGCACCAGCAGCTCCCCGAGCGCGGCCTCCTGCTCCAGGGCGACGGCCTTCTCCCGGTACAGCTCCAGCAGGGCGAGGAACCGGGCCACGACGGTGAGGGTGTCGTCGGTGTCCTCGACCAGCACCCGGAAGCTGGCCTCGCCCAGCTCCCGCAGCCGCGCGACCACGATCCCCGCCTGCTCCTGCACGCTGACCAGCGGGGCGTGGATGTGGTCGACGTAGACCTGCGGCTTGGGCTTGGGCTGCATGGCCTTGACCGCGAGCCTGGCGAAGCCCTCGGGGCCGATGCTGATGACGACCTCGGGCAGCAGCTCGGCGTGCTCGGGTTCCAGGCCGACGGTACGGGGCCGGCGGCGGGCCTCCTCGTCCAGGCGCGCGTTGAAGATGTCCGCGATCTGCTTGTACGCGCGGTACTGCAGCAGCCGCGCGAACAGCAGGTCCCGGGCCTCCAGCAGCGCCAGGTCGGCCTCGTCCTCCACCTCGGCGGCGGGCAGCAGCCGGGCCGCCTTCAGATCGAGCAGCGTGGCGGCCACGACGAGGAACTCCGTCGTCTGGTCCAGGTCCCAGTCGGGCCCCATGGCCCGGATGTGCGCCATGAACTCGTCCGTGACCCTGGAGAGGGCGACCTCGGTGACGTCCAGCTTGTGCTTGGAGATCAGCTGGAGGAGGAGGTCGAAGGGGCCCTCGAAGTTGGCGAGGCGGACTTTGAAGACGCCGTCACGGGGTTCGTCCGCCTGGGGTTCGGGTACGGGCTCGGGCAGTTCCGGTTCCGGTTCCGGTTCCGCAGCGGGTACGACGCCCCCCGGCCCCCGCCCCAGCGCACGCCGACGTCCGGCACCGGCGCCAGGGAGGGGAAGGTCGTTCGAGGTCATAGCCCCCGCAGGCTACTCCTACCGCCCCCGCAGCCGTCGTACGAGGATGCTCGCGTCCCCGCGGGACTCCAGGTCGGCCAGGACCACGGCCACCGCCTCGCGGACGATGCGCCCGCGGTCCACCGCCAGCCCGTGCTCGCCCCGGAGCACCAGGCGGGCGTGCTCGAGGTCCATCAGTTCCTCGGCGGAGACGTACACGGTGATCTTCTCGTCGTGCCGCTCGCGCCCGCTGGGCCGCCGGTTCGCCGCCCGCCCCTTCTTGCGCGGCTGGGCGGCCGTGGCGGAGTCTTCCTGTGCCGCCTGCCGACGCGCCGGGCGGGTGCGGGACTCGCCGGCCCCGTCCTGCTCGGCCTCCGCCGCGACATGCTCCGCGCCCTCGCCGTCACCGCCCTGGACGGGCACCGACTGCGGTGCGTCCTCGGCGGCGGCCACGTCGTCGCTCTCCCCCGCGGGAGCCGGCACCCGGGCCTCACCGTTGGCCGCGCGGCGGGGCGTCGACGGCTGAAGCGCCATCCCCCCTGTCGTACGGAAGAGTTCGTCGGCCCCGGGCAGACTCACTCGGCGTGACACCGGGCGAGCACCTCCCTGGCGAGCTGGCGATAGGCGGCGGCACCGACGGAGTTGGAGGCGTAGGTGGTGATGGGCTCACCGGCGACCGTGGTCTCCGGGAAGCGGACCGTGCGGCCGATGACCGTGTGGTAGACGTGGTCGTCGAAGGCCTCGACCACCCGGGCCAGGACCTCCCGGCTGTGGACCGTGCGCGAGTCGTACATCGTGGCGAGGATGCCGTCCAGCTCCAGCTCGGGGTTGAGCCGCTCCTGGACCTTCTCGATGGTCTCGGTGAGCAGCGCGACACCGCGGAGGGCGAAGAACTCGCACTCCAGGGGGACGATGACCTTGTGCGCGGCCGTCAGGGCGTTCACCGTGAGCAGGCCGAGCGAGGGCTGGCAGTCGATGATGATGTAGTCGTAGTCGGGCAGCAGGGGCTTCAGGGCTCGCTGGAGGGTCGACTCGCGGGCGACCTCGGAGACCAGCTGGACCTCGGCGGCCGACAGGTCGATGTTGGAGGGCAGCAGGTCCATGTTGGGGACCGCCGTCTTCAGCAGGACCTCGTCCGCCGACATGCCCCGCTCCATGAGCAGGTTGTAGACGGTCAGGTCCAGCTCCATCGGGTTGACACCGAGGCCCACCGACAGCGCGCCCTGCGGGTCGAAGTCCACGAGCAGCACGCGCCGGCCGTACTCCGCGAGTGCGGCACCCAGGTTGATGGTCGACGTGGTCTTGCCGACGCCGCCCTTCTGGTTGCACATCGCGATGATCGTCGCGGGGCCGTGGTCGGTCAGCGGGCCCGGGATCGGGAAGTACGGCAGCGGGCGTCCGGTCGGGCCGACGCGCTCACGGCGCTGGCGGGCCGCGTCGGGCGCGAGCGTGGCCGCGTACTCCGGATCGGGCTCGTACTCGGCGTCGGGGTCGTAGAAGTGCCCCTCGGGCAGTTCGTCGTAGTCGGCGAAGTGGTTGTGGGGCGCACCCCTTCCGTCGCCGGCCATGGCGTTCACGTGATGGCCATCCATGCTCTGGTGTGCTGTCCCGGCCGCCTGCGGACCGGAACTCTGGTGGGCTGCGAAGGTGCGCACAGCTACGGAGCCGACAGCCTCGAATCCCGCGGAGCCCTGGCCCCGTACAGGCATTCCTGGTTGACCACCCCCGGGAGAAAATGTCGACTCATTCACAAGTCGTCTTACCTCCTTGGTGACCAGGAAACTTCTAGACAAGGTCAGCGTGGCACCATGCCGACGGTTGGCGACTCTATGGCGTGTCGGCGGTCCGCAGCAACACAATCCGCCGGACCCGGCAGGATGTGTCGGCAATGAAACATCTCGCTGTCAAGGGCGTACGGCCGTCGCACAGCAGGTTTCACCGGTGTGCGAATCGGTCGAAGGGTTACGTTCGAGGCGAGTTGACCGAGCGTCGCAAAGTGACCATACACACATCCGGCCGGACCTTGTCGGGCAAGGTCCGGCCGGGTGCGTGCAGTTGACGAGCCGTGTTGACGAATCGCCTTTTGCGTCAGCCGATCAGCGAGTCCAGCTCGACGTGCTCCAGGCCGTGGGCCTCGGCGACCTCCTTGTAAACGACCTTGCCGTCATGGGTGTTGAGACCCTTGGCGAGCGCGGCGTCGCGGCGCAGCGCCTCGACCCAGCCGTTGTTGGCCAGCGAGACGATGTACGGCAGCGTGGCGTTGGTGAGGGCGTTGGTGGAGGTGTTGGGCACCGCGCCCGGCATGTTGGCGACGCAGTAGAAGACCGAGTTGTGCACCGTGAAGGTCGGCTCGGCGTGCGTGGTGGGGCGGGAGTCCTCGAAGCAGCCGCCCTGGTCGATCGCGATGTCGACAAGGACACTTCCGGGCTTCATGCGGGCCACCAGCTCGTTGGTGACGAGCTTCGGGGCCTTGGCGCCCGGGATGAGGACGGCGCCGATGACCAGGTCGGCCTCCAGGACGGCCTTCTCCAGCTCGAAGGAGTTGGACATGATGGCCTTGACCTTGGTGCCGAAGACCTTGTCGGCCTCGCGCAGCTTGTTGATGTCGCGGTCGAGCAGGGTCACGTCGAAGCCCATGCCGACGGCGACCTGGGTGGCGTTCCAGCCCGAGACACCGCCACCGATGACGACGGCCTTGGCCGGGGTCACGCCCGGGACACCGCCGGGGAGCACACCGCGGCCGCCGGCCGGGCGCATCAGGTGGTAGGCGCCGACCTGCGGGGCCAGCCGGCCCGCGACCTCGGACATCGGGGCGAGCAGCGGCAGCGCGCGGTTCGGCAGCTCGACGGTCTCGTAGGCGATGGCCGTGGTGCCGGACTCGATGAGCGCGTCCGTGCACTCCTTGGAGGCGGCCAGGTGCAGGTAGGTGAAGAGGATCTGGTCCTTGCGCAGGCGGTGGTACTCCTCCGCGATGGGCTCCTTGACCTTCAGCAGCAGGTCGGTGGTGGCCCAGACCTCGTCGGCGGTGTCGAGGATCTCGGCGCCGGCGGAGACGTACTCCTCGTCCGTGATCGAGGAGCCGAGGCCGGCGCCCCGCTCGATGACGACCTGGTGGCCGTTGCGCACCAGCTCGTGCACACCGGCGGGGGTGATGGCCACCCGGAACTCGTTGTTCTTGACCTCGCGGGGGATGCCGACCTTCACGTCGATCACGGTCCTTGGCTCAGAGGGTATGGGGGGTGCATTACAAGACATACCCAGGCATGCAGGGGCACACCGGGAGACACCGCAGAGAACGTGCGGCAGAGCCAGTTTAATGAAGGTGTTCCGCCTGTCTAGCCTTTCATTGCATCAATCTTCACTGGATGTACTGCGGATTTCGCAGGCGTTCCTGACCTGTTCCGGCCTTGTGTCGCCCTCCGGCGCCTCCTCACCCAGCATGCGCTCGGCCGCCGTGCGGTGCAGTCGAGCGGTGGTGGAGTCGCCGAGGTGCTCCAGGGTGTCGGCGAGCCGCAGCTGCAGCGCGGCCTGCAGCCGGACGTCCTCGGCGCGGCGCGCCCACTCCCACGCCTCCTGGCAGGTGTGCAGCGACTCCTCGAACCGTCCGGCGTACTCCTGCACCCGAGCCAGCTCGCTCAACGCCCGCGCGTGGGCGGCGACATCACCGCCCTTGCGATAGCCGGCGACGGCCGCCCGCCAGCTCCTGAGGGCCTCGCCGTAGCGGCCCGCGTAGGTGTGGGCGGTGGCGATCCGGCCGTACAGCCGGGCGGCCTGCTCGCGATCACCCCGGGCCAGCCGGTCGGCCAGGGCGCGGCCGAACCAGTCGGCGGCCCGGTCGTAGTCGCCCAGCTCCTGGTAGGCGCCGCCTACGGATTCCATCGCGCGGCCGGTCGCGTACGGGTCGTTCGCCTCGCGTCCGGCGTCCAGAGCCGACCGGTACCGGGCCAGCGCGTCCCGGGTGCGGCCGGTCTGGGCGTCCACGTCGCCCAGGTTCAGCAGGGCGGCGGCCCTCTCCCGGGGCAGCCCGCGCCGCTCGGCGACATCGAGGACGAGGCTGTGCACGCCGTACAGATCGGCCGCGGCCGCCAGCGTGCCCTCATGCGCCACCAGGGCCCTGACCAGCTGGGACATCAGCCGCCGGGCGAGCGTGTCCAGCTCGCCGTCGGCCACCGCGAGCCGGGCGGACGCCAGCAGGGCGGGCCGGCGGAGGCGCAGCCAGTCGGCGGCCGCCCGGGGGCTGGGGAAGCGCACCTCGCGGGGCATGGCGTTCAGCTTCTCGCGGGCCTGCGGGCTGTCGGTCTCGGTGATCGCCCGGCAGGCCTGCAGCAGCCGTACCGTCCGCTCCAGCATCCGGGCCCGGGCCAGCTGCAGCTCGGCGGGCCGCTCCTGGCTCTCGGCGAGGGCGCGCAGGTGCGGGTGCAGACAGCCGGGGACCTCGTACTGGGGCAGGGGGGACTCCGTCGCGCGCAGCAGGCCGAGGGCGACGAGGTCGTCCAGCGTGGTGCGGGCGGAGCCGACCGAGCAGCCCGCGAGCGCGGAGGCGGTGTGCGGGTCGGCCAGCCCGGCCGGGGCGAGTGCGAGCAGCCGCAGGATCCGGGCGGCCGCGGCGGGCAGCTCGTCGTACACATGCCGGAAGACCCGGGCGAGCGGGGTGCCCGTGCCGTCGTCGGCGGCCGCGTGCAGCCGTTTGGCGAGGTCGGAGACGGCGGCCTGGGGGCGGGCGGCGAGCCAGCCGCCGGCCAGGACCAGCGCAGCCGGATGGCCCTGGCAGGCCTCGGCCAGGCTCTCGGCGGAGCGCGGGTCGACGGTGATGCGGACCGAGCCGGTGTAGCGGGTGAGCAGCTCCACGGCGGACTTGGTGTCGAGACCGCCGACAGTGCAGGGACGGACGTCCGCGATGCCGGTGAGCGGCCCCTTGGAGACGGCCACGACCAGGCAGTCGGGGGTGTCCGGCAGCAGCGCGTCGACCTGCTCGGCGCCGGGCGCGTCGTCCAGCAGGAGCAGGGCGCGCCGGTCGGCGAGGGCGGTGCGCAGCTCCCCGGTCAGGTCGTCCTCGGCGGCACCGGCAGGGGCCGGCAGCTCCAGCGCGGCGAGCAGCTCACGGGCGGTGCGCTCGACCGGGACGGGGGTGCCGTCGGGCTCGGCGAGCCGGGCGCGCAGCACGCCGTCGGGGTAGCGGTGGGCGACCTGTCGTACGAGTTCCCCGGCGAGCGCGGTGCGGCCGGAGCCGGGGCGGCCCGCGATCAGCAGCACGCGCGCGCGGGGTGCCTTGCGGCCGGAGATGGTGTCCAGGCCCGCGCGCGCGATGTCGGCGCGCAGCTCCTTCAACTCCCTTGTGCGGCCCAGGAATTGGTCTTCCATGACCTGGTGCCCGGACAGCCCCGCGCCGTCTGTGTCCACCGCCTGGTCCGTCACGGGCCACACTCCCGTCCCACCGCACGCGCAAGCCCGCCGGATCTTCCGAGACGGGTGTGAAAAAGCCTAGTTCACGCTCTGCGACGTTCCGTGAGGAGCGCGGCGGACAGGTCGCCTGATCGGATCAGGCGATCGTCACACCAGTGGGCCGTACGGGTGGGCTCAGGAGCTGAAGGGGCGCGCGGGCCAGGGCGCGTCGGCCGGGCGCAGCGCGTCGAGGCCGTCCCCGCTGCGGGCCGCCACCAGCGAGAGCACGCCCACGACCAGGCAGTTGTTGTGCACGTCACCGGCCAGGACGCGGCGCACCAGCTCGTCGACCGGCACGCGCGCGTACTCCATGTCGGTCTCCTCGTGCTCGGCCTCGAACCGCTCGCCCTCGGCCTCCGACAGCTCGCGGGCGAGGAAGATCCGTACGGCCTCGTCGCAGCCGCCGGGGGTGGTGTACACGTCGGTCAGCACCCGCCAGTCCTCGGCCTTGACGTGCGCCTCCTCGTACAGCTCGCGCTGGGCCGCGTGCAGCGGGTTCTCGCCGGGGACGTCGAGCAGACCGGCCGGGATCTCCCAGAGCTTGTGCCGCACCGGGTGGCGGTACTGGTTGATCAGCAGGACCCGGTCCTCCTCGTCCAGGGCGAGGACGGCGACCGAGCCCGGGTGGACCTGGTAGTCACGGCGGACCACCGAGCCGTCGGGCATGACCACGTCGTCGGTGCGCACGGAGGTCTTGTTGCCCACGAAAGGGGTCTCCGTCGCCCGGATCTCCCACTCCTCGGCGGTGTCCTTGATCGTCATGCCCTGTCCTTCCCCACATGCGCGAGCGGCCGGGGCACGATCGTCTTGAACGCGCGCGCCCCGGCCACCGTACAGCTCCTGTGTTACTTCGCGATCTTCCGCTCGACCGCGGCCTTCACCAGCCCGGCGAAGAGCGGGTGCGGGCGGGTCGGGCGGGAGCGCAGCTCCGGGTGCGCCTGGGTGGCGACCAGGTAAGGGTGCACGTCGCGGGCGTACTCGACGTACTCGACGAGCTTGCCGTCGGGCGACGTGCCGGAGAACAGGATGCCCGCCTTCTTCTCCAGCTCCGCGCGGTAGGTGTTGTTGACCTCGTAGCGGTGGCGGTGGCGCTCCTCGACGTACTCCTTGCCGTCGTAGACCTCGCGCACGATCGAGCCCTCGGCGAGCTTGGCCGGGTACATGCCGAGCCGCATGGTGCCGCCCATGTCGCCCTCACCGGCGACGATGTCCATCTGCTCGGCCATGGTGGAGATGACCGGGTGGGCGGTGGCCGGGTCGAACTCGGTGGAGTTGGCGTCCGGGATGTCGGCCAGGTTGCGCGCGGCCTCGATCACGATGCACTGCAGGCCGAGGCAGAGGCCGAGCAGCGGGATCTTGTTCTCGCGGGCGTAGCGGATCGCGCCGACCTTGCCGAGCACACCGCGGTCGCCGAAGCCGCCGGGGATGCAGATGCCGTCCACGTCGGCGAGCTGGGCCTTGGCGCCGGCCGGGGTCTTGCAGTCGTCGGAGGTGACCCACTTGATCTTCACGCGGGCCCGGTTGGCGAAGCCGCCCGCGCGCAGCGCCTCGGTGACCGAGAGGTAGGCGTCGGGCAGGTCGATGTACTTGCCGACCAGGGCGAGGGTGATCTCGTGGTCGGGGTTGTGGACGCGGTCCAGCAGGTCGTCCCAGGTCGTCCAGTCCACGTCGCGGAACGGCAGGTCCAGCTTGCGGACGACGTAGGCGTCCAGGCCCTCGCCGTGCACGGTCTTCGGGATGTCGTAGATCGAGCGGGCGTCGGGGCACGCGACCACGGCGGCCTCGTCCACGTCGCACATCAGCGAGATCTTGCGCTTGATGGCGGTGGGGACCTCGCGGTCGCAGCGCAGCACGATGGCGTCCGGCTGGATACCGATGTTGCGCAGCGCGGCCACGGAGTGCTGGGTCGGCTTGGTCTTCAGCTCGCCCGACGGGCCGATGTACGGCAGCAGGGAGATGTGCACGACGAAGACGTTGTCCCGGCCGACCTCGTGGCGGACCTGGCGGACGGTCTCCAGGAAGGGCAGCGACTCGATGTCGCCGACCGTACCGCCGACCTCGGTGATGACGACATCCACCTCGTCGGTGGCCATGCGCCGGATGCGGTGCTTGATCTCGTTGGTGATGTGCGGGATGACCTGCACGGTGTCGCCCAGGTACTCGCCGCGCCGCTCCTTGGCGATCACCGTTGAGTACACCTGACCTGTAGTGACATTGGCGGTGCCGTCCAAGTCACGGTCGAGGAAGCGCTCGTAGTGTCCGATGTCGAGGTCGGTCTCGGCGCCGTCGTTGGTGACGAAGACCTCACCGTGCTGGAAGGGGTTCATCGTGCCCGGATCGACGTTCAGATACGGATCCAGCTTCTGCATCACGACGCGCAGGCCGCGGGCCTTGAGCAGCATGCCCAGGCTGGAGGCGGTGAGGCCCTTGCCGAGCGAGGAGGCGACACCCCCGGTGACGAAGATGTGCTTGGTCGTCGTAGATTTCGGCGGCATGGCCAAGAGGGGGCTCCCGTGGTCGCTGTCTGTCGTGCGGTGCGGCTGTCGGCCCGAAAGCTTCGGGGGTGCCGTCGCTGCGGTTCGGGGGACCCGTTTGTCTTCCTTTGGGGCCCACCGGTCCACGGGCTACCAGGGTATCAGCGCCCGGACGAGATGGCTTACGGCCACGCTCCGCGCCCGTACGGACACACCGGGGCACACCGCGGGTGCCGGCACCGGTCGCACTCCACGGGTCACCACCCCGCACGCCACACGTGTCACCACAGAAACACGCCGGTCACATCGTCATCACCGGGTGATCACTCGTTCGGCCCACACGGGTTGCCCGGAGCGGCACGCAGATCATCTACGTGCGTCGTATCCTGCTCGGACATTCGCTGCCGAGCCCGTCCGGAACGACGGCACACCCCCGCCGGTATCCCCCGGAACAACGAGAGCGCGGCAGTTCGTTGAGCATGGACTGTCGTTTTGCCTCAGGGCTCGGCGGACTGCTTTGCTTCACCGCTCAACGACGCACAACAACGACCCCTTGACCGCATCAGCGACAGCCCCCTGCGCGGGGGTGTGACGTGGCCGTTCGACTGGAGTTGCACGTGGCCGGGCGCATCGAAGACTACGCACTCATCGGAGACATGCAGACCGCCGCACTGGTCTGCCGGGACGGCACGGTGGACTGGCTGTGCCTGCCCCGCTTCGACTCGCACGCCATCTTCGCCGGCCTGCTGGGCACCGAAGAGCACGGCTTCTGGCGGCTCGGCCCGGCGCACGCGGCCGACTGCCGGCCGCCGGCGGCCGCCCGGCGCAGCTACCGCGGCGACTCGCTGATCCTGGAGTCGGAGTGGGACACCCCGCGCGGCACGGTCCGGGTGACCGACTTCATGCCTCCGCGTGACGGCGCGCCGCAGCTGATCCGGATCGTGGAGGGCGTCACCGGCCGGGTGCCGATGCGCTCGGCGCTCAGGATGCGGTTCTCCTACGGCCGGGTCGTGCCCTGGGTGCACAGGAACGAGGGCCGTACGGTGGCCGTCGCCGGGCCGGACTCGGTGTGGTTCGACACGGAGGCCGAGACCTACGGAAAGTCGCTGACCACGTACTCCGACTTCACGGTCGCCCCGGGTGACCGGATCGCGTTCACCATCTCGTGGCAGCCCTCGCACAAGGAGCCGCCGCCGCTGCCGGAGCCGGAGGCCTCGCTGGAGGCGACGGAGGAGTTCTGGCGCGAGTGGGTGGAGCACTGTACGTACCACGGACCGTACCGCGAAGCGGTGATCCGCTCGCTGATCACCCTGAAGGCGCTGACGTACGCCCCCACCGGCGGCATCGTCGCGGCCCCGACCACCTCCCTGCCGGAGGACATCGGGGGCGTGCGCAACTGGGACTACCGCTACACCTGGCTCCGTGACGCCGCGATCACCCTGTCCTCCCTCCTGCGCACCGGCTACCGCGAGGAGGCCCGCGCCTGGCGCGAGTGGCTGCTGCGCGCGGTCGCGGGCGACCCGGAGAACCTGCAGATCATGTACGGCATCGCCGGCGAGCGCGAGCTGGGCGAGGCCGAGCTGGACTGGCTGCCGGGATACGAGAACTCCGCCCCGGTCCGGGTCGGCAACGGCGCCGCGCACCAGCTCCAGCTGGACGTGTACGGCGAGGTCACCGAGGCCCTGCACCTGGCGCACATGACGGGGCTCGCCCGCAGCGACTACGCCTCCCTGCTCCAGCTGAAGCTGATCCGCTACCTGGAGGACCACTGGCAGGAGCCGGACGAAGGCATCTGGGAGGTGCGCGGCCCGCGCCGGCAGTTCGTGCACTCCAAGGTGATGGCCTGGGTGGCCGTGGACCGCACGATCAAGCTGATCGAGTCCGGTGACGTGGACGGCCCGCTGGAGCGCTGGAAGGACCTGCGCGAGGACATCCACCGGGAGGTGTGCGAGAAGGGCTACGACAAGGAGCGCAACACCTTCACGCAGTACTACGGCTCCCAGGAGCTGGACGCCTCGCTGCTGCTGATCCCGCAGATGGGCTTCCTGCCGCCGGACGACAAGCGGGTCATCGGCACGATCGAGGCGATCCAGCGCGAGCTGTCCACCCCGGACGGGTTCATCCTGCGCTACCCGACGGAGGGCGAGGACGAGGGCGTCGACGGCCTGCCCGGCGACGAGGGCGCCTTCCTCGCCTGCTCGTTCTGGATGGCGGACGACCTGGCGATGATCGGCCGGGTGGACGAGGCGAGGAAGCTCTTCGAAAAACTCCTCGACCTGCGCAACGACCTCGGCCTGCTCGCCGAGGAGTGGGACCCGCGCCTGCAACGCCAGGTCGGCAACTTCCCGCAGGCCTTCAGCCACGTGCCGTTGATCGACACAGCGCTGCGGCTGACGGCGTCCGGGGCGTACGGCGGCTGAGCGGCCCGCCTAGGCTGGAAGGCGGCACCCTGCCCGAAAGGGGGCTGCCATGGCTCCCCGCTCCAAGGCGCGCACGGCCCTCGCCGCCCTCCGTGCGGATCTGGCCGGTGACGTGTTCGCCCCGGAGGACCCCGGCTACGACCAGGCTCGTACGGTCTTCAACGCGATGATCGACCGGCGCCCGGCCGTGATCGCCCAGTGCGCGGACGCCGCCGACGTCGTCCGCGCCGTGCGCTTCGCGCGCGACCTGGACCTGCACATCGCGGTGCGCGGCGCCGGGCACGGTCTCGTGGGGGCCCGGGTGGACGGCGCGCTCGTGGTGGACCTGCGCCGGATGCACGGGGTGACCGTCGACCCGGCGGCGGAGGCGGTCCGGGTCGAGGGCGGGGCCACGATGAGCGACCTGGACCGGGCCACCCAGCCGTACGGCCTCGCGACGACCGGTGCCCGGGCCTCGACCACCGGCGTCGGCGGCTTCGTCCTCGGCGGCGGCACCGGCTGGCTGGACCGTGCCTTCGGGCTCGCCGTCGACAACCTCATCGGGGTGGAGCTGGTGACCGCCGACGCCGAGCGGGTGCACGCCAACGCCGACGAGAACCCCGAGCTGTTCTGGGCGCTGCACGGCGGGGGCGGCAACTTCGGCATCGCCACCGCGCTCACCCTGGAGCTGCACGAGCTGCCGGAGTTCTCCGTCGCGCTGCTGCTGTGCCTGCCGGAGTCCGGCCCGGCCGTGGTCCGCGCCTTCCGCGAGATCATCCGAGACGGACCGGACGAGGTGGGCGGCGCCGTGCTGTACCTGACCGGTCCGCCGGCGGAGTTCAGGCTGCTGTGCGGTGTCCTGCTGACGTACGCGGGCGGTGAGACCGGCCTGCGCGGGCTCGCCGAGCCGCTGCTGGCGCTGCCGCACGAGTCGGAGATCGTCGGCACCCTGCCGTACGCCGATGTGCAGTGCACGGGGGACGCCCCGGCCGGTCTCAGGAACCACTGGTCGGCCGAGTGTCTGTCGGACCTGCCCGACGACCTGGTGGACCTCTTCTGCGCACGGGCGGACGGCCTGCCGGTGGCCAACGGCAGCCGGCACGTCCTCTTCCCGCTGGGCGGTGCGATCGCCACCGGCCCCCGCGCGTACCCGGTGCCGTACCGGGACGCGGCCTGGCTGGTGCACCCCTTCGCCTGCTGGGCGGACCCGGCCGACGACGGGCGGGCGACGGCCTGGGTGCGGGACGCGTGCGCCGAGGTACGGCCCTGGAGCACCGGGGACGTCTGCCTCAACCTCATCGGCGACGAGGGCCCCGAGCGGGTCCGGGCGGGCCTGGGCGCCGGGAACCTGCTGCGCCTGGAGAAGGTCAAACGGGCCTACGACCCCGACAACGTCTTCCGCTTCGACCACGCCATCGAACCGGTCTGACCCGGAGCTGTCCTGAGGGCCGTTCCCGCAGGTAGCGTCCGCTGCATGGACAGCCGTACGGACCACCGATTCGACACCCAGGGCGCCGGGATCACCGTTCAGCGGGCCCTCGAGCTGCCCGGCCTGCGCAGCGGACTGCCGGAGATCCTGGCGGGCGCCGACCGGCTGGGGCGGACCGTGCGCTGGGTGCACGCGGGCGAGGTGCCGAACATCGCCTCGCTGCTCAAGGGCGGCGAACTGCTCCTCACCACGGGCTACGGCCTCGGCACCCGCCCGGCCGAGCAGCGGGTGTTCGTGCGCACCCTCGCCGAGCGCGGGATCGCCGCCCTGGTGGTTGAGCTGGGCCCGCGCTTCACCCGGCTGCCCGCGGCCCTGGTGGACACCGCCCGCGCCGCCGGGCTGCCGCTGGTCCAGCTGCACCGCGAGGTGCCGTTCGTGACGGTGACCGAGGAGATTCACACCGAGATCGTCAACGGCCACTACGCCCTGCTCCAGCGCGCCGAGGAGGTGCACCGGCGCTGTACCGAGGCCCTGCTGGGCGGCGGCGGGGTGCCGCAGGTGCTGGGCATCCTGGCGGACTTCGGCGGCAACCCGGTGTTCCTGGAGACCGCCGACGGCCGCCTGCTGTACGCCGCCGGGGAAGGGCCCGAGGGCGCGGATCCGCTCCAGGTGTGGGAGGGGCTGCGCGGCCCGCACAAGGACGCGCCGCCACCCGCCGGTTCGGTGCTGGTGGACGTGCCCGGCGGCGGCTCGGGTACGGCGGGCTCGGTGCGGGCCCGTCTCGTCCTGCTGCCGGTGCGCTCACCGCTGGCGCCCGTGCACCGGATCGCCGCCGAGCGGGCCGCGGGCATCCTGGCCGTGGTGCTGATGCAGGCCCGGCAGGAGGAGGAGCTGGCGGCGCGCGGGCGCGGTGACTTCCTCACCGATCTCGCCGAGGGCCGTATCTCGGCGGAGGACGCCCCGGCGCAGGCCCGGGTGCTCGGCTTCAAGCCCGGCGACAGCCCGCTGCTGCCCATGGTGATGCGGATCGGCGACACCCTCTCCCCCGGCGGGGGCTGGGCGGTGCTGGCGCGGGCGGTGTCCGAGGAGCTGGCCGCGGTGGGGGTGCCGGTGCTGCTGGGCGTACGGCCGGTGGAGGGCCGGGTGCTGGTGCTGCTCGGACTGCGCGCGGAACCGGAGCGCGCGGCGGTCGCGGACCGGGTGGCGGCGGCGCTCAGGGCGGGCGTGGAGCGGGCCGGGATGCGCCGGCCGGGCTCGCCGTCGCCGGTCGTGGTCGTCGGCGTGGCGGGCAGCTGGGCGGCCGCGTCGGCGGGGCTGCGGCACGCGGCAGAGACGGCGACGGCGGCACAGGGGCTCACCGACCGCCCCTGGTACGACGCCCGCCGCCTCGACATCGACCTGCTGCTGTGGCGGCTGCGCGACCACCCGGACCTCGCCGCCTTCGTGGACCGCGCGATCGGCCCGCTGCGCGACCACGACCGCCGCTCCAGGCCGCCGCTGCTGCCGACCCTGGAGACCTATCTGGCGCACGCCGGCCGCAAGGCGGAGACGGCCCGTGAGCTGCATCTGAACCGGCAGACCCTCTACAACCGCCTCGCCCGCATCGGCGAGTTGCTCGGCACCGACCTCGACGACCCGCAGACGGTCCTGGCGTTGAGCCTGGCCCTGCGCGCCCGCCGCCACGTCCCCTAGGCGAGCGGCCGTGGCTGCGTCAACTCGTCGTAGACGCTGAGCACTTGGGCGACGGTCTCGTCCTCCGTCGGCCAGCTGGCGGCCTGCCGAACCCCCGACTCGCGCAGCTCCTGCCGGCGTTCCGGATCGGCGAGGAGGCGTACGACGGTGTCGGCGAGCGCCTCCGGGTCGCCGTACGGGACGAGTGCGGCCGCGTCGCCGACGAGGTCGGGGATGCCGCCGACCCGGGTCGCGACGAGCGGCACGCGCGCGTACAGCGCCTCCTGGGCGAGGACGGAGCGCGACTCCCAACTGCTCGTCAGCAGCGCCAGATCGGCGGCGGCGAGCAGCTCGGGCACGTCCTCGCGGCGGCCGATGAGCCGTACCGGCAGCTCCTCGTCCTCGATCCGCCGCGCCAGGTGCGGGCGCAGCGGCCCCTCCCCCGCGATCACGACCTGCGGGACGGGGTCCAGCTCCCGCCAGGCGCGGGCGGCGTCGAGCAGGACGTCGTAGCCGCGGTGCCGGTCGAGGGAGCCGACCGCGATGAGCAACGGGCGTCCGGTGGCACCGAGTTCGGCCCGGATCTTGGCACGCAGCCGGTCGGGGTCGTCGCGGTCGACGGGCTGCCGCTGTCCGGGCAGGCCGACGGCGGCCAGCCGGGCGTCCCGCGCCCCCGTCCGGCGGGCCCGGGCCACCAGGTCGGGGCTGGTGCCGAGGACCACGGCCGCGGTGCGCACCACGCGCCGCTCCAGCAGCCGCAGCATGTGCGCCCGCGGTCCCTCCGCCCGGGCCCGGTCGTGCCAGGTGACCACCAGCGGGGTGTGCCGGCCGCTGAGCGCGAGCACGGACCGGAAGGAGGCGTGCAGCCCGTGGGCGTGCACCAGGTCGGCGCCCGCGCAGGCCGCCCGGAGCGCGGCCACCGAGACGGGGTCGCTGCTGCGCGGCACGTGCACGTGCTCGGCGCCGACGCCGGTGAAGTCGTAGGCGCGGTCGGCCTCGACGGGGGCGCACACCGTGACCCGCACGCCCCGCGCGACGAGCCCCTCGGCCAGGGAGCGCACATGCGCGCTGCTGCCGGCGTTGCCTCCGCCCAGCACCTGCACGGTGCGCATCGGCGACTGGCCGTGCGGCGCGTTGCTGCTCAGGGGGCTCACGGGGCCGGGGCTCCTGATTCGACGTGGGCGGTCACGAGGAAACGTACCGAAGGTAGCGGGCGCAAGGGGGCGGAAGGACGTACCCCGCGCGCCTCCCGCGTGGGCCGATCCGGGCCGCCGCCCGCCGACGTTCCCCGTCAAGCATGCCAGGATGTGCGGCCGTTGCGGGCAACCCGGGCGGGCGCACAGTGCGGCGGGCCGGGGCAATGCGCCGGAGCACGTCACCCACACGGGTGAGAAAAACCCCGGTACGGCCGACCCTCGTACGACTAGTCCATCGAGGTCAGCCGGTCACAGCGAGCGCGCCCACCCGGTCACCCGGTCCCCGTACGCGGCGGCTGCCACGAGCGCGACGGCGTGCGCGAACAGCCCCGCGCGCCGGTTGCCCGCCACGACGGCCGCCCCCAGCGCGGCGCCAAGGGCGTGCGCCCCCGTGTCCCCGAGCATCCCGCGCTCCCCCAGATCGTCGGGGAGGACGGCCGCCGCACCACCCATCGCGGCGGCCGACAGCCCGGCCCCGGGCCCGGAGCGCAGCAGTCCCGGCGCCCCGAGGGCGAGCACCGCACCGACGGCCCGCCCGGGCCGTACGTCGACGAGATTGACGAAGTGCGCGGCGCCGGCGATCACCACACCGGCGAGAAGCTTGTCCGGCGCCCGCTCCTTCATCAGCGCACCGGCGACCAGCCCGGCGGCCGAGATCCCGAACAACTTCACGGCCCCGCTGGTGACTTCGCCGTCCCGCAGCGCACCGAGATGCGCCCGCCAGCCGCGCCGCTGATCGCCCGCGGCATCGTCGTACGCCCCGCACACCCCGGCGGCCAGCACGGCGAGCCCCGCCCCGGGATGCACCCGCGCGGCGGCGACGGCCGTACCCAGCGCCGAGGCGGGCCCGGCGTACAGCCCGACGGTCCGCCCGGCGTGGTTCTTCCGCTCCCACCGCGCGGGCCCCCCGGGCGGGTTGGCACGCAGCAGCGCGAAACCCGCCCGGGTGAGCGCGGCGGACAGCAGGAAGGAGCGGGACGTTCGGGTGCCGGTCATCCCGTCACCCTACGTCCCGTCAGAGATCCGCCCGGGCCGTCGCCAGCAGTTCCTCGGCGTGGGCGCGGGCCGTCTCCGAGTCCTCCTGGCCGGCCAGCATGCGGGACAGCTCGCGGATCCGCTCCTCGCCCTCCAGGACCTTCACGCCGGACCGGGTGACGGACCCGTCGTTCGTCTTCTCGACCAGCAGCTGCCGGTCGGCGAAGGCGGCGACCTGGGGCAGGTGGGTGACCACGACGACCTGCGCGGACTTGGCGAGCTTCGCCAGCCGCCGCCCGATCTCGACCGCGGCCTTGCCGCCGACACCGGCGTCGACCTCGTCGAAGAGGTACGTCGGGACCGGATCCGTGCCCGCGAAGACGACCTCCACCGCCAGCATCACGCGGGACAGCTCACCGCCGGAGGCACCCTTGGCGATGGGCCGCGGCGGGGCACCGGGGTGCGGGGCGAGGAGCAGCTCGACCTCGTCGGCGCCCGCCGGCCCGTAGGCGACCGGCCGGCCGCCGACCTCGACGCCGTCGGGGTCCTCGGTCTGCCGGATGTCGAAGGACACGCGTGCGTGGGGCATCGCCAGCGAGGCCAGCTCGGCGGTCACGGCGGCGGCGAACCGCTCGGCCGCCTCCGTCCGCGCGTCCGTCAACGCCTGTGCGAGACCGCCCAGTCCGGTGCGGAGCGCGTCCCGCTCGGCGGTCAGCTCCCCGATCCGCTCGTCGTCGCCGTCCAGCTCGGTCAGCCGCGCGGCGCTCCGCTCGGCCCAGGCCAGCACCGCGTCGATGTCCTCGCCGTACTTGCGCGTCAACGCCGTCAGCGCGGCCCGGCGCTCCTCCACCGCCGCCAGCCGCAGCGGGTCGGCGTCGAGATCGTCGGCGTACCCCGCCAGCTCGCCGGCGACGTCCCCGAGCAGGATCCCGATCTCCCCGATCCGGTCGGCCATCGCGGCCAGCGACGGGTCGTGCGCGCGCACGGCCTCCAGGGCCCGGTGCGCGCCCGCGACGAGGGTCGAGGCGTCGATCCCCTCGGGGTCCTCGGGATTGCCCGCGAGACCGGCGTGCGCGGCCGTCGCGGCGGACGACAGCGCCTCGGCGTGCCCCAGCCGCTCGGCCTCCTCGGCCAGCTCGACGTCCTCCCCGGCCCGCGGCTCGACACCGGCGATCTCGTCGAGCCCGTACCGCAGCATGTCGGCTTCCTGCGCCCGCTCACGCGCGCGCGTGGTGATCTCCTCCAGCTCGGCGGAGACGGCCCGCAGCCGCCGGTAGGCCTCGGCGTACTTCGCCAGCGGTACGGCGACAGCGTCCCCCGCGTACCGGTCCAGCGCCTGCCGCTGCCGGGACAGCTTCAGCAGCCCCTGCTGGTCGGTCTGCCCGTGCACGGCCACCAGCTCGTCGGCCAGCTCGGCGAGCAGCCCGACGGGCACGCTGCGCCCGCCCACGTGCGCCCGCGAGCGGCCCTCGGCGGAAACGGTACGGCTGATCAGCAGCGCCCCGTCGTCGAGCTCGGCGCCGGCCTCCTCGGCCCGTACGACGACCGGGGCGCCCGTGGGGACGGTGATCCGCCCCTCCACGACCGCCTTCCCGGCCCCGATCCGCACGAGCGCCGGATCCGCCCGCCCGCCGAGCAGCAGCCCCAGGCTGGTGACCACCATGGTCTTGCCCGCACCCGTCTCACCGGTGACGGCGGTGAACCCGGGCGACAGCTCGACGACCGCGTCGTCGATGACCCCGAGCGACCGTATCCGCATCTCCTCCAACACGGAACAGACCATACGAGGTCCGGGGCGGGGAGTGCACACAGGCCGCTCTTTCTAGTGAGGCGCTCCCCGCCACCCGGTGGTCGGCAACGCGAACTTCGCGACCAGCCGATCCGTGAACGAGGAGTGATGCAGGCGGGCCAGCCGCACCGGCACGGCCCCCCGCCGCACCTCCACCCGCGCCCCCGGCGGCAACTCGACCGTGCGCCGCCCGTCGCACCACAGCACGCCCGGCGGAATGTGCGGCAGAACCTCCACGGCGAGCACCGAATCCGGCGAGGTCACCAGCGGCTTGGCGAACAGCGCGTGCGCGCTGATCGGCACCATCAGCAGCGCCTCCACCTCGGGCCACACCACGGGCCCGCCGGCGGAGAACGCGTACGCGGTGGACCCGGTCGGGGTCGACAGCACCACCCCGTCGCACCCGAACCCCGTCACCGGCCGCCCGTCGATCTCCAGCACGACCTCGAGCAGCTTCTCAGCGCCGGCCTTCTGCACGGCGGCCTCGTTCAGCGCCCAGTCGGTGTGCACGATGTCGCCGTTGCGGTGCACCACGACGTCGACGGTCATCCGCTCCTCGACCTCGTACGACCGCGCCACCACCCGGTCGACCACCCGATCGAGGTCGTCGCGCTCGGCCTCCGCGAGGAATCCCACCCGTCCGAGGTTGACGCCGAGCATCGGCACCCCGGACGCCCGGGCGAACTCGGCGCCCCGCAGCAGCGTGCCGTCACCGCCGAGGACGATCAGCAGCTCGCACCCGTCGAGGCAGTCCGGCGTCGCCTCCTTGACCAGCCCGACCTCCTCGGGCAACGGCAGGTCGCGCGCCTCCTCCTCCAGCACCCGCACCCCGATGCCATGCCGGAGCAGCCCCTTGACGACGAGTTCCGCACTGCGGATCGCCGCGGGCCGCCCGGTGTGGGCGAGCAGGAAAACAGTACGCGCCAGGTTCTGTGTCAACGCGGCCCCTCCGCCACTGCACGGTCGACGTCGGCCGGGTCCAGGCGGGGAGCCCCGGACCGCAGCCAGAGAAAGTACTCGACATTGCCCGAGGGCCCGGGCAGCGGACTCGCGGTGACACCACGCACCCCGAGCCCCAGTTCCCAGGCCTTCTCGGCCACTCCCAGCACGGCTTCCGCCCGCAGCTGCGGACTCCGTACGACACCCCCGCTGCCGAGCCGTTCCTTCCCCACTTCGAACTGCGGCTTGACCATCATCACAAGGTCGGCGTCCGGCTTCACACACCGCTTGAGGGCCGGCAGCACCAGCCCGAGCGGGATGAAGGACAGATCGCCCACGACAAGATCCACAGGTTCCCCATCGATCGCCTCGAGCGTCAACTCCCTTACGTTCGTACGGTCCTTGACGGTGACGCGTTCATCGTTCTGCAGAGACCAGGCGAGCTGTCCGTATCCGACGTCCACGGCGACGACATGGGCGGCGCCCGCGCGCAGCAGGACGTCGGTGAAGCCGCCGGTGGACGCGCCGGCGTCCAGCGCCCGCCGGCCCTCCACCACGAGCCCCTGCGGGACGAACGCCTCGAGCGCGCCGGCGAGCTTGTGCCCGCCTCGGGAGACGTAGTCGGGGTCGCTGTCGTCGGTCTGGACGACGATCGCCGCGGCCGTCTCCACCTGCGTGGCCGGCTTGGTCGCCACGGTCTTGCCGACGGTGACCCGCCCGGCGGCGATCAGCTGGCCGGCGTGCTCGCGCGAGCGCGCGAGCTTCCGGCGGACCAGCTCCGCGTCCAGACGGCGGCGTGCGACTCCTGCCACGTTCGGTTCAGCTCCTGCTCTTGTTACGGCCGTTCAAAAGGTGTGACCCGAAGGGTCTCATTGAGGGGCGGCGGTCGGGTGACGGGTGGGAACCGGAGGTCCCGGGCGGGCGTCGAGCGCGGTGAGCGCGTCGCGCAGCCCCCGATGTACATCCTCGTACACCTCGACGTGTCCGTCGGTGGCGAGGTGGTCGGTGTCGGCGAGCCGGTCGAGCTGGGCGTCGACCTCGACGTTGCCGGTGGGGGTGCGCGGGACGTTCAGGGGGGCGGGCGCGGCCGGGTCGTACGCCTCCGCCGCTTCCCGCGCCTCCGCTGGGATCTCCGTCTCCGGAACCGAGTCGCTCATGCCCCGACGCTACCGCGAACCGCTGGGGTACCGTCGGGGGCGATGGCCACGATCGAGGAGTGCCGCGCCGCACTGGGAAAGCTTTCGGACAACATGCAGGGCGCCGAGGGCGACGTCCGGGCGGCCGCCGTCCTGGACCGCTCGGTGAGCTGCCACATCACCGACCTGGACGTCACCTTCGTCGGCCGGATGACCGGCGGCCGGATCGAGGTGGACGACACCCACCCCGGGCCGCCTCGGGAGAAGGCGCAGATCAGGCTCGCCATGGCCGGGGACGACCTGGTGGACCTGGTGGACGGCGAGCTGAACTTCGCGACCGCCTGGGGCAGGGGCCGGGTGCGGCTGGAGGCAAGCCTGCTGGACCTGTTCCGGCTCAGGAAGCTGCTGTGACCCTGGCCTTGCGGGCTGCCGGTACGACCAGCGGGGTGCCCGTCTCCGGGTCGTCGATGATCTGGCAGCGCAGCCCGAAGACCTCCTCGACCAGCTCTGCCGTGACGATGTCGTTCGGAGCGCCCTCGGCGATGACCTCACCGCCGCGCAGGGCGATCAGGTGGGTGGCGTAGCGGGCCGCGTGGTTGAGGTCGTGCAGTACGGCCACCAGCGTCCGCCCCTGCTCCTCGTGCAGTTCGGCGCACAGGTCGAGGACGTCGATCTGGTGCTGGATGTCGAGGTAGGTGGTCGGCTCGTCCAGGAGCAGCAGCGGGGTCTGCTGGGCCAGCGCCATGGCGATCCACACCCGCTGGCGCTGCCCGCCGGACAGCTCGTCGACGTACCGGTCGGCCAGCCCGTCGACCCCGGTCTGCCGCATGGACTCCTGTACGACCCGCTCGTCCTGCGCCGACCACTGGCGCAGCAGACCCTGGTGCGGGTAGCGGCCGCGGCCGACGAGGTCGGCGACGGTGATGCCGTCGGGCGCGACGGACGACTGCGGCAGCAGGCCGAGGGTGCGGGCGACCTTCTTCGCGGGCATCGACTGGATGACCTGGCCGTCGAGCAGCACCCGGCCCTCGCTGGGCCTGAGCATCCGCGACAGCGCCCGCAGCAGCGTCGACTTGCCGCACGCGTTCGGGCCGACGATCACCGTGAAGGAGTTGTCGGGGATCTCCACCGACAGCTGCTCGGCGATGACGCGCTGGTCGTAGGCGAGGGTGACGTTCTCGGCGGACAGGCGGTTCACAGTGCTCCTCGTCGTGTGGGTGTCGGTGCCGCTCATATCCGGCCCGCCCTGCGCTCGGTGACCAGCAGCCACAGCAGATAGCCGCCGCCGAGGACGCCCGTGACCACGCCGACGGGCAGTTGGTCGGCGCCGAACAGGCGCTGCGAGGCCCAGTCGGCGCCGACCAGCAGGGCGGCGCCCATGCACAGGGAGGGCACGAGGTTCGGGCCCGGCGAGCGGGTCAGGCGCCGGGCGAGCTGCGGCGCGGTGAGCGCGACGAAGCTGACGGGGCCGGCGGCGGCCGTGGCGGCGGCCGTGAGCAGCACGCTGGAGACCATCAGCACCAGCCGGACGCGCTGCACGCGCACCCCGAGGGCGTTCGCGACGTCGTCGCCCATCTCCATCATCCTCAGGCCGCGCGCGTGGGCGAGGACGACCGGGACGAGGACGGCACACAGCGCGAGCAGCGGCCAGACCTGGTCCCAGTCACGGCCGCCCAGCGAACCGGTCATCCACACGACCGCGCGGGCCGCGTCGACCAGGTCGGCCTTGGTGAGCAGATAGCCGTTGACCGCGGTCGCGATCGCGGAGACACCGATACCGACCAGGACCAGCCGGTATCCGTGCACACCCTGCTTCCAGGCGAGCAGATAGATGGCGAGTCCGGTCACCAGGCCGCCGGTCAGGGCGCCGAAAGTGACCTGCGCGGAGGTGCCGGACATCAGCACGATGACGACCAGCGCGCCGGCCGTCGAACCCTGCGACAGACCGAGGACGTCCGGACTGCCCAGCGGATTACGGGAGACGGACTGGAACAGGGCGCCGCCGAGGCCGAGCGAGGCACCGACCAGCAGACCGACCAGGACCCGCGGCAGCCGCAGCTCGTTGACGATGAAGTCCTGGTAGGCGGTGCCGTTCCCGGCGAGGGTCCGCAGCACGTCGGCCGCCGGGATCCTCGCGTCGCCGGTGCCGATCAGCGCGACGCCCGCGGCACAGGCGGCGACGAGCAGCAGGACGACGACGATCAGGGCACGTGGATCCAGGCGGAGGGAGAGCCCACCGGGAGTACGCACGGCACGGATCGTGGACCTGCTCGTGGACCGGCTCCTGGAGTGGGTCTTCACAGCTGGGCCGTCCTCCGCCGTCGTACGAGAAAGATGAAGACCGGGCCGCCGACGATCGCGGTGACGATGCCGACCTGGAGTTCCGACGGCCGGGCCACGACCCGGCCGATGACGTCGGCGCCGAGCAGCAGCACGGGCGACAGGACCGTGGCGTACGGCAGGATCCAGCGCAGGTCGGGGCCGGTGAAGGAGCGCACGACGTGCGGCACCATCAGGCCGACGAAGACGATGGGACCGCAGGCGGCGGTCGCGGCACCGCACAGCACGGTGGCGGCCAGCATGGCCAGGGCGCGGGTGCGGCCCAGGTTGGCGCCGAGGGCACGGGCGGTGTCGTCGCCCATCGCCACGGCGTTCAGCGGCCGGGCCAGCGCGAGAGCGAGCAGCGTGCCGGCCGCGAGGAACGGCAGCACCTGCAGGATGGTCGAGTCGGTGGCCGAGGCCAGCGAACCCACCGTCCAGAAGCGCATCTTGCCCAGCGCCGCGTCGTCCATGATCATCACGGCCTGGAGATATCCGTACAGGGCCGCGCTGATGGCCGTACCGGCGAGCGCGAGCCGCACCGGGGTGGCGCCGCGGCTGCCGCCGAGGAACCACACCAGCGCGCCGACCGCCGCCGCACCGAGGAAGGCGAACCACACATAGCCGGTGAGGCTGGTGACGCCGAAATAGGTGATGGCGGTGACGACGGCGGCCGAGGCGCCGGCGTTGATGCCGAGCAGCCCCGGGTCGGCCAGCGGATTACGGGTGAGCGCCTGGAGCACGGCCCCGGACAGCCCGAACGCGGCACCGGCCAGCAGACCGAGAACCGTGCGCGAGATCCGCTCGTCCACGACGACATCGCCGTACGTCCCCGTGTCATGGAACAGCCCGTGCCAGACCTGGTCCGGCGTCAGCGCTTTCGCCCCGATCGCGATGCTCGCCAGGGCGACGAGCACGAGTATCGCGACGGAGAGCACGAGCCCAAGGGCCCGTACCGCCCGGCGGGTTGGGGGCGCGGGAGCGGTCTGCGCGCACTGTTCCGGAGGACTGTCGACCAACACGAGGTTAGGTTAGCCTACCCTCGCCTCGATCTCGATCCCCGCGAACCGTCGGCCCCCGGAACGCTCGTCACAGTCCGAGGCGCGCCAGTGCCTTCCCCCCGTCCAGCGTGCAAGTGCCCTCCCCGGCCGCCGTCCAGGCCGCCGCGCACAGCGCGCGCAGTCCGTCCAGCGGCTCGCCGTCGCCCTCCAGGTCCAGGCGCTCCGTGCCGGGCGTCGCCCTGAAGCCGCCGCAGCGGAAACCGTCACCCTCCTCGACGACCTCCGGCTGCCCGGTGAGCAGGCCGCGCAGATCGGCGTCCACGTACGTCGGCCGGTGCTGGGGCGGCGCGGCCAGGAGCTGGGCGCCGTCGGTGACGCCGGTCAGGACGAGCAGCGAGTCGACCCCGCCGTGGAACGCCCCCTCGATGTCCGTGTCCAGCCGGTCCCCGACCACCAGCGGCCGCTTCGCACCGGTGCGGATAATCGTCTCCTTGTGCATCGGCGGCAGCGGCTTGCCCGCCACCTGCGGCTCCTTGCCCGTCGCGATCCGCACGACCTCCACGGCCGCCCCGTTGCCCGGCGCGATGCCCCGCCCGCTCGGAATCGTCAGATCCGTGTTGGACGCGAACCACGGCACCCCGCGCGCCACCGCGTACGACGCCTCCGCGAACCGTCCCCAGGTCAGGTCGGGACCGCCGTACCCCTGCGCGACCGCCGCCGGATCGTCGTCCGCCGACTCCACGGGCGTGAGCCCCCGCTCGCGCAGCGCCACCCGCAGCCCCTCGCCGCCGATCACCAGCACCCGCGCCCCCGCCGGCACCTGCTCGCTGATCAGCCGCGCGACCGCCTGCGCGGAGGTGATGACGTCATCAGCGCCCGTCGGTATACCCAGCTCCGTCAGATGCTCCGCCACCGTGTCCGGAGGCCGCAGCGCGTTGTTCGTGACGTACGCCAGATGCATCCCGCCCGCACGCGCCACCGCCAGCGAGTCGACCGCGTGCGCGATCGCGTTCCCGCCCGCGTACACCACCCCGTCCAGATCGAGCAGCGCCGTGTCGTACGCCTCGCTCAGGGGCTGCCCACTGCCCTCGGGCGTCGTCCTGACCGCCTGGCTCATTCCACATCGCTCCTCGTTCGACCGTCTTTCCCCCGATCATCCCGCACGCCACTGACACACGTACGATGCCGGGATGAACACTGCAGGTCACTCGGAAGCAACGGCGCGCCGAGGCCTGGAACTCACCCCGTTCCGAGGCCTTCGCTACGACCCCGACCGGGTCGGCAGCCTCGCCTCCGTCACCTCCCCGCCGTACGACGTCGTCGTACGGCCCGACGGGGTGCACCACCTCCAGTCCGCCGACCCGCACAACATCGTCCGGCTGATCCTGCCCGAGGCCAGCACCCCGAGCGCCCGCACCGAGCAGGCGGCCGACACCCTGCGCCGCTGGCTCGCCGAGGGCATCCTCACCGCGGACCCCGAGCCCGGCCTGTACGTCTACGAGCAGCGGGACGGCGGCGGCATGCTCCAGCGCGGCGTCATCGGCGCGCTGCGGATCTCGGAGCCGGCGGACGGCGTGGTGCTGCCGCACGAGGACGTCATGCCGCCCGTGGTCGCCGACCGCGCGGCCCTGATGCGCGCCACGCGCGCGAACCTCGAACCACTGCTGCTGACCTACCGCGGCAACGGCACCACCGCCGAGGTCGTCGAGCGCACGGCGGAGAAGCCCCCGCTGCTCTCCACGACCACCGAGGACGGCTTCCACCACCGCCTGTGGGCGGTCACCGACCCGGCCGACCTGACCCGCATCCAGACCGACCTCGCCCAGCACCAGGCCCTGATCGCCGACGGCCACCACCGCTGGGCCACCTACCGGCTGCTCCGTGCGGAACAACCCTCCCCCAGCCCCTGGGACTACGGCCTGGTCCTCCTCGTCGACACCGCCCGCTACCCGCTGCGCGTCCGCGCCATCCACCGCCTGCTGCGCCGCCTGCCGGTCGCGGACGCGCTGGCCGCGGTGGAGGGCCTGTTCCGGGTACGACGCCTGGACGTACCCCTGGCCGAGGCCCTGGAGGTGCTCGCGGACGCGACCTGCACGGGCAACGCCTTCCTGCTGGCCGGCGACGGCGCCTTCCACCTCCTCGACCACCCGGACCCGGACCTGTTGGCCCGCACGATCCCGGGCGACCGCCCGGCCGCCTGGCGCTCCCTGGACGCCACGGTCCTGCACGCCACGCTCCTCGACCACGTCTGGCACATCCCCGAGGACTCGCCCGCCCACATCGCCTACATCCACGACACCACCGCGACGGTCGCCAAGGCGGAACGCGACGGCGGTACGGCCGTCCTGATGCACCCCGTCCGCGAGGAGGTCGTACGCGACCTGGCCCGCCTGGGCGTGACCATGCCCCGCAAGTCGACGTCGTTCGGCCCCAAGCCGGCGTCGGGGCTGGTGCTGCGGGCACTGGAGATCTGAGCCGACGGCATACGAGAAGAGGGCAGGCTCCGTGGGGAGCCTGCCCTCTTCTCAGTGACGGACCTCAGTCCTTGTCGTCGTCCTTGGTCTCGTCCTCGGTGTCGTCCTTGCCGCCGTCCTCCTCGGAGGCCTGCACGGACTCGCGGTCGCCGGCGCTGTCGCCCTCGGTCCCGCCCTCGGTCCCGCTCTCGCTCTCGCTCTCGTCGAGGGCGTCGACGAACTCCACGCCGTCCAGCTCGGCGAGCCGGTCCGAGGCGTCCGTGCTGCCGTCCCGGTCGGCCTCGACGGCCTTGGCGAACCAGTCCCGCGCCTCGCCTTCCCGGCCGGCGGCCAGCAGGGCGTCGGCGTACGCGTAGCGCAGGCGCGCGGTCCACGGCTGGACCGAGCTGGAGGCCAGCTCGGGGCTCTGCAGGGTCACGATGGCCGCGTCCAGCTGACCCATGTCACGCCGGGCACCGGCCGCGACCAGCCGCATCTCGACCTGACCGGCCTTGTCCAGCTTGTGCACCTCCGGGGCACCGGCCATGTCCAGCGCCTTCTCCGGCCGCCCGAGCCCACGCTCGCAGTCGGCCATCACCGGCCACAGGTCCACGGTGCCGGTCATCCGGCGCGCGGCCCGGAACTCGGCGAGGGCCTCGCTGTACTTCTGGTTGGCGTACGCGGCGAAGCCCGCGGCCTCGCGTACGGCAGCCACGCGGGACGCCAGGCGCAGGGCCACCTTGGAGTAGCCGTACGCGCCCTCGGGGTCCTCGTCGATGAGCCGCGCGACCATCACCAGGTTCTTGGCGACGTCGTCCGCGAGCGTCTTGGGCAGGCTCTGCAGCTCCTGCCGGACGTCCTTGTCGATCTCGTCGCCGGTGACGTCCTCGGGGATCGGCAGCCGCTTGATCGGCTCGCGGTCGCGGTCACGGTCACGCTCGTCACGGAAGCGGCCACCGCCACGGCGGTCGTCGCGCCGGTCCTCACCGCGCCGGTCGTCCCGCCGGAAGCCACCGGGCCGCCCACCGCGGTCGTCGCGCCGGGGCCCACGGGCACCGCGCTCGTCCCGGCCCCGGAACCCGCCGCGCTCACCACGGCTGTCCTCGCGCCGACCGTATCCACCACGGTCCTCACCGCGCCGGTCGTCCCGCCGGTCGTCCCGCCGGTCATCGCGGCGCCCGTAGCCACCACGGTCGTCCTCGCGACGGTAGGCCGGGCGGTCGTCGTCGCGGCGGAAGGCGGGGCGGTCGCCGCCACGGTCGTCACGCCGGTCGTCACGCCGGAAGCCCCGGTCGTCGCGGCGGTCGTCGCGACGCGGCCCACGGTCACGGTCGTCCCGCTGGAACGCCGGACGCGAACCCCGGTCACCCTCACGACGGTCATCCCTACGACCGCCAAAACCACCACGGTCACCACGGTCGCCGCGGTGGTCACCGCGCTCGCCGTAACCACCACGACGATCGTCGCGCCGGTCGTCACGGCGCCCGTAGCCACCACGGTCGTCCTCGCGACGGAAGCCACCGCGATCGCCGTAGCCACCGCCACGGCTGTCGTCGCGCCGGCCGTAGCCACCGCGGTCACCGCCACGACGGTCATCGTCGCGGCGGAAGGCGGGGCGGTCGCCGCCACGGTCGTCACGCCGGTCGTCACGCCGGAAACCGCGGTCGTCACGGCGGTCGTCGCGACGCGGCCCACGGTCACGGTCGTCCCGCTGGAACGCCGGACGCGAACCCCGGTCACCCTCACGACGGTCATCCCTACGACCGCCAAAACCACCACGGTCACCACGGTCACCGCGCTCGCCGTAACCACCACGACGGTCATCGCGCCGGTCGTCACGGCGACCGTAGCCACCGCCACGGCTGTCGTCGCGCCGGCCGTAGCCACCGCGGTCACCGCGGTCACCGCCACGACGGTCGTCGTCACGGCGGAAGGCCGGACGGTCGCCACGGTCGCCGCGGTAGCCGCCGCGGTCACCCCGGTCACCACTGTCCCGTCGCCGCTGGTCGCGCTCCGGTCGCTCGTCGGGAGAGTTGGTGGACATGGTGACTCCTGTCTTCGGTACCGCAAGCATTGTAAAAACAAAAGGACCCCTGGTCCCAGCTGAACGCTGGGACCAGGGGTCCTCCAAAGATTGTTCGGCGGCGTCCTACTCTCCCACAGGGTCCCCCCTGCAGTACCATCGGCGCTGTGAGGCTTAGCTTCCGGGTTCGGAATGTAACCGGGCGT